>CAZFOG010000061.1:0-20802 GCA_964520685.1 uncultured Nitrospiraceae bacterium | reverse complement strand
AACCCAGCACTATCCAGATTCGCCCAATCAGCCCGATTTCCCATCCTGCATCCTAAAACCGGGGGAGAAGTACTACCAGAAGACCGTCTACCGCTTTTCCACTGAGTAGACTCAAAAACACGGACGAATACGAACAGACACGGACGAACACGGTCCCGGATTCCGCCGGGCGAAGCAAGTTTGATTTGAATCGCCGGTGCTTGCCCGTCCCTGTTGCCACGTCTTGAGAGGGTAGAGCGCGAGGCGCGTCTCTATTTCCCTGCCGGGGGCAGTTCAACCAGCCAGATGTTGCGGAACCACACCGGGTTCCCGTGATCCTGGAGGGATAGCGCATCTGGCTCGGACATGGCGGTCACCTGAGAGCCCGTGGTCTTGTCGGGAATGGGCTGATTCTCGTGCACCGGCACCCCGTTATGAACCACGGTGATGCGGGCGTCCTCGACCTTGTTCCATTCGCTGTCGTACCGCGCCGCCCGGAATTCGATGTCAAAGGTCTGCCATTGCAGCGGCGGCGCGCACATGTTTACGCGCGGGGCGGCCGTCTTGTAGAGCCCGCCGCACTCGTTGTCCTCTCCGGAGAGGCCGTAACTGTCGAGCACCTGCACTTCATACCGGTTCTGAAGGAATACGCCGCTGTTACCGCGTTTCTGGCCGTCCTGCTCGGGCATGAAGGGGGTGCGGAACTCGACATGAACCTTCTGGTCCACGAACTCCTGCTTTGTTTGGATGCTGCCGCCCCGCACCTCCATGGCCCCGTTCCCCAGGATGAGCCAATTCGCCGGGCCGGGCTCGGTCCGCTCGGGCAGCGGCACCGGTTTCCACTCGGCGGCGAAGCCCTGTTCTGGAGCGAAGACGACGTCCATCAAGTCGGCGCCGGTTTTGCCTTCGGCGGTGTACGCGCCCGAGACCTCCCACAACGCCACATTCCCGTCAAAAGATTCCAGGGGATAGGCCTCGCCTTCGGGAATGCCAACGAAAAATCCGGCGACAGGAGAGGCGTCGAGACCGCGCAACTTCGCCGTGAAAGCCCATTCCTTGTCGTTCTGAACGGTCTTGACCAGGAACGCGTTCCAGCCCTCAACGAGGTCGACCGCGACTTTGTGCCGGCAGGGGGTAACCTTGCGTTCCTCGAGTATCGAGTGAATTTCGGCGCCGTTGAGCCAGACTTTCGCACCGTCCTCGACGCCGTAGGCGAACTGGGCTTTCCCCGGGGCGGGCGCGAATACCCAGGTGCGCAGATAGGCAACGCGGTTGTCGCCACCGGCCACCTTCTTCAAGTTGATGCCCCACGGGTCCACGCTCCGCTCCTCCCACAAATCGAGATTGTCGCCGTCGAACAGCACAATGGCGTCACGGGGCGGGCGTGCGCCGAGCGTGGGGGAGAGGCGCACCGTGCGATGCAGCGCGAGCTCGCCTGAAACCGCCCCTGCCACGCGCCCGGTCATGCTCTTTCCGCGGATGGAGACGGTAACCTGTGCGTCTTTCATATCACCCGCCGCGCCTGTTCCGGCAAAGTCCACCCCCTGTGGCACGGCTTTGCCTTCGAGCACCGCCAAGGCCGGTTCCCGCGTGTCGAATGCCGGCAAGAGGTTCATGCGGTATGATTTATCAGCCAGCGGGATGACTTGGGCGTAGACCTTCGCACTGCCCCATCGGCCTTCCCAGTCGCCCATGTAGGGGTCGCCCTTTGTCGTCTGGAGGGGACTGGCCTCGTCGCGCGCGCCCTGAACCGTGGCGCAACCGCCCAACAATGCCGCCGTTAACAGCGCGAGAGGCCAAATAGAAAGTCGTCTCATGACTCTGAGCACTCCTTATGTCAAGACAGCCGGATTGCATGTACAAAAGTACCGGGGAAGAGAGTAGAATCAATAGCGGTGCAATTTCAAGGAACCGCAATGGAACCGGATGCATTGCAGTTGCCGTAGTGTGCAGACAACCCGGGTTGGGTTACAATCGAAGGGTTGGCTCAATACCGCCGGAAATGGGTGCGGCCATTTCGATTTGAGACAGCGTCCGGGCTTTCACGGCTTTTCCGTAAGACCCAGGCGCAGTGAAAGGCCTTTCGTTGCAGCGCGATACGCAATGCGCAACAGTGATGCATAGTCTGGAACGGAATATGCTTCCCCATGCACAGGTTGAGAATCCCGGAACATTAACGCGGATGATCAGTCACGCGTCAAGGAGAAAGTACCATGATGTTCCCGCTGTTTTCGGATCCAACGTTTTTGCTGCTGATTCCAGCGCTCCTCTTGGCGATGTGGGCGCAATGGAAGGTCAAGTCGACTTATGCCAAGTATGCCCAGGTCGGCAACCGGCAGGGCCTGACAGGCGCCGAAGTGGCCCAGCTCATCCTGCGCGATGCTAACGTCGGCGTTGCCGGCGGCGGCTCAGGCCGCGCAGACGCGGTGGGCCTCGAGCCCATCGGCGGTCACCTGACCGACCATTATGATCCCCGCTCGCGCACCCTGCGGCTCTCGCAGGACATCTACTACGGGCGCAGCGTGGCGGCCCTCGGGATCGCGGCCCACGAAGTCGGCCATGCGATCCAGCATGCCCACGGCTATGCGCCCATGATGGCCCGGAGCTTTGTGTATCCCGTGAGCGCCATCGGGTCAACCCTCGCATTCCCTATCTTCATCGTCGGGATGTTCCTCGGGCCCGGCATGGGCCAGACCATCATGCAGCTCGCCATCGTCATGTTCGCCGCCGCCGTCGGGTTTACGCTCCTGACCCTGCCCGTCGAATTCAACGCCAGCCGCAGGGCCATGAAAGCCCTGGCCAGCGGCGGATACCTCTCGCAGGAGGAACTAAGCGGCGCGCGCAAAGTCCTTACCGCCGCGGCCATGACCTATGTGGCTTCGGCAGCCATGGCGATCCTCCAGCTTGTGCGTATGATACTCCTATCCAACAGGAGATAATCCTTACCCAGTCCCTCGCGCGACGCCCGGCAGCCCTCGCCGGGCGTCTTCTATCTGTCGCAAAATGAAACAGCCTCGTGCCGGATTCGAGCGCAGGCCCCCAAGAGGCCTTCGTAAGTCCTTTGTTTCCAAACGCTCGCGTTGGCACAGTCGTTGCACTTCCTCTCGCGAGACTTTGCCGCATCGTTAGGAGAGGAGTTGCCATGCGATTGCATAAATTGACAATCAAAGCCCAGGAAGCGTTGTCGGAAGCACTCGATGCCGCGACGCAACACGGGCATCCCGAGATAAACTCGCTGCACATCCTGCACGCCCTGGTGGCCCAGGAAGGCGGCGCCGTGCCGTCGATTCTCCAGCGTCTGGGCGTGCGCCCCGAGCAGATTCTGGCGGCTATCGAACAGAAACTGCAGACCCAACCCCGGGTTTCCGGCGCAACCACCCAAACGGGGCTGAGCAGCGCCGCAAACCGGATGCTCGAGTCCGCCTGGAATGAGGCCCAGGCTCTGAAAGACCAATACCTCAGTACTGAGCACATCCTGCTGGGCATGGTCTCCATGCGTGACGACCCCGCGGGCGGCCTGCTTCGTGCTCACGGCGCGACACGGGACAACCTCCTGTCGGCCATGCAGCAGGTCCGCGGCACGCAGCGGGTTACCGACCCCAACGCCGAGGCCACCTACGAAGCGCTCGCCAAGTACAGCCGCGATCTCACCCAACTCGCCCGCGCAGGCAAGCTCGACCCGGTTATCGGGCGCGATTCCGAGGTCCGGCGCGTGATCCAGGTCCTCTCGCGCCGCACGAAGAACAACCCCGTGCTTATCGGCGAACCGGGCGTGGGCAAAACCGCCATCGTCGAAGGCCTCGCCCAGCGTATCGTCGCGGGCGACGTCCCCGAAAGCCTGAAAGACAAACAGGTCGCCGCTCTTGACCTCGGCGCCTTGATTGCCGGCTCGAAATTCCGCGGCGAGTTCGAGGACCGCATGAAGGCCGTCCTGCGCGAAGTCGAGGAGCGCGACGGCGAAATTGTCCTCTTCATCGACGAATTGCACACCCTGGTCGGCGCGGGCGCGGCCGAGGGCGCGGTCGATGCCTCCAACATGCTGAAACCGGCCCTCGCACGCGGCGAATTGCATTGCATCGGCGCCACCACCCTGGATGAGTACCGCAAACACATCGAGAAGGACGCGGCCCTCGAACGGCGTTTCCAGCCGGTCCTCGTGGGCGAGCCCGATGTCGAGAGCACCATCGCCATTCTGCGCGGTATTAAGGAAAAGTATGAGGTGCACCACGGCGTACGCATTCAGGACGCAGCCCTCGTCGCGGCGGCGACCCTCAGCCACCGCTACATCTCTGACCGGTTTCTTCCGGACAAGGCCATCGACCTCATCGACGAGGCCGCCTCGCGCCTGCGCATCGAGGTCGACAGTATGCCCTACGAGATCGACGTCATGGAGCGCCGCCTGCGCCAGCTCGAGATCGAGCACCTCGCCCTCAAAAAAGAAAAGGACAAAGTCAGCCGCGAGCGCCGTGATGCCATCGAACGCGAAATGGCCGAGTTGAAGGAAGACATCAGCTCGAAGAAAAGCAAGTGGCAGGCCGAAAAAGAAGTCATCGAAGCGATCCGCCGCGTCAATGAGGAGATCGACGAAGCCAAGCGCCAGCAGGAAATTGCCGAGCGCGCCGGCGACCTCGAAACCGTTGCCAAGCTGCGCTACGGCACCCTTGCCGAACTGCAGCAAAAACTCGAGCGCGAAAATGCCCGGCTCCAGGAACTCCAGAAAGAGGGCAGTTTCCTCAACGAGGAAGTCACCGATGAACATGTGGCGGAGATCGTCGCTGACTGGACCGGCATCCCCATCTCTCGCATGATGGAAGGCGAGATGGAACGCCTGCTCAAGATGGAGGAGCGCCTCGCCGAACGCGTGATCGGCCAGGAAGAAGGCGTGCGGGTCGTTTCCGACGCGGTCCGGCGCGCCCGTGCCGGACTCAAAGAGCCCGAACGGCCCATCGGGTCGTTCATCTTCCTCGGTCCCACCGGCGTGGGCAAGACCGAGCTGGCCCGCTCCCTCGCCGACCTGCTGTTCGACGACGAAAACGCCATGGTCCGCATCGACATGTCCGAATATATGGAGAAACACGCCGTATCGCGCCTCATCGGCGCGCCGCCCGGCTACATCGGCCACGAAGAAGGCGGACAACTCACGGAGGCCGTCCGTAGACGCCCCTACAGCGTCATCCTCTTCGACGAGATCGAGAAGGCCCATCCGGACGTGTTCAACATCCTGTTGCAGCTCCTCGATGACGGCCGGATCACCGACAGCCAGGGCCGAACCGTCGACTTCAAAAACACCGTCGTCATCATGACGTCCAACCTCGGCAGCGAGGTGTTCAGCCATGCAGCCGGTTCCCCGGAAGAGAAGACCGGAGAAGTGTTGCGGGTCCTCCGCCACCACTTCCGGCCCGAGTTCCTCAACCGCGTCGACGACATCGTGGTCTTCCACGCGTTGGGCAGGGAACACATCCGCCGGATTGTCGACGTGCAACTGAAGCGGCTCTCGAAGCGGCTCCTCGAGAAACGCATCACCCTCGAGCTGTCCCCCGAGGCCCGCGACCTGCTCGCCGAACGCGGGTACGACCCGACCTACGGCGCGCGGCCTCTCAAACGCGTCATCCAGCGCATGGTCCTCGACCCCCTGGCCATGGAGCTCCTCCAGGGACGCGTCCAGGAAGGCGCTCACGTCGTCGTCGAGGTCAAAAACGGAGAATTCGACTTCCGCACCGCCCTCGCCGAGGCGGTATAACGAACACGTAACACACAATGACTGCCGAGGGCTGCGGCCCCTGATGTGGCATGGCCTTCCAGGTCATGATTCAGAACCGGCTCGGCTGAAGGCGCCGGTTCCCGCGTTTTGAGATCGCGTATTCGGCAGAATGTCTCTTGGGGCCGGCGCCGTGCGCCGGCCCCCCGTCCACCAAGTCCACCAAGTCCATTCCGTCCACGGCACCCACATTTTCGCCTGCCTTGCCCGCTCGACCGCTGCGGCTCCGAAGAACCCGTTACAGCTCGCCCCAGCAGCCGCTGTTGAAAGCGAAAAATATGTTACTATCACGACACAGGGGGCGAAGACAGGGCAGAAAACCGCACGCACGCAGCCGGGGTAATTGTACGTAATTGCCGAAAAACCCGGTCTTCTTGCGTGATGCCCCGTTTTCAAGCACAATTGAGGAGTCCGGTTCGCCCAAGAAGCTGTGCCCGAGCGGGGTTGCAGCGCTTGCCGGGATGTCCTATGGCCGCGGAGTACGAATATGAGCCAACCCGCAGATGTAGATGCACCACACGATGCTGGCGATCGTCCCGACTCGGGCTTTCTCGAATCAATCCCTTGCGCAATCGTTCGTCAGGATCTCGAGGGCCAGATTGTTGACTGCAGCCGGAATTTTGCCGAGGGCGTTCTTGGACTCTCCAGGGATAGCGTGGTGGGGAAGCTGCCAGTCGAAGTGCGTGGTGGCGCCGCCAAAGAGCCCCTGCGGTTTCTGCTGCACGAAGCGGCCGATTCGCCCGCGAACAAGACGGAACCGGTTCGCCAGGAAATCGAGATAACCGGCCAACAGGGCAAAACGCGGTTATTCCTGGTCGACTCAGCACCCACGCAGAGCACCGACGGAGCGCTGAATGGCTTCGTCAGTGTTCTGACGGACATTTCGGAGCGCAAGCAGGTCGAGGAGGTGCTGCACGAAGCCCACAGCAAACTGGAAGACCGCATTACTCGCCGCACGCGCGAGTTGCTCGAAACCAATGGGCGTTTGCAGAAAGAGGTCGAAGAACGCATGCGGTCGGAGACGGCCCTGCGCGAGAGCGAATACCGGTTCCGCACATTGGCCGATTTCACCTATGACTGGGAATACTGGATCGGCACCGACGGCCGCCAAGTCTACATGTCTCCTTCCTGCGAACGGATTACGGGCTATTGCAGCCAGGCGTTCTACGACCGGCCCTCCTTGATCGAGGAGATTGTTCACCCCGACGACCGCGCTCGAACCCGTGGCTTCGCCTTCGGCCAGCCCGACGCAGATGAGGCGGCAGTGCTCGATTTCCGCATTATCACCGCCGATGGGGAAGAGCGGTGGCTCTCGCATGTAAGCCAGCCCGTATATGACAGCGGCGGCAACTGGGCAGGGCGGCGCGCAAGCAACCGTGACATCACCGACCGCATACGGGCAGAGCGGGAGGTTCGCGAACTGAATCAGTGGCGGGAAGCCATCATCGAAAACGCCAATGTGCTCGTGAGTGTGCAGGATCTCGGAGGGCGGTTCCTGGTCTGGAACGATGCCGCGGAGCGTATAACCGAGTATCCCCGCGAGGAAGTCCTGGGCAGCAGCACCATACTCGAATCGCTGTATCCCGAACCCGCGGACCGGGAACGGGCGCGCGCGGCGGTCCTCAAGATCGCGCGCGGGGAGAGCACCGCAAACCTGCAATTCGACATCCGCACGAAGTCGGGGCGCACACGGACGCTCGCGTTCTTCAGCAAAGCCATTCTGGGCGCGGACGGCGCTCCCGCAGGCGCCATCAACGTTGGTATCGATGTCACCCAGCAAAAGAAAAGCGATTCCGAACGCAGACAGCTCGAGGCCCAGATTCAGCAGACGCAAAAACGGGACAGCCTCGCCGTCATGGCCGGAGGAATTGCCCACGACTTCAACAATCTCCTCATGGGAATTCTGGGCAATGCGAGCATCGTGCTGGACGAGCTTCCCGAGGATACGCCGATACGCAAGAACGTGGCGCAAATCGAAAAGACGGCCCGGCGGGCCGCCGAACTGACCAAGCAATTACTGGCCTACTCGGGCAAAGGCCGGTTTGTCATCGAGACCCTCAATCTGAACGTGGTGCTCCAGGATATGCAGCCACTCCTGGCATCGGTCGTCTCGAAAAAGGCCGAAATGCTGTTCGAGTTCGCCGCAAATCTGCCGTTTATTGAAGGCGACGCCGCCCAATTACGCCAGCTTGTGATGAATCTCGCCATGAACGCGTCCGAAGCTCTCGAAGACCGCCCCGGAACCATCACGCTGCGAACCGGCGCCATGTACTGCAGCACAGGATATCTTGGTTCAACGTACCTGGACGAAGAGCACGCCGAGGGGGATTACGCCTATTTCGAGATTGCCGATACGGGGTGCGGCATGAACGAAGACACGATGGCCATGCTCTTCGACCCGTTCTTCTCGACCAAGTTCACGGGCCGGGGCCTGGGCCTGGCCGCGGCACTCGGAATCATCCACGGGCACCGCGGCGCCGTAAAAGTCGAATCCCAGGAAGGCAAGGGCACCACCGTGCGCGTTCTGTTCCCCTGTGGCCATGCCGCACGCTCGGCAAAGACGCGCGGCGCAGCCGGTGTCGCGCAAGATAGGCCGCGCCCCACGGTCCTCGTGATTGATGACGAAGAAGCCGCCCGCCTTGTTGCCCGCGAGATGCTCGAACGCAGCGGGTACAACGTGATTGTCGCTTCGGACGGCTGTGAAGGACTCCAGCAATACCAGAAAACCCCCCGCGCGATCGACGTCGTGTTTCTTGACCTTACCATGCCTCACCTGGATGGCGAGGAGACGTTCCATCGTATTCGCTCCATCCGGGCAGACGCGCGCGTGGTCTTGACAAGCGGCTACGACGAGCATGAAGTCGCGCGGCGGTTCCACGGCATGGGGCTCGCGGGCTTTCTTCAGAAACCCTATACGCCCACCGAGTTGCGCACGAAGATCGCCGAAGCCCTGAACGATCAGAACTGACGCCTTTGGGACGCTCAGGGGCGCGGTTCGCCGCGGATCAGGGCGCGCAACTCCGACGCCGCGGCGGCGATGTCCCCTGCGGCGGTTACCGCCGTAACCACGGCAACATGGCGCGCGCCACGGCGAAGAACCTCCTCGATGTTGTGCGCTTTGATACCGCCCATGACCGTAAACGGGATCCGCAATCGGGGAGATATCGCGTCAATCAAGGCGGGGCCAACCGCGCCGGTCGCCACGGATTTTGTCTGCGTCGCGAATATGGGCCCGATGTTGACGTAGCTCGCGCCCGCGTCCTGGGCCGCCAGGGCCTCGCCGAGGCTGTGCGACGAGCCGCCAATGATCAACTCGGGGGCAATACGCCGGGCGGCCTCGATGGGCAGATCGAACTCGCCGAGATGCACCCCGTCCGCGTCAACCGCCAGTGCAATCTCGACGCGGTCGTCAATGACGAGCAGGGCGTCGTGGGCGCGGGTCATATCCCGAAAGGCACGCGCCCTCGTAAACAACTCGCGCTCGCTGCAGTCCTTCTCGCGAAGCTGCACGAGCCGAACACCCGCATCGAGCACCGCCTCGAGCACAAATAGCGCGGACCTTCCTGCGCAATAGGCCTCCGTGATGACGACGTAGAGGTCCGTATCCGCAAAACGGCGCATTCGTTCCGCGTGGTCCATCATCCGCCTCCGACAAATTGCACAAGCTCGATGCGGTCTCCTTCGGTGAGGCGCACCGACGTATAGGCTTCCCGCTCGACGATCTCGCCGTTGCGCTCGACCACCGTCGCCGCGGGTTTACGGCCGGCATCCAGAATCAGCGTGTGAACGGTCAGGCCGGGCGATACCTCGCGGGTCTCGCCGTTCAGCGTAATCTTCATCCGTCGAGTCTCCTCCATTCATCTCGAAGTGCGCGCGCATGACCCTGCAGACGGGTCACGACGCGCGGGATACTTCGTCGAATGCGTGGTCAAAGTCTTTCCACACCGGCTCGTAGCCCTTCGCGCGAATGGCCTCCGCGACCTGGGCCGGCGGGCGGCGGTCTTCAATGGCGAACTGCTCGAGGGTCTCCTCGATATGCGTCACGTAGCCGCCGGGCCGCGTCGAAGACCCCGCGCTCATCATCGTGACCCCAAGCGGAATCAGATGATCGCGGAACTCGGGCCGTTCGCGGGTCGACAAATTGAACCCCGCTTCGGGCAGAAACAGACGGACGGCCAGCATGAGCTGCACCAGTTCAACATCGGTGACCAGATGCGGTATGGCGAAGCGCTCAGGTGTGTGCAAAAGGCGCGGGAAAGAGACCCCTATGGCGCTTTGCCAGCACGCCCGCTGCAGGTACCGGCCGTGCAGTGCCGTCCAGAACCCGTCGATCCGCCAATCGCTCAACCCCAACAGGGCGCCAATGCTCAGCCGCCGTGCTCCGGCACGCCCGGCCCGCTCGATGGCGTCAATACGGTACCTGTAATCCGTCTTCTCGCCCTTGAGATGCACCGCCCTGTAAACCGTCTGATCATAGGTCTCCATATAAAGAGTGACACCTTCGAGGCCGCGCTCGCACAACAGGTGGTACTCGTCTTCATCCAGGGAATAGACCTCGACGTTGACGGATGGAAAGTACTCGCGGGCAATGGCCACCGCATCCGCGATATACGACACCGGAGCGGCACGGCGCGCTTCGCCCGTCAACAGCAAGACGTTCCGGAATCCCTCGGCGGCAAGGGCGGCGCATTCGGTTCGGATCTCGGCCTCGGTGAGATTCAGCCGGCGCTCTTTGTTGCCCGATCGAATCGCATAGCCGCAGTACACGCAATCGGCGCCGCACACATTCGATATGTAGAGCGGCACGTACATGCCCATCGTGCGGCCAAAATGCCAGCGCGTCAGCCGGCACGCTTCCCTGGCCATGGGTTCGAGAAACTCCCGCGCATGGGGAGACAGCAGGGCGCACAGATCCCCCGCGCTACGCTGTTCGCGCGCAAGGGCCGCTTGCACATCATCGGGACGCGCCCGGGCGATCAATTCCTCTACACGCGCGCGGGGCCACGCGCCCACTTCATCGAAAAAGCTCATCGAGCAGCCTCCGTGAGGACCGGCTCACGGATTGAGTTCTATGCGAACATATCCTTGATTTTGAGCCGGATCCAAACCGTTCGCGTAGGCTACCCAGAAGTCATCGCCCGAGTTGTGGTAAACGATGCTCAGCACCGTGCTATTCACACCGGCGGCTCGCGCTACTTCTATGGCGCCGGCACCATCCAGTGTGCCGTATCGCGCCAGCAACGCGTTGTAGATGATCTCGTTGTCGCGCCCGTTGTGATTCTTCCAGTAGACCGCATCGTTCAAGGATGCGTGATATGGATTGACATCGGGATGACAGGGGTGTTGCCCCGAAACCGATTCGTTGTCAATCCATTGGTCGAACCGGTCACGGCTCGTAAACAGCAACCGTGCTTTCGGATCGGCGGCATTCGGGTCGCCTACGCAGTAGTGATACTGGTTGGTTCGTGTTGCGCTTTCCATACGGGTCAACGCCTGCGATAAGGTGCTGTCGTGGTAGAGCACATCGCGAAGCAGCACGGGAAACGGGATTCCCTCGAGGTACTCATCATCACAGAAGTACCCCATAATCTCACTAACCGCGATGCCATAATCATTCATTCCCCCGCCCGCAATGCCAAGCATGCCCGCAAACCCGATCACCGCGTGCTTGATGCCGTCGTCGGGCTCGTAAATGGCGACTACCGGATAGTCCTGGACTCCCAAGTCCATGCTCCAGTCCAGGTTCCGGAGCTGATACATCTCGCCGTCCGCGGTGGCGGCGCCCCACGCGGCAAAGAGCGAGCAGTTGTATTCAGACAAGTCGGGGATGACGAGAATCTTCTTGAGGACCTCGACCGTGATGTCCGAATAGCCCGCGACGTCGCATCCGTGCGCGACTCCCGCGAGTTCCTGCTCCCACGCCGCTGTATCGAAATACTCCGCCTTCCATAACTGACTCACGGCGAACTCGAGCGTCCCCGGCGGGAACTCATCGGCCAGGCCCGAGAACGTCGTCCAAATGGCGTCAATCTGCTGGGCCAGCAGGAAGCCATACCAGAAACCCATCTCGAAACGGGTGCCGCCTACGCGAACCACCGAAATCTGGTCGGTTCCCTCTCCAACCGTCTCGAGGGTCCCATATCCCCCCGGGATGGGGTAACAGGGCGGCATCGAGGGCACGCACCGAACCTCGGTCGTGAATACGTGGGGTTCACCGTCGGTAGCGCTCGGAAACTCGAACGACATGAAATACCCCGTCCATCCCGCGGGCGGGGCCGAGATCGTGGCCGAGTAATACGTGCCATCGGGATCGACCGAGGTGAGCGGCGTCGACTGCCACACGTCATCGCCAACCGTCCCCAGCCGGAAATCGCGCACTCCGGAGGTCTCCCCGACGGTCCCGGTCCACAAATGCGCGGACAGCGGCGCCGTGTCCAGAACCGCATCCAGGGTTGCCTCGTGCGGCGAGTCTGTAATGGTCCAATCCAGGTGCGGCAGGATTTCGTTGTTGACGACCGCGTTATAGAACGGCAGCATGCCGCGCACCGTCGCGTCGTATCCCTCGAGCAGGTAATGGTTGCCATTGGGGAAATAGCGCAGGTGCATGGTCCCGTAATCCGCCGCGTCCATGTAGTAAAACTGCGCCGAGTCGGGCACGAAGAACTCGTCGGCCGTGCCGTTCAATCCCAGTTTGGGGATTGCGAGACGGCTCAGGTACATCATGGGATCGACAATCTTTCTGAGGCTCACGCCCTCCGGCGTATACAGGCGCGCAATGACGCCCATGTCCACATAGTCGTGTATTTCCTCGGAATACCCGCACAACGCCGAGTAATGCCAGTCCATTTGGGGGGCCAGGTTGAGCATGTCGATAACCATGGGGGCGATGCCCACCACGCGCGCATCGGTGGCTGCCGTCAGCCACGTGGTCCAGCCGCGCTTGGAAGCCCCCGTTACCACAAAATCCTTGACCTCGATGGGGCTCGCCAGGGACCCGGCGTACTGCTGAACGGCGTCCATGGCGCGCACGGCGCTCTTCGCCATGGGCAGCAGGGCAGGCCATTCCTCGTCAGTTTGGCCCATCACGTGGCTGTTCATGTACTGGTCGAACGTGTACGCGATGATCTCGTCCTCGGAACGGGGCACTCCCTCGCCGGTAAAGACGGTGGGCTGATTGGGCACCATTTTCAACAGCGCCACGATGGAGCCCGACCGTACTGCGAAATCGATCAGCTCCGGCACGGGCGCCGGTGGCGACTGCGACATGCTTCCGCCCGAAATAAACAAAAGCGCCGTATCATTGGTGACCTCGTCTGGAATTGCGAGGGCCAGCCAGTGCTGCCAGATGTGCGGGGTTACTTCACTGCTGTCGCGCCATTGCTGCGATACGAGAGACACCACATCCCACCGTCCGCCCCCAAACGGTTGGCTTTCCTCGAGTATCGGCACCGTCGCGATGCCCGCGTCTTCCTTGCGGACATACCGGTCCAGGGCCTGGGTCTCAAAGACGCGCAGGCCGTCGAACCGCGCGACCGATTCCCCGAAGGGGTTCTGGACCCGCAACATAACGTCGTACGTTCCAAAGTCGGTATAGGTGTGCTTCGGATTCTTGAGGGCGCTCTCCGCACCGTCACCGAGAGTCCAGCGGTACGTCGTGGGACCGGTGCCGTCATCGGACGTGTTGGTGAATTCGAACTCGTCGACCGTGACACCCCAGGGGCGGTTGACCTCGAAACTCGCCGACGGCGGGTAGCCGCGCACCTCGATGTAAGCGGCCTTCGTCTCGGTGTCGTGGGTCCCCTCTTCATCAGTCACGGTAAGCGAAACGGTCATGGACCCGGCAGTCTCGTAGGTATGCAACGGGTTCTGGTCCGTGCTGGTTTCGCCGTCGCCGAATTCCCAGTACCACGACACAATGGCCGCGTGCCCCTCTTGGGACATATCCGTGAAGCGCACCTCAGTTCCCACGTAAGGCTGGCGCTCGGAACTCTCAAAGTCGGCCATCGGCGGGACGGGTTCCACGGTGATGTAGTTCTGCTTGACCTCTACGTCCTCCCCATGGGCGGAAACCACCCGGAGGGTCACCGTGTACGTCCCCGGAAGGGCGTATACATGGGCCGGGGCGGCTCCGGTCGCGGTGCCACCGTCTCCAAAGGACCATTCTTGCGCCGTGATGGAAGCAGTCCCCGGATCCGACAGGTCCACGAACGCCACGGACGAGCTTGCGGGCACGACGGTGTCCATGGCGACGAAGTCGGCCCTCGGGGCAACCTTGGCGCGCACCGTGATGAAATTGCGCTTGGTCAGCGTGGCGCTGTCGTCTTCCGTCTGCGCTGTCAGCGTTACATCGTACGTTCCCACCGCGTTGTACTGATGGGCGGGGTGCTGCACGTCGCTCGTCCCACCGTCCCCAAAATCCCATATCCAGCCGGTAATGCTTCCCCCGCCGGAAATCTGCGAGAGGTCCTGGAAGCCCACCGTATCCCCCTCGAAGGGCTGGAGCTCGTTCGCAGTGAAATTCGCAGCAAGCTGCCGGAATGCCGATACCCGGACAAACTGGTCGCTCGCCCCTTCGCTGGCGATGCGCACGGTGCCCGAATTGGTCCCCGCATTCAACAAGGTGCGGTCAATGGTGACACCGACGGTCACCGGGTCATCGGGCCCATTGCTAATACCGGTTGCAGGGCTGACCGTTATCCAGCTCTCACTGGCGGTTGCACTGAACGGCGCCATCGGTTTGCTGGTGTAATTCTTGCGCACCTGGAACGACAACTCTGTCGTGGCCGCGCCAAAATCGAGCGCGGCCGGCGACACGATCAAGGCGATGATCCCATCCGGCGCGGACGGGCATCCGAGATGCAGAAGGGGCACGGTGAGTACTAGAGAGATTCCAACGATCCGGAATAAGCGTACCACGGCAGCAGTTCCTTATGTTACAGGGCAAATGGGGCCCCCTCCATACAGATGCACCGTCTAACCGGCTTGAATTGCCATCATGATGCCATGTCTACGCCAAAACGTCAACAAAACCCGGCACTTGCGCACGCTTGACGCCTGCGCTGTCTGGACGGCGTGCTCCGGCCTGTCCGCCCTTGCGTCTGCCCGTATTGTTTACTTGCCTTCCTCGGGCCGCTCTTCTATAGTAAAAGAGGCTGTCCGATCGCACAAACAGGGGCTGACCGGGCCGCAGAGCCGGCTCGAGGCCCTTTGTCCGAAATCCTGGGAAGTCGCCGATGCCTGATTCTATGCCTGGCGCTGCCACACAGGGGGAATCTCCTCCCGAGCTCCGCTACCGGTTTGCCGAAGTCGAGCAAGCTCTGATTGCGGCGAGGGCGCAGACCGCGCGGGCCAACCTCCTCGCCAGGGCGGCCGATTTTGCGAGCGAGGGGCTGTGTATTCTGACCGAAGACGGCGCGATTCACTTCGCCAACAGGCCGTTTGCCGAGATGCACGGGTACACTGCCGAGGCGGTCTGCGGGCGGCCCATTGCTGACTTCATGAACCCCGGCTCGGGGGATTGGCAAGACACCTTTGCCCGGGTCCGCTCCCAGGGGGCGGCGTCGATGCACACGCACCACGTGAGACGCGACGGTTCCGCTTTTGCCGGCTGGGTGCGCCTGTATTTCACACAAGGGGAACCGCGTGGTCAAGCTTCCCTTATTCTGTGTATTCAGCAGGCCCCCGAGGGCAAGCGGTTCTCCCAGGCTCCGGATGCCGGGAATGTGAGCTATCACGAACTTGTCGAGACGGCCCCCGATGCCATTATGCTTCTGGACGCCACGGGGAAGATCCTCCTCACAAATGCCATCGCGGCAGAGAGGCTGGGGTACGCGAGCACCGAAGAACTCTGCCAGACCTGTGAATCGATTCTCGATATCATTGCCCCCTACGACCGCGAGCGCGCCGTGCGCGAGATCGCTGTATGCATTGCCCAGGGAAACAAGTTCGCGATCGAATACGACTGTATGGCCAAAGATGGCGCCATTCTTCCCGTCGAGACCAGTACCAACGTGCTGCTGAATCAGGACGGCCAGCCCATTGGGCTGGTGGGGATCGCACGCGACATCACCCGCCGCCGCATCGCCGAAGAACAGCTGCAAGAACACCTGCGCGTCGAGAAACTCCTCACCGGAACTGCAACGCGGTTCATCAACCTGCAGGCGGACCAGGTGGAAGACGCCATCGGCGACGCCATTCGCCAGATCGGCGAAACCATCACTGTCGATCACATCGCCGTAGGCTTGCTTTCGGCGGACGGCAAACACCTGGTGGGCCGCTTTGACTGGGGCACGACGGGCCCCGGCCCCTCGATTACAGACATGCTGCAGCAGTCGCTCGAGTGTTTTCCATGGATTATGCGGCAGCTCCGAAGCCGGGAGTGTATCCGGTTCGCCCGGTTGGCGGACCTGCCGGTCGACGCACAGGAAGAGCGGGCCTTCCTGGGCATCGGGATGCCCTGTTCCCTCCTTGTTGCACCGATGATGAGCCGGGGCGAACTCGTTGGCTACGTCTCACTCGAGGTCCGCAAGGAAGGCTACGAATGGGACGATGCTACTTCCGCTCTGATGCTGATCCTGGCCGAGATCTTCGCGAGCACTATCTGCCGCAGAGCCACCGAAGAGGCGCTGCGCGAGAGCGAGGAGCGTTTCCGCCAGCTGATCGGCAGCAGCCACGCCATGTTCTGGCTCGCCGCGGCAGACTTCAGCCGCGCGTTGTATGTGAGTCCCGCCTTCGCCGATGCCTGGAAGATAGGCATCGACCGCCTGTATGCCGATCCGCTGTGCTTTCTGGGGGCGGTTCATCCTGACGACCGCGAGCGTGTCGCCAAGACCCTGACGGATGAGTTTCATGGTGGCACGGCGGAATTTCGTGTGCTCCAGCCCGACGGCTCGACTCGCTGGCTCGTGCACAGGGGGTTCCCCATCCGGAACAGCCGCGGGGAAGCGTTCCGGTTTGCCGGGTTTGCTGAAGACATCACCGAACGAAAGCTCCTCGAAAAAGAACTGCTGGAAATCAGTTCCCGCGAACAGCGGCGAATCGGGCGCGACCTCCACGACGGTTTGGGCCAGCATCTCGCAGGCATTCTCTGTCTGAGCCGCGGATTGGCAAAGTCGCTGGAGGAGAAGGAATCCGCCGAAGCCGGCGAAGCGGCTGAAATTGCCGATTTGATCAAGGAGGCCATCGGGCACACGCGGGCGCTGGCCCGTGGCGCGTGCCCGGTCGATCTCGATGCAGGCGGCCTCGCGCATGCCCTGCAGAAACTCGCCGAGCGCACCGAACAGATGACGGGTATCGAATGCCTGTTCGAAAGCGACGAATACGTGCAGGTATCGAGCGCCGATCAGGCTGAACACCTCTACCGCATCGCGCAGGAAGCGGTTACAAACGCCGTCAAGCATGCGGAAGCTACCCAGATTCGCATCATGCTGGTGGAAACCGGGGTGGGAAAACTGCTTCAGATCGAGGATAATGGAAAGGGCATGCCCCAGACCCAGGCGCCTGGGGGAGGAATGGGGTTGCGCTTGATGGAACACCGGGCCAAGATGGCCGATGCAACGTTCGTAGTCAAACGGCGGTTTGGAGGAGGCACCGAAGTCTCCTGCCTCTTCCGTACTTCCGTCGCAAGAAAAGCTCAGAGCGAGGCCGGCGAATTATGAATCAAGACCCAAAACACTATCGAGTCCTGGTGGTGGACGACCATCCCATTGTGCGGCGCGGCTTCGCGCAGCTGATCAATCATGAACCCGATATCTCCGTGTGCGGTGAAGCGGAAGACCTTTCCGAGGCCGCGAAGGCATTGGAGTCCATGAAGCCCGATCTGGTCATCGTCGACATCGTTCTCAAGAATGCAAACGGTCTTGAATTACTCAAGGGACTGCCAAGCCTGGCCCCCGATACCAAGGCGCTCGTGGTGTCCATGCACGATGAGCAAATCTACGCCGAGCGCGTTCTCCGCGCAGGCGCACGCGGTTACGTCATGAAACAGGAGGCGGACGAAGTCATCGTGACCGCCATCCGCCGCGTGCTCGAGGGCGGCATCTACGTCAGCGATCAGGTCAACGAACGCATCCTGATGAACTTTGCCCAGAACCAGGCTCAGACCGAGGCCAGCCCCGTCGAGCAACTCACAGACCGGGAACTCGAGGTGTTCGAATTGATCGGCCAGGGAGTCGCGACCCGCCAGATCGGCGAACGGCTGAATATCAGTGTCAAGACCGTGGAGACCTACCGCGCGCGCATTAAGGATAAATTGCACCTCGACTCGGGCGCCGAACTCGTGCAAACCAGTGTGGAATGGGCTATTAAGCGCTCTCTGACGTAGCAGAGTCACCCTCCTGCAAGCGCTCCCCTGCTGCTTAGGTACCAAGATACTCCGTAAAGCGCCCCGTCAGCGGAAACCCTACAAAGATCCAGGAAACTTCCTTACAGAAAGTGCCGCGAAAGCCCGATTGTCCGCGATACGCACTAAATCGTCTAATAGTACGTAACATGTAGAAAACGAGGGCTGGTCAGAAGTACTATCACAAGGAGCATCCAGAGACTGTGAGCATCGTATGGGAGACTGAGGGAAAAGGGTGGCAACTCCAGACGTCACCGCTGTCGGTATACGTTCTCGGTTCGGAGCCCGAGGTTTCCAGGATCCCCGAGTTGGGAGCCCGTGCCCAAACGCGGTATGACTTCCGCCTCTCGCGAACCGTGAGGTCCCTCACCATGGACATCACGGGTGAGCGCGAGAACTCGCTGTTTTCCCTGCGCGAGACGGGTGTCGCGGTATCGGCATGGCAGAGCGAAGGCATCGCGCAGTACGCGGGCATCGACCGCACCGCCTATTTCCTCCTGTGCGGGGCCCTGGGTCTGTTGCAGTACCGCGCCCTGGCCCTGAATCCCCTCATTCAACCCGACGATTTCCTTCACAGCAGCGATGATGGATGCCTGTTCTCGACTCGTCCCATGAAACAGGAATATGCCCTCCTGATGGAACGGCCGCATATCTGCGCGGGTTGTGTGCAGTTTTTTGACTGCCTGGGTTGCGAGCCTGAAGTGGGGGCCTTGCTGGACATCATCGATCACCTCCGGAACGGGCGGGTGAAAACGGCCGCCAGCAACTGATATCCCCGAGCACCGGATTCCATTCACGCACCCACCCCGTCCACTCAGTCCACCCGGTCCACCTCCGTGCCCGCCACACCGGCTTTCACGCTTGGTTTGTGCAAAATCGTGTGCTACCATCTCTAACTTTGGTGTAGCTGCATAACCATAAGCTCGAATCCGCCGCATGGGGGAACACGCAGCCGTATCCGGCGGGAGGAATCGCATTATGTCCGAAGAACTCGCACTGTTGGGCGGCCCGAAAGCCGCCGTATCCGATCCCCAACCTGTGACCAAGTGGCCCCTCATCACCAAAGAAGACGAAGCGGCCGTGCTCGAGGTCCTGCGCGCTGGGACCATGTCCGGGCTGGATGTTTCGAAGCAGTTCGAGAAGGAATTCGGCGAGTGGATTGGCATGCCATACTGCCTCACCCACTGCAACGGCACCGCGGCCTTGCAGGCGGCCATGTTCGGATGCGAGCTCGGCGTCGGCGACGAGTTGCTGTGCCCGGGCATGACTTACTGGGCGTCTGCCTTGCAGACCTTTGCCCTGGGCGCAACCCCGGTGTTCGTCG
The DNA here is from genome assembly GCA_964520685.1 of uncultured Nitrospiraceae bacterium. Classification (GTDB taxonomy): domain Bacteria; phylum Hydrogenedentota; class Hydrogenedentia; order Hydrogenedentales; family SLHB01; genus UBA2224. The sequence goes on along the minus strand of CAZFOG010000061.1, from coordinate 1,401 downwards.
ACATCCATCCCGATACCCTCTGCATCGATCCCGCCGATATCGAGCGCTGGCTCTCCCCCAGGACCAAGGCCATCATGGTCGTGCACTACGCGGGGTATCCCTGCGATATGGATGCGATCCTCCCCATCGCCAAGAAACACAACCTCAAGGTCATTGAAGATGTCTCGCACGCCCACGGCACCCTGTACAAGGGGCGCAAAACCGGCACGTTCGGCCACGTCGCCGCGATGTCATGCATGTCGGGAAAATCGTTCGTCGCGAGCGAACTCGGCATGCTGATCACCCGCGACAAATACATCTACGAGCGCGCCATCGCATACGGGCACTACGCGCGCCACAGCGATTTGACCGATCCGCGCCTCACCCCTTACGCCGGATATCCCATGGGCGGCGTCAAGTTCCGCGCAAACCAGCTCGCCAGCGCCCTGGGCCGGTCCCAGTTGCGCCACTACGACGAGCGCGTCGTCGAGATTCAGAAAGCCATGAACCATTTCTGGGACTGCCTCGAGGGCGTCCCCGGCATCAAGGCCCATCGCCCGCCCAAAGACAGCGGCTCGACCATGGGCGGCTGGTATGCCGCGAAGGGATTGTACCGTGCTGACGAGCTCGGCGGACTCGATATCGAGAAGTTTTGCGAGGCTGTGCGGGCAGAAGGTGCGGGAACGTCGCCCGGGGCGAACAAGCCCATGCACATCCACCCCGTGCTGAACGACTGCGACATCTACGGCCACGGCAAACCCACCCGCATTGCCAACTCCGGCCGTGACGTGCGCCAGACCCCCGAATCGCTGCCCGTTGCGTTGAACAGCTATAACCTCTGCTATTCAATCCCGTGGTTCAAACGTTACGACAAAGCGATCATCGAGGAACAGGCCGCCGCCTTTCGAAAAGTCGCCGAAAACGCAAACCAGTTGCTGTAATACACCGAGTCTCGGGGCCTCTCCGGATGGCAATAGCAAGCCCGCTCCCTCGCCGAGTATTGCGTGGCATGGGCATCTTGCTCATGATTGGCTTCCGGTACCGGCCCGGCTCGCCGGCAGTGAGCCCGCTCCCTCGCCGAGTGGTTGCGTGGCATGAGCATCCTGCTCATGATTGGCTTCCGGTACCGGCCCGGCTCGCCGGCAGTGAGCCCGCGCCCTCGCCGAGTGGTTGCGTGGCATGAGCATCCTGCTCATGATTGGCTTCCGGTGCCGGCCCGGTTCGCTGGCAGTAAGCCCGCCCCCTCGCCGAGTGGTTGCGTGGCATGAGCATCCTGCTCATGATTGATTGGCCGCCGCGCAGGAAGGACGGGCGTGTTCTTCGATAACGGCCCCGAGACCACTCACCCCGGATAGGGCGGCAACTCGTCGCGGTAGAACTTCATGGGCTTCATCGTGAACTCGCTGAAAAGGGGCACTTGGT
>CAZFOG010000060.1:0-20847 GCA_964520685.1 uncultured Nitrospiraceae bacterium | reverse complement strand
TTTGCATGTACTGCGGCGAGAGCGTGCGGTCGAAATCCCAGATCACCGCGATGACATTTTGCAGGAACAATCCCTTGTCAGACACGGACAGCATCTCCTCTTCATCAGGCCCCACTAAGACGATAGCAAGTCACCCGCAACGGTACAAGGATGCAGGGGCCGCCGGTAGTGGTGTGTCCCGGGGCCGGTGTGGCGGGGCAAGTCGAGTCACGGGTGATGAGCATTCCGGACTCTCAAAAGAAGCGCCCGCCCAGAGTCACTGGACGGGCACTGGTGCCTTGCGGTCTGCGGCCGGCTCTCACAGGTCCTGGGGCTTGACGATGGCGCCTTTCTTGGCCTTCAATGCTTCGAGGGCGGTCTTCTGGGTCTTGTAAATGTCGAAGATGGTCTGGCTGGCGCCGCCTTCTTTCTTCCACGCCTCAATTTGAAGATCGATACGCGAGATGATGTTGTCGATGTACAGCGAAAACTGCATAGCGTAGAGTTCCTCGCTGTACTCCTTGTTGATCTTCTCGTTGAAGAGCTTCTTGAGGTCTTCGTACTTCGGGATCATGCCGATCGGCGTCTCGATAGCCTCGACATCGTTGTGGGCGTAGAGTTCGAGCCAACCCAGCCACACGTGTACGTCCTTCTTTTCGCCGAGAAGGCCTTTGCCGCTGCCGCCGCGGTCCTGGTGGGTCAGGAAGTAGTTCAACCCTGCCATGATGGGCTTCTTCTTCAGAGCGGCATTTTTGTAGAACCTGAATTGGGCATCGAGATAGTCGGCCAGACCGCCCGCGATAAACGGTGCATTGGCCCATGGCTGACGCCGCACACCCGTTGCCCCGACTTCGGTGGCGGTGGCTTTCGACACGATGGATGCGCCGATGACAACGCCCTCGTCCATCGTCTTGGCCACCCAGATCGGAGGCATGGTGTCCGAATCACGCCCCGAGTACGTTACGACCTCGATCATCGCGCCGGCAGGATCGGCATTCATTCTTTTGTTGTGATTCGCGATGGCTTCCGAAAGGAGTGTGCACCGCGAATTGGGGTGCGACATGGGCACGCCGGTCATGGCGGGCGTCCACTCGCCCTGGAAGTTGATGCCCTTTTCAGGGATCGGTTCCCCGTCGCCGACCCACCGTGGTTTCTTCTTTTCGTCGATGAGGACGTTCGAGAAAATGACCTCGGTACCCGGCTCACGCAAGCACTTCATCAGGTAGGGGTCGCCTTCTTCGTTCACATCCTCGAGAATACCGAAGATACCGATCTCGGGATTGACCGCGCGGACTGTACCGTCGTCGGCGATCCACATCTGGGCCAGATCGTCGCCCACGAAATCCGTGCCGACCATGGCCGTGGTGGTTTTGCCGCAACCGGAGGGCGCCGCACCGGCGAAATAGGTCTTTCGGCCGCCGGGGCCCGTCATGCCGGTGATGAACATGTGCTCGGACAGCTCGACGCCATTGTACTTGTAGATGGCCGTGTCGGACGCAAACCGGTGATTCCCCTTCTTCATCAGGAGGGTATTGCCGGCATAGGTGCAGAACATCGAGAAGGTCGTCTGCCACGAACGGTCCATGTAGATGCGGCAGAAGGGGATATCTTCCGAGCGATTTGGGCCTTCTGAATGGACATTGGTGAAAAACTCGCCGCGCCGCGCGACTTCCGCGTCGAAATCCGCGTAGCAGTTGCGGTAGAGCAGCTCGGCGGAGTGAAGCACGTAGGTCGAACTCGAGATCTCGATGGCCGGAATAGACGCCTTGGCGCCCACCGGACCGCGCGAATAGAAACCGACGAACATGATCTTGCCCTTCATGATGCCGGTCATGTGCTTTTTGATGTACGCGTGCGATTCGCTGCGGAGTTCGCGTTGCGCAAGCGACGAGATGTCCTCGTCCGGGTTCACGATGTACATGGTCTGATTGATAAGACGCCCCTGGTCTTCGGGAAGATCGAAGTGAATGGTATGGTTCGGTATGGCCAGCGGCGCCTCTTCGCCCTTCTCGATGCTGTGCTTTCTGACGAACTCTTTGTCCGCTTCGGATGCCGTCAAGACCATGACCTTGTCAGGCTGGCACATGGCAATTGCATTAGCGACTTTCAGCAAGGCCTCTTCGTTCGTGATCTTGGAGAGTTTCTTGAGGTTTTCGCTATCGAGGCTCTTCTCGAACAAACTTCTCGCCGCGTCGATAGTGCCGATGCCGCCGATGGCTGACAGGATGTCTACGCCTTTCTTGAATTCCAACATGGTTCTCTCCGTTCGGTTGAGGTGCGGACACTCTTCTGCGACTCACCCGGGTCTGCATAAAATTATGGGCTCCTTTCGCTTGCTTCGTCTGTCTAAGATTCCGCCCTGCTTAGAACAACTCGCAAAAGGAGTCCAAAAAGGTGTAAGTATGATAAAGGTCTCTAATCCGTAGTTCAAGTTCGAAAATGCTACGCGAACAGGGGCGGCCCTTTTCCGTCTCGCAGCGGGTTGCTATACTCGGGCAGAGCAGACGGGGCCATCAAAGGAACAAAACGGCATTGAATCCAGATGTACCGCAATCCACCGGCGGCTCGAATAACACCCGAGGAACCGGCAGCGCGAGTTGTCAGTCCAGGGCGCTATTCGATGTTCTGAGGATTGCCTTTCTCCTCACCACTTTCGCCTGCGCCCTGTTTACGGCGCTGGCTTCGGGGGCGGTCCTGGCGGGGGCGCTGACGGGCATGCTCCCCGCCCCTGGCCGTTTTGTGCTGGTGCTGGCTGCGAAAATGGCGCTGTTCGGCGCTGTGGCGCTGGGCTCGGCGTGGGCACTCAAACGCTGGGGCAGTTCCTCCCCGCTCCTTTCGCCCGGGGACCGGACGCGCTACCGTGACCGCGCTATATCGCTTCCCGCGCTCTTCATCCCTCTGGCAGTAACGGCTCTGCTCGTGTTTCCCCGGCTGGACGCTTATCCCTGGCCGGCTCCCGACGAGACGTTTCACCTCACCGTGGCCCGCAATCTTGCCGTATACGGCCAGTATGCCTCCGGACGGCCCGAAACCGGGTTCGTACCCTTTGACGGATACGCTTCCGTCGGGCCCGCGGTGCTGATACCCGTGGCCATCGCATTCAAGACCTTCGGGGTTTCGCTGGTGGTAGCGCGGGCCGTCATGGCCCTGTACTTTCTCGCCTTGTGCCTTGTTGTATTCCTGTTTATGCGGCACCGGTTCGGAGACGCGGCCGCAGGAGCCGCGGTACTGCTGCTGACGGGCTCGTTCGGCTCGGTCTATCTCGCGCGCAGCCTGTATGGCGAAGTGCCTGCCCTGTTCTATGCGGTCACGGCCCTCCTGCTGTGGGAGCGCGCACTTTTTCGGCCAAGGATGAGCTTTGCCGGGGTGCTCGCCGGCGCCGTCTTTGCGCTGGCGCTGTTATCGAAGCTGTTCTTCGCGATTGCCGTGGCGCCCCTGCTGGGCGTCCTGCTCTATGACCGGTTCCACGTCCGGCTTATCTCCTGGCGGCATGTCGCGGCTCCGGCCATAAGCTTCCTGGCGGTCTTGGGAGCTTGGACGACTCTGGAAAGCGTCTGCGGAGCTCCGGAAGGGAGCGGTCCGGCGGAAAGTGCCGCCATGCACGCCCATTATCTGCTCTTTGGTTTCGACTCGCTGCCTGCGACGGCCGCGTGGCTCCTGGAACAGCCCGTGACGGTGCTTGTGTCAGCCCTGGGTGTCATTTACGTACTCAGTGGGAGCCTGCGGCGTCCCGTCGAGCACCCCTCGGCATCCTTATTTCTACTGGCGCCCTTCTTCGTATTCTGGTGGCTCTTCTTCACCACGGGGCGGCATCCCCGGTACATGTTCTATGCTTGCGCCATTGCCGGGAGTGCCACAGGGCCCCTGCTCGTTTCAGCCGCCCGCTATGCTCGAGACCGTGCGCGTCATGCAATGCTTCCCAGATTTCTGGTAACCATTGCCCTTGTGGCAGGAAGCAGCCCCGCTCTGGTGCGCACCTGGGAGCAGATTCGCATGGTCTCTATGAGCACCGAAGCCCGCAACGATATCGCTGCCGCGCGCTACATCGAAACCCTGCCCGGCGACGCGCGGATCGCCACGACCTACTGGCCCCTGTCGAGGACCCTCGATTTTCTCACGGACCGCCCGGTTGAAATGCTGCGCGAATTGCCCCAGGATATGAGCCGCTTCGACCTGGTTCTCATCGACCAGCACACCCAGCAAGACTTGCTCGAGGGCCAGGTGTGGGACCGCAGTCTGGGCCGCTATGCCGTCCTGAACGTGAGGGAACAGTAACGAACCTATGGAAAGACATTCCGTTTCCATCTTTTACCCGTGTTACAACGACTGGGGCACCATCGGGAGTATGGTACTGCTGACTATCGAGACGGCCGAGCGGCTGGGCATCGACTACGACCTGACCATCGTCGACGATGGCAGCAGTGAGCGTACGCTCGCCGTGCTGGACGAGATTGAAACGCGTTTTCCCTCGGTTCGGGTCATAAGGCACGAGAAAAACAGGGGTTATGGCGGAGCACTCCGCACGGGATTCCGCGCCGCAACCCGGGAATGGATTTTCTATACCGACGGCGATGCCCAATATGACGTGCGGGAACTCGAAGTATTGCTCGAGAAGGCCGGGCCTGATGTCGACCTCGTGCAGGGTTACAAGATCCAGCGGCACGATCCCCTGCACCGCATCATCATTGGGCGCATCTACCACTGGATAGTCAAGATCGCCTTCGGTCTTCCCGTTCGCGACACAGACTGCGATTTTCGCCTTCTGCGGCGCAGCATGTTTGATACTTTCGAGTTAACCAGCACCAGCGGAACGATTTGCGCCGAACTCATGAAGAAGATTCACCGTGGCGGATACCGCATTGTCGAGGTGCCTGTGCACCACTATGAACGCAGCTTTGGCAAGTCGCAATTCTTCAATTTCCGGCGCCTCTTGCGTGTTGCCAGGCAATTGGTACAGCTTTGGTTGCGTGAAGTCCTTTTTTATCGGCCCCAAAAAGTGCAAAACGAAGAGGACGTTCCGTGATTCCCTTTGCCGACTTCAAAGCCCAGTATGCCTCGCTCGAGCCCGGGATTCGGGCGGCCATCGACGAGGTGCTTACGAGCGGGTGGTATATTCTGGGCCCTCAGGTGACCGCCTTCGAGCACGAATTCGGTACGTATCTGGGCGTTTCTCACGTGCTTGGGGTTGCATCCGGCACGGAGGCCATACAACTCGCCCTCATGGCCCTCGGAATCGGTCCGGGCGACGAAGTTATTGTCCCAGCAAATACCTGTGTTCCAACTGTTTGCGGGATTGTTGCGACGGGTGCCCGTCCGAACGTGGCAGATGTGACGGAAGAGACCCTTACCCTGGACCCGCGCAGTGTGGAGACCCGGATTACCCGTGCCACCCGCGCCCTGGTGCCCGTGCACTTGTACGGGCATCCTTGTGACATGGACCCGATTCTCGCGCTGGCGCGGGACCGTGGTCTGGCCGTGGTGGAAGACTGTGCCCAGGCCCACGGCGCACTGTATAAGGGCAGGAAATGCGGGACCTTGGGAGACGCCGCCGCTTTCAGCTTCTATCCCACCAAGAACCTCGGAGCCTACGGTGATGGCGGTGCTGTGGTTACGAATGACGGGGACATGGCGGAGCGCGTCCGCCGGTTGCGGAACTATGGCGAGGAACGCCGGTACCATCACACCGAATTGGGCATCAACAGCCGCCTCGACGAAATCCAGGCTGCCATTCTTCGGGTGAAGCTGCGCGATCTCGACCACTGGAACGCGCGCCGGAAACTATGGGCCGAAAAATACTTACATGACATATCCAGCCCCGTCATTGTACTTCCTCCCCATGCCTCCTGGGCCCTTCATGCCTGGCACCTGTTCGTTGTCCGCACCCAAGGCCGCGATGCGCTGCAGGAGCACTTGCGTCAGGCTGGCGTGCAGACTCTGATTCACTACCCCATCCCGATTCATCTTCAGGAAGCCCACCGGGGAAAAGTTGGCGCGGGCCCCGGAGACCTGCCCGTCGCGGAAAGAGCCTGTGCTACGGTCCTGTCCCTGCCGCTCTATCCCGAGCTGCCGGAATCCGCAATCGAGCGGATCACCCAGGCCGTGCACGAGTTTCGGCCGTGAAAGCGCGTGAGTACGTAACTATGCGTGCAGTCGAGGATTGGCACTGGTGGTACGCAGGCCTTCGCGCGCTCTTGGAACAGCATTGGAACACGTATGTTTCTCTGGAAAATCCCGTGACAGGTGACATAGGCTGCGGGACCGGCGCCAACTTGGCACTCCTCCAGAGTTCGGGGAGGTGTTTTGGGCTGGACCGCTCCCCTCACGCAATTGCCTTGTGCCGTGAGCGGGGACTCGCCCCCACAGCTGTCGGGTCAGTGGATGCCATCCCCTTTCCCGACGCATTTTTTGATGTTCTGTTGTCGATGGATGTTCTGCCCCACAAATGGGTGCGTGACAGAGAGGCTGCGATGCGTGAAATGGCCCGGGTGATGAAGCCCGGTGCGTTTTTGTTCCTTAACCTGCCTGCCTATCAGTGGTTACACTCCTCGCACGATGTGGCCGTCGAACAGGAATGGCGTCCCGCTGCCTCGACGGTACGGCGGATGCTGACCGCGGCGGGTCTCGACAGCGTCCGGGTCACGTATTGGAACACGCTGCTCTTTCCCGTTGCGGCGTCCGTGCGGCTGATGCGAAAAGCGTACCGGGATGAAAGCAGCCGGTCCGATTTTCGCCGTGCTGACAGCACGCCCCTGGACTGGCTTTGCGGCGCCGTCCTGCGCATCGAGCGCGCCGCTCTGCATTATGTGGACTTGCCCTTCGGTCTCTCGATATTCGCGGTTGCACGTAAGCCATTGCAGCCCTGAATCTTAAAGTTAATTAACAGGCGGCATCCGATTCCTGACCTCAGAGACAGGATTGGAGTCTCCTTGGCACAACGATGGGTTATATGGGCTCGAACTGGTCTTTGTACTGCAGCTGGTACAGGCGGTAGTAGAGGCCCCGCAGTTCGAGGAGTTCGCGGTGGGTGCCGGTCTCGCGAATCTCCCCGTGGTGCATGACCACGATCCGGTCGGCATTCTGGACGGTGGAGAGCCGGTGTGCGATTACGATGGAAGTCCTTCCTGCCATTAACTTTCGGATGGCATCCTGTATGAGGGCCTCGGTCTCGGTGTCCACACTTGATGTGGCTTCGTCGAGGACGAGTATGTGGGGCTCGTGGGCGAGGGTGCGCGCAAAGGCCAGCAATTGACGCTGACCGGTGGAAAGGTTGTTGCCGCGTTCTCCCACGTCGTACCCGTATCCGCCCGGCATTTTGTCGATGAACCTTGCGGCGTTCACGTATGCCGCGCATTCTCGGACGCGTTCCATGGTGAGCGCCTCATTGCCGAGGCGGATGTTCTGCTCGATGGTCCCCGAGAACAGAAACACGTCCTGCAAGACGGTTCCGATGTGTCGCCGCAGCGCTGTTTTGTCGTATTGCCGGACGTCGACCCCGTCGATACAGATGCTGCCCCGCTGCACATCGTAGAAGCGGCTCAGCAGGTTGATGATGGTGGTCTTGCCCGCGCCCGTATGCCCGACGATCGCGATGCGCTCGCCCGGCGCAATTGACAAATTAACGCCTTTGAGCACCCATTGCTCCGGCTCGTAGGCGAACCAGACATCCTTGAATTCGACCCGGCCCTCGAGACGGTCCGGGGCGAGCGCGTCAGGCGCGTTCGGGATATCCTCTCTCGTATCCAACAGGTCAAAGATGCGCTCCGATGACGCCATGGCCTCGAGAAGCAGGTTGTACCGGTCCGCGATGGTTCGTATGGGTGCGTAGAACCGCTCGGACCACTGCACATAGGCGAAGAGCGTCCCGACGGAGGCGCCCACGGTGTCTCCGAAGCGCAGGAACCGGTCGCCAATGTACAGGACAATCAAGCCGATGGCGAGCATGCCGAGAAAGTCTACCACAGGGAAATAGATGGCGTAGTTCCGCACCTGCCGGAACCATTCATCGCGGTGGTCGGCATTGCGTTTCCGGTACTCTTCATACGTAGGGTCCTCGGCGGCGAACATCTGCACGATGCGCATGCCGCTGACCATTTCCTGGGCATAGGCATTCATGCGGGCGAGTTTTTTGCGGATTTCGATATAGGAACGGCGGGCATACTTGCGAAATACGAAGCCGGTGACGAACACAAAGGGGACGGTTGTCATGAGGATCAGGGCGAGCTGCCAGTTGACCCAGAGCATGAAGGCGAGGATGACAAACACGGTAAGCAGGTCGCTCGCCACCTGCACCATGCCCGCGACGATGGTCTCCTGGATCTTCTCGACGTCGTTCGTGACCCGGGTCATCAGCCGGCCGATGGGGTTGCGGTCGAGGAACTTGAGGGACATCCGCTGGAGATGCCCGAAAACATCGAGGCGCATGGTCAACATCGTCTTTTGGCCGACGTACGCCACAATCACGTTCTGGATGTACCGCGCGAAGGTCTCGCCAATCATCAGACACGCGATCATCAGGACCATCATCCCGAGCCCCCGGCGATCATGCGTGATGACCTGTTCGAGAGCGGGGGTGGAGGCCTTCGGGGCCCCGAGCCGCTGGAAGTCCAGGCGTTCGGGGTTGCCGATATAGTTGTCCAAGGTGAGCTTGTTCAGGTAGGGCACCATGTTGGTGAGGATCGACGCTCCCAGAAGCAGCAGAACCGCAAAGACCATGGCGGCGCGGTACCTGCGCAGATAGCCCAGCAGGCGGCGCATCAGGTGGCGATCATAGGACCGCTGCTGCACCTCGTCCTCTATGTGATACCCTTCGCTCATGCTTCTTCTATCTCTTCCTCGAGCAACTGGCGGCGATGCATATCCGCATACAACCCGTCCCGGGAGATCAGGGCCTCGTGGGTGCCCTCTTCCACAATGCGCCCCTCGTCAAGCACGAGGATGCGATCCGCATGACTGACGGTCGAGATGCGGTGCGATACGATAATGCTGGTGCGCTCCCGCATGACCTCCTTGAGGCGTCGCAGGATTTCCTCCTCGGTGTGGGTGTCCACGCTCGAGAGGGCATCGTCAAGAATCAGAATGCGCGGCTTGCATATCAACGCGCGTGCAATCGTGAGGCGCTGCTTCTGGCCGCCGGACAAGTTGATGCCCCGTTCGCCGAGGAGCGTCTCGTACCCCTCGGGCATTTCCTGTAACGCTTCGGCGAGCTGGGCGATCTCGCACGCCCAGTCCATATCCTCGCGTGATGCGCCGGGACAGCCCAGGGTCAGGTTGGCTTTGAGCGAGTCGGAAAACAGAAAAGTATCCTGGGGCACACAGCCGATGTTCCTGCGAAGCACCGGGAGGGGCACTTCCCGGATGTCACGCCCATCGACGGCCACGCGGCCGCCCTGGGGGTCGTATTCCCGGGCAATCAGGCTCAGTAAAGTCGATTTTCCCGAGCCCGTTGGGCCGACGATGGCCACAGTCTGTCCGGCTGTAATCTCAAGAGAGACGTTTTCGAGCACCGCTTGTCCGTTATAGGCGAAGGTAACGTTGTGGAATGCTATCGCGCCCGAGAGCGATTGAATGCCGGTGTCCGTCTGGTCGTTTTCACCTATTGCCGGGTCGCGGGTTAGAATTTCGAGGATACGCGTCATGCTAACCGCCCCGCGCTGATAGAGCGTCAGGACCCAGCCGAATTCGGCCAGAGGCCAGGTGAGCATGACGAGATAGACGATAAACGCGGAGAGATCGGCCATGCTGAGGGTTTGGGAGATGACCATGTTGCCGCCCGTCCAGAGGATGATCAAGGCGGCCGCTCCCACGGTGGTGCCAATCAACGGCCAGGCCAATGCCATGACCAGGGTCAACTTGAGGCTTTCCCGCATGTACTTGTGCGATTCGTGTCGAAAATCGCGGATTTCGCGGTCGGCAATTCCATAGGCCTTCACGACGCGGGCGCCAGCGAGGTTTTCCTGAGCGCGCGCGGTGACCGTTGAGAACTGCTCCTGCACCCGCTTTGACTGGCGGTGCATATACGTCACGAAGAAGTAGACGAGGAGCGAGATAAAAGGCAGGGGAATCAAGGCGATTCCCGTCAGTTTGAGACTCAGATAGGCCATTGCGCCAAGCGTGAAGGGCAAACGGATCATGTTCACGGAGTTCATGACGCCGGGTCCCACGAACATGCGCACATAGTTCAAATCGTTCGTGGCGCGGGCCATGATGTCGCCCGTGCGCACTTTGTGAAAGAACTCCTGGGAGAGACGCTGGATCTTCCGGTAATAGATGTTTCGGAGGTCGTATTCGAATTTTCGCGATGCCTTGATGATCAGCATGCGCTGGAGATACCGGGCGAGCCCGGAAAACACGGGAATGATCAAGAGCAGGGAAAAGCTGATAAACAGAAACCGGTAGTCGATGGTCTGGGTTTCAAACCGCTGCACAACCGCCCGTACAACCAGGGGCATGCACAAATCGATGGTGATGAAGAAGAGGCTGACGGCCGCTCCCGCGATATAGTCCTTCGCGTAGGGCCGGTTGAAATGGAGAAACGCGCGGAAGGGCTTGTTCGGCGCCAGCGCCTCGAGGCGGAGACTGTCCTTCACGGCCTAGCCCCTTCTTGCACTGTGCGGCCGCATCACAAGTCCGGAAACGATCTCCACGATATCCTCCGCACGGAACGGCTTCTGAATAAAGCCGTCGCACCCGGAGGTCCTGGTGAGTGGATTCTTGCCGTCAATGGGCTTTGCGGTGACCATATAGACCTTGACCTCTCCGAGCGCGGGGTCCGATTTGATGCGCCGGCAGGTCTCCCAACCATCCATTCCTGGCATGGCGATATCGAGCAAGACCAATGCGTACTCCCGTGACGGCAGCCGTTTCAGGGCCTCTTCTCCCGATTCGCAGTCATCGATTTCGTATCCTTCCGCCTCGAGGCAACGGCGCATGAAGATCAGAATATCCGGATCGTCATCCACGCACAGAATCTTGCCGCCCAATGGAGCATCCACCATCACAGGCTGGCTGACCGCGTTGTGAATGCTGCTGAGCAGCGTGCTTTTCCGAAATTCGCGCTTTAACCGGGCCGCCACAAGGGGCCGGTATTTCTCGAAGACGTCTTCGTCATTGGTAACAATCACGATAGGCAATGTGCTGGCCGCTGTGTCGGCAACCAGGGCGTCAAGAGTTTGCTGGTCCCCTCCGGGCCGGTTCAGATCGACGATTATGCAGTCGGGACTGTGCCGGCGCGCGAGTGAAATGGCCTGGCCCGCGTCGATTGCCTGGATGATGTTTACACCGTCGGACGTCAGCAGCGCACGGATCTGGTTGAGCAGGTTGATGTCGCGGGTCACCAGCTCCACAAGGATTTCGGTAACAGATTCGGGAATGACCTCACTGGGTGCGGCAGGCATGACGGGACTTTCGGCGGCCGGTTTCTTCAGGGGCAAGGTGAAGCGGAACGTGGTGCCTTTGGCTGCTTCACTCGACACCGTAATACGGCTCCCATGCAGGCGTGCGATGTCCTGTGCGATGGACAGGCCGATCCCGGTGCCGCCGTATTTGCGGGTCGAGGAGCTGTCGTACTGGTAGAAGCGGGTGAACACCTTGTCCAAAGCTTCGGGCGGGATCCCGATGCCCGTGTCAGCCACGATGATCTCGACGTCTTCAGTGCCCGGCCGCAAGGTGATGGTGACGTTGCCGCCTCTGCGGTTAAACTTCACGCCATTCGAGAGGAGATTGTTGAACACCTGGCCGAGCTTGCTCTTATCGCCTTCTACCAGCAGCGCCTCTTCGGGGGCATTCAGCACGAGGTCGATACTGCGGGAATCCGCCACGGGTTTCATGGTTTGAATGCTGGCCTTTACGCATTCGACCAGATTGAACACCTCGAAAACAATGGTCTCGGTGCCGCGATGCAAGCGCGAGAAATCGAGAAGATTCTCGATGAGGGTCACCAGCTTTTCGATATTCCGCAAGCTGATGGCAAGGTATTCCTTCTGGGTGTCGGTAATACGGCCTGCTTTTTCATTGTAAATCATGTCGGTGTATCCCATGACGGCCACCAGAGGCGTGCGCAGCTCATGCGATACATTTGACAGGAGATTGGTTTTCATTTCGTCGAGCGATTTAAGCTCTTCGTTGGCGGCGTGCAGTTTCTCGCGGGCGAGGGTGACATCCTCGAGCGAGGCCTGGAGGTTTTCAAGGAGGTTCGCGTTGCGGATGGCCACGGCCACGTGGGGCGCGACCTGTTCGAGAACGGCCGCGTCGTGGCGGCGAAACGCCTCACGCCGGTCCGAGCCCAGATTGAGTGTTCCGATGATACGCCCCGTGGCATACAGGGGAACGCACAGGCAACTGGTGGTTCCGGGAGAGAATTCGTCATTGCTGAACCGGGTATCCTCGTTCTCGAAATCCGTCACCATGAGCCGCTGCCGCTCACGGGCGACCCATGCGGCGCATGACGTCTCGTCGTCCAGGCGGCCGCTTTCTTTCCCGACAGTCTTGACTTCGGGCCAAAGCTGCCTGATCTCGAAGGTTTGTCCCTGTTCATCCAACAGCGCCAGGCTTGCGAAGTCGAAATCGATGAGGCGTTTAATCTCCACGACAAGACTTTCGTAGAGACGGCCGGCCTCCAAACTCGAATTAATGACATTGGCGATCTGACTAATCGCGCTGAGCCGCTCGGCCCGGTCGCGCGCCTCACGTTCAAGCCGTACGCTCTTGGACAGGTCCCGGAAAATGCCCTCGTATCCGATGACCTTGCTGTCGTCACCGTAGATGGTATTGGCCGACAACTCGACGATGATGGCCCGGTCATCCCGCCGCTTCATCCACACACGGCGACGCTCGATGAATCCCTTTTGTTGGAGTTCGCTTGCGAGCTGGGCAAAGTCGTCGGGATTGTAAAACAAGCCGCCGATACTCTTGCCGATGAGCTCGTCCACGTTCTGATGACGGAAGATCTCGACGCCGGCCGGATTCACAAAATCGAGGACCCACTCGGGATTGGTTTGGAAGATCCCGTCCCGCATCCATGTCACAAGGCCCCGGTATTTCTCTTCCGAATCCTCCAACTGCCCGATATTCCGCTTCAGGGCCAGCGCCATTTTGTTGAAAGACTGAGCCAGCTCCTCAATTTCGTCCCCCGTGCCGATTTTGAGTTTGAGGTCCAAATCGCCTTGTCCGATGATTTGGGCCCCTTCGTTGAGGAGCGACAAGGGGCGCACGATGTTGTTGTGGATATTGAGGTAGGCGTTCAGACACAGGATAGCGATGACCCCGACACAGAACACGATGGCTATCGCCCCGCCCAAGTGTATGTTGCGCAAGGCCTTTGCGGCGGACCGGTATACGACAACGTACAGGTCCATGTTGTCGAACATCTCCGCGTACGCCAGAAACACGTTATCGGTGCCGACTTCGGCCGTCCGGTATGCGGGGATGCGCAGTGTGCCGAATGGATGCGCCGCCGGCCCCTTCAATTCTTCCGATAGAACGGGATCGGTCGGGTCAGTTTGCAGGCTGGGCAGGCGTGGTTCGCTCCCTTGCGCCACGTAGGTTGTCTTGCGATAGCCTTCACTGCCATAGACGATCTGGTAGGTGTCGGTTTCGCTGTCTTTTTCCGCGGTCGATGGGTCAATGCCCATGGCAAACAACAGCATGGGCCGGATATCCGTAAGCTGCGAGATGAATCCCAAGAGGCCTTCGCGGTTCCCGGCATCCTGGTACACGGGAGCCACCGTCTCGGCCGCGTAGGAGTTGTACACAAAGTCGACATCGACAAAGACTGGCTGCGTATGCTTCTTCGCCCATTTTGACGGACCATTGTCCTCGCTGGTGATAGTAATCAGCTCGTCATGCGTGCTGACGATCAGGCGGCCACTGGGATCATAAACGCTGAAAATGGTGGGGACGCCCGAGGTACTTGCCGCCCGTGTGATCTGGCCGTTGAGGAACTGACGGAGTTCCTCCTGCATCGCGGGGTTCGCCAGGGCGGCGGCATTCCCGCTGGTACCGGGCTCAAGGGCTGCCAATACTATCGGGTCTTGCGCCAGCCCTTCGATTTTTTGCAGGTAGGGAGTGGCCGCGATACGAAGACCGTCCGTGGTTTTGCGCGCAGCGGTCAGGAGGGATTCGCGAACCTGATTACTCTGGCCTTCACGCGCCGTGATGTAGCCCACGATCACGGCAATAACAAGGGGGAGTATTGCAACCTGCAGGGTGGTATTGAGGATCTTGCGTTCAATTCCCCGCCGTGGGCCAGAAGCGCTCATGGTGTCTCCGGGCTGCGGAGGCTATTCGACAATGCGACCGCGGCCGATTAGCTCGCGAACTTTTTCCAGGAGTTGATCGACCTTAAATGGTTTCGCCAGGTATTCGTCCGCTCCACACTCGAAAATCCGCTCGATATCCTGTTCCTTGGTGAGGCACGTAACTGCCATGATCGGGATGCTACGGGTCAGCTCATTATTGCGCAAAGCCTTCGAGACCTCAAATCCGTTGATCTCCGGCATCAGGAAGTCCAGAAGGATGAGGTCAGGCGACAATTGTGCCGCACGCAGCCCCACTTCCGTCGCATTGCTGACTTTGATCAATTCGAATCCCTCGTCCGTCAGGATGTTTTCCATGAGGGCGAGAGCATCCGGATCGTCGTCCACAATCATGACGCGTTTCTTCATCGGGCCCTTGTCTCGCGGGAACATGTCATATTTCTCGCGAAAACTATCCAGGTCTTCTTCCAGGATTCTGTAGTGACCGCCAGGGGTGCGGGAAGCTTTGATAAGCCCTTGTTTTATCCAGTTCTTGATACTGTGGTGGGTGACGTGACAGATTTTGGCGGCTTCAAATGTGGTGAACGCTTTTTGTTCGTGGTCGCTCACGAGATACTACCCTCCAGGCGTGAAGAGACATTCGACCGGCACGGCAACCGGGTGTTCGGAATTCGCAGAATGCTCAGTATGTGGAAAGTATACCTGCGAGTGCCTATTTTGTCAAATTCGGGTTCTGAATACAACTCGCTGATTAACCGGTTTTGCCCATTTCCGTCATGTGAATTCATCCCCCACCCTGCCCGTCGGCTAATGGAGTAACGAAAGGGCATGCCGGACCGCCTGGGCTTCATTTTGCCCCATACCGGTGGCCAGGAGCTCGATCTGCCACGGGTAGAGGGAAGTCGCGACTCGATACAGAATTGCCCAGACCGAATAAACACCCAGGAACAGGCCCAGCGTCACCCCGAGGAACCGGCGCACCATCACCGCGTAGGCGCCTCTCCACCGTGCAGGCGCCGCGGCAAGACGCTCGTCGTCGCACTGCTCGCCCTCTGGGACGTCTCTAGCGGCGTTACGAGGGCTCTTGAGGACAAACAGCGGGTAGGCAAGAGCCGCGAGGGCCACCGCTGCCAGGAGGAGCAACCATACGCCGCGAACTACTGGCACGGCGTCTTGCTGGGTTGTTTGCTGTATGGCCGGCACGCACGCGAGGAAACCTCCCAGAAGGGCCGCGCAGGCTGTCGTGGCCACCGCGCCTTTGTGTCCGTGGGGAATAGCCCAGGCATGCTTATTGGCGCCGCACAAGCGTGCGGCGAGCGCGGTCAGGCAACAGAACGTACCCAACGCAAGTATGGCGGAAAACGGGGCGGTGAGGCAGGCAAATTCGCGGGCATCGGTATCCCGTTCGATGACGGGCTGTCGTGCGTTCTCAAAATCCCGCAGTGCGGCCAGAGCATCTTCCAGTTCCTTTTCCCGCTGCCGAAATTCGCCGTGGGGCTGGCCCGTTTCACTCTCGAGGATCTCGCGGCGCAACCGCACGGCCTGTAACTGAAGATCGAGGCCCACCATGGCCTGTGACGCGCTCCCGGCGCCTGTTTCCATGTCGGCCCCGGCCGGCAACGCGCTGCGGGCCAGTCTGTCCCCTGCTTTCTCGAGCGTCTGTAGCCACGAATCCCAATAATGGGTATGGCCCTCCTCGACCTGGCGCCGCGCCACGCCTATGATGTAGGCCTTGTATTGGGCAATCGGGGCGATGCACTCTTCCGTCGCCTCGCGGCGCAACTGGGCGTATTGTTTACCTTGTTGCGGCAGTTTGGGATGCCAGAGCGGGCGGGGAAAGACGACTTGCTTGCCCATGCTGTTGGACTGCGCGATGAGTTTCAACGATTCCCTCAGAATGTTGGCCTCTTCCTGGAGGGTCCAGGGAATGGTCGTGGCCTCGAGGTAGTGCGGCAAGGCGTTGTCGGGGGAGTTTCGGGCCGCATCCCGGAAGCGCTCGCGCGCTTCCTCATACTGGCCCGCCATGAAGAGGCGGCAGCCATACCGAAGCGCCAGCGTGGCATTGCCGGGGTCCAACTCGAAGGCACGCTGGTACGTTGGCAGTATCTCGTCCTCGAGTTCGCGCTCCGCGAGCGCCTGCACATACCGCGGGTTCGGGGATTCGCTTGCTTCCCTGTCCCGCAACACGGCCTGGCGGAGCAAGGGCCGGGCCGATTCCTTGTGCTTGGTCAGAGCGCTCAGATAGAGGTTTTCCGCCCGTTCGAATCCGATGAAATACTCGGAGAGCCAGAGAAAGACTACCAGCAGGACGCACGCGGTGACGCAGAACCGGAACGACCAGCGCCCCCTCCGGGCGCCGATCATGTCGCCGAGGTCGCCGTAATCGGGAAACTGCGGGGGGCTCGCGCTCACCCTTCCCCTCCCATCAGCTTGCGGGCGAGCTTCTTGCCTTCCTCGACGCCGGGCTGGTCAAAGGTGTTCACATGGTAGAGCCGGCCGGCCATGGCGGTCTCGACCTCGAGCATATAGAGGACTTGCGCCACCGTGTGCGCATTGACTGCAGGAAGGACAATGCGCGAGACGGGCCGCTGGCTGATCTTGAGCGCGTCGATGGTCCCCTGGAGTTCGGCCGCCATGAGTTTGTTCATGGTCGAGCCGCGCAGGTAACTCAATTGCGCGATCGAAGTCAGGGCCTGGGGAATCCGCAGGGTCTTGGCGAATTTCTTTGTCTCGAGGGTGTTGATCAGCTTGTCATTTGGCCCTTCCCGGTAGAGCTGGATCTGCGAATGCTGGTCCGTTGCACCGAGGGCCTTAATCGGCGTCTGGCCGGCGAAGACTTCCTCCCCATCCAGGCTGTACCGTTTCCCCAGGCTTTCCGCCCAAAGCTGGCGGTACCAGTCCGCGATGCTGTATAGGCCGTTCGCGTAGGCAAGCATCACCGACATGACCTTACCCTTTTTTACGTCGGCCAGATATTGGACCGCTGCGCGGAGATACGCGGGATTCGAGTCCAAATCCGCGTCTGCGCAGCGCTTATCCATGGCGGCGCAGCCTTCCATCATCGCGTCGATATCCATCCCGAGCATGGCGGCCGGAAACATGCCAACAGGCGAGAAGACCGAGAAGCGCCCCCCCACGTTGAACGGCACGGCGAATTCGGTGAGGCCGTATTCCCCGGCCACCGGATGCAACAGGCTGGGCGGCGCCTCGGGTGTGCGCGGATTGGTCGTGACGACAAGATGGTCTTTCATGGCCTCGCGGCCGAGCTTCTTCTCGATGGCATCCACGACGATCATGAGCTGGCTCATGGTCTCGGCGGTTCCCCCCGATTTTGAAATGACGTTGTAGAGCGTCTTTTGGGGGGGGCAAATCCGCATCATTTCGCGGAAGACCACCGGATCGATGTTGTCCATGACGAACAGGCGCGGCAATCCGTTGCGGGCGCGCCTGGTGAGCAGGTTGTGGTGCGGAGACAGCAGGGCTGAGCCCAGGGCGATGGTGCCCAGGGAGGAACCACCGATGCCCAGCACCACGAAATTGTCGTAGCCCTTCTCCGAAAACCGCGCCGCGGCGGCCTTGACATTGTCGAGCACCTCTTTCTGCTTGTAGAGGTCCCAGAAACCGTATTTCCCTTCGGCGCGTTCCCGCTGAAGAATGGCATGTGCGTCGGAGATGCGGGGTTGCAGTTCTTTAAGTTCCGCGGGCGTGATGCCATGTTCGGCCCCCACGGCGGCGGATTTCGCACGCGAAACATCGATACGAATGTCGAGGTTCATTGTTCTCCCCTGCTTTCCCCAAAGAAAGTCTCAAGTGATCCCAACAGTGCCTGGCGAGGTCCCTTTACGCGCCGCAGATTGGGCAGCGAGCGCAGGAACATCTTTCCATAGTGTTTCGTAAGTATGCGCCGGTCAAGGATTATCACGGCGCCACGGTCCGTTTTCCGCCGAATCAGGCGGCCGAATCCCTGGCGGAATTTGACCACGGCTTGAGGCACCGTGTACTCCATGAACGAACTGCCGCCCGCCGCCTCGATCGCCTCGGCGCGCGCTTCGAGAATGGGCTCGGTAGGCACCCGAAACGGCAGTTTTGGGAGTATAACACACTGCAACGCGTCGCCCGCAACGTCCACGCCCTCCCAGAAACTGTCGGTTCCAAACAGCACGCTGGAAGTATCGCTGCGAAACCGTTCGATCAAATGGGTCCGCGCCGCGCTCCCCTGTTTCAATGGTGTAATACCCATACCGGCGAGGTCGTTCTGGAGCTGCCGGAAGACGAAGTCCAGGGCGTAGAACGACGTAAAGAGAATGAAGGCATGGCCGCGCGTAATCTGCAGGATCGACCGCACGTACTCGACGACCTCCGGCAGAAAATCCTTGGAATCGGGCGTGGCAATATCCGTGGGGATGCCCAACATCGCTTGGCTGGCATAGTCGAAGGGCGAATCGAGGGCCTGGGCCGCAATGTTCTTGCCTGAGACCCTGTCCAGCCCGATTCTGCCGAAGAGATAGTCGAACGTGTGGTCTACCGTCAGCGTGGCCGAGGTCATGACGACGCTTTTCAGGTTGCCGTACACCCACTCGGAAAGCTCGGGGCCAACATGCAACGGACAGCGCGCCACCCGCACGATGCGCTTGTTGCGGCTGTCGATCTCGAGCCACCGGACCGTGTTGGCGGATAATTCGCTGCTGGTGCCTTCCGCGAGCACGTTGGCGAGTCGCGTCAGACGGTCCCGGTAACCCGCCAACTGCTGGATTTCCGTTGCGATGGGCGCCTCCCCGGCATCATCGTGCAAGTCCAATGCCAACAGCTCTTTATGAAGCTGCGTGCAATGCTGTGCGCAGGCTCGCAGCTCCTCGGTGGCAGGAAGTACATACGTTGTATGGATTTCGCGCAGCCCCGGGTCTTCGAGCACGGCCTCTGTCAGGCGCCACTTGATATCGCGGCCGATCTGCCCACACTTTTCGGCCACCAGCTCGCGCAGCGCGTCAAACGCGACGGTGAGCCCTTCGCGGGCCGCGGCCAGGCAGGGAAGCAGGCCGTCGTCCATGATGTTGAGGGTTTCCTCGAGCCGTGCCATCGACAAAGCCGGGGTGTGCCTGATGAGTTTCAGTTTGAGATAGGGCAGCAGACCGCGCTCGCGGCCGCGTTCATCCCGAATGAACCGCCCCAGCAGCCGCAAGGCCCCGAGGCGCGTCGCCTCCACCCCAAAATACTCGGTGGCCGAATCTTCGATATTGTGGGCCTCGTCAAAAATGACGCGCCGGTACGCAGGCAGCACGGCGAGCGACGAGAAATTGCCCACTTCCTTCTTGATGGCGAGGTCCGCGAAGAGCATGTGGTGGTTGGCGACGATGAGATCGGCCTTGGTGATCTCGCGCCTCGCCTTGCCAACAAAACAGTCTTTCTGGTTGGAGCAGTTGGTGAACTGGCACGTGTCGGCTTCGGAGCACACTTGGTCCCACAGGTCATACGCAGGGACGAACGGCAGGTCGGAGAGGGTGCCATCTTCGGTCTTCCTGGCCCATTCGGCGATGGCCTTGAGCTGCTCCTGGGCTTCCTCGTCCTCGAACAAGGTCGCTTCCGTCAGTGCGCGCTCGAGGCGCTTGGGGCAGAGGTAATTGCTCCTGCCTTTGACCAGCACCGCTTTCACGGGCTTGTCGAGACAGGCCGCGAGGTCCGGGATGTCCTTCTGCATGATCTGTTCCTGCAGATTGATGGTGCGTGTCGAGATGACCAGGCGCTCGCGATTCCGGACGGCCCACTGGGCGGCCGGAAGGAGATAGGCGATGGTCTTTCCAACGCCGGTGGGCGCCTCGATGACGGCAATCCCCTGCTCATTGAAGGCTTGCGCCACCAGCTCCATCATTTTAACTTGCTGCGGGCGGACCTCGTAGTGCGGCAGGGTGCGGCCCAGCTTGCTCGCCGGAGACAACGCCTTCTTCAGGCGCGTAATATCGAGAGGCTGGACCGCGTTCTCGCGCGGCGGTTCGACCATCACATACGTGCGCGTGACGGGATTGTTGACAATATACACACCCAATCCATGGAATCCAAACAGGGTAGACAATTCGAGGTCGGCCTCGGACGGGCTGATGTCTCCCGAGGGATGGTTATGGAACACGACGTCTGCGTTCCTGGCCATTTCGACATAGGCAGGCACGGCCCCGTCGTGGCCCCGTGCGCACACCCGGACTTCATGGACCAGGCCCGCATCGTTGATGCGGCCGGCGAAAAAGACCTCCCTCCCCCCGACCTCATCTATCGCTTCGCGTATGCTCACCGCCGCAGCCGCTGTGAACCGCTTCGCTGCGTCCTGGCCAATCTTGTTCAACGTGAAACTCCGGGACAATTGGTCCGCCAATCCAGATCGCGGACAACGCGCTCTGAACGCTCGTGAATCCCCGGCGCAGTCAACACGGAACCTTTGGATGTGCGTCCGCCCCGGCGGGTAAGAAGGCATTTTTCAGACGCCCTATTTAGCCAGATTCGGGCAAGGAAAGTCGAGCACGAGGGGACACATGAATAGCAGGATGGCTGAGGGAGAGGCTTCGCATGCCCGTGTGATCAGGGAACAATGCGGCCGCATCGAGTAGATTGCCCGCGTGTTTCGAGTGGA
>CAZFOG010000059.1:13618-20896 GCA_964520685.1 uncultured Nitrospiraceae bacterium | reverse complement strand
TGCCAGGTCGTTTTCCTCGACGCCTACGATGATGTTGTTCTCCGAAGAACCCTGGTCAATGACGCGAATATTCACGTGGGCCTCTGCGAGGGTTCCCATGAGCTTTGCGGCGATGCCGATACGCCCGGCCATGCCTTGCCCCACGGTGGCGATCAGGGCAAGGCCGTGAGCCAACTCGACGCGGTCCGGCTCGCACCGGCGCTCGATAGTCTTCAGGATCGCGGGCCCGTGATTGCCCAACAGGTCGTCTCTGACAATGACGGAAATGGTGTCAATACTCGAGGGCATGTGCTCGAAACTGATGCCAAACTCCTCGAGAATGGTCAGGACACGCCGTCCGAAGCCCAATTCGCGGTTCATCAGGGCTTTCTCGATGGTAATCATCGAGAAACCCCTGCGCGCGGCAATGCCGCACACGGGTTCCGTGCTGACGCGTTGTGGCACGATCATCGTGCCGAGGGCGTCTGGGTCATGGGTGTTGCGGATGTTGATCGGGATGCCTTTTTCGCGGACAGGGAAGATCGCTTCGTCGTGGAGAACCTTGGCGCCCATATAGGAAAGCTCGCGCAATTCCCGGTACGTGACTTCAGCAATCCGTCGCGCGTGGGGCACCACTTTGGGGTCGGCCATGCGGAACCCGGAGACATCGGTCCAGTTTTCATAGAGCGCGGAATTGCTTGCCCGGGCCACAATGGCCCCGGTCACATCGCTGCCTCCGCGCGAGAACGTCTTGATACGGCCGTCGGGCATTGCTCCGTAGAAGCCCGGCACCACAAAGAGGCCGTCGCCCTTGAGGCGTTTGGCCAGGGCGGCATAGGTCTTGTTATCGAGTGCGCCTTCCTCGTCGAAGAGAATGCACTCGGCGGGATCGACAAATGTGGCATTCAGCAGTTGAGCCATCAGCAGTCCGTTGAGATACTCCCCGCGTGACGCCATGTAATCGGGCTCGGGATGCTGTTCTCCTTCGGCGGCAATCTGCTGCATGTGTTTGTGGACGTCGAACGGAATGCCCAGCTCCGTGGCCAATTGCTCGAAACGCGCGGAGATGATGCCCCTGGGCTGGGAGGCATCGAGGCCCTGTTGGGCCAGACCGTGCCACGCGTACAGCAGGTCGGTGATCTTTTTGTCGTTTTCGGACCGCATGCCCGGTGCTGATGGCACAACAAACCGCCGATTGGGCTCGGACCGGATAATGGCCTCCGCCTTGCGGAAGCAGGCGGTATCCGCCAGAGATGACCCGCCGAATTTGCATGTGATGAATCCCATGGCCTTTCTGATATCTCCTTCCTTCCCCGAAGCCGTTAATTTTCCGTGGGCGCCTGACTGCCGGATGCCGTCTCACGGGCATGGCGCCTTTCCGGCCCCAGCCGTTCCCGGTAGGTTCCCGGGACCCGTTCTAGAATGTGGACAGCCACCTGAGAATGTCGTTATACGTTACAAACAGAAGGAGGCTGATGATTACTACGAGACCGACCTGCTGAATGCGCTCCTGGGCCTTCTCCGGCAGGGGCTTTCTGCGGACCCCCTCCCACGAGAGCAGGAGAAGGTGGCCGCCGTCGAGCACCGGCAGGGGCAGTAAATTAAACACGCACAGATTGACGCTGATAAACGCTGTAATCTTGAGGAGCCACATGATGCCCATGCTCGCCGCGGTGGTGGTGACCTGGTAGATGAGCACCGGGCCGCCCAGGTCTTTCGGGCGCACCGTGCCCGTAAACAGCATCGCGAGAGTCTCGATTGTCCGTGACAGGGCTTTGTATCCCTGGCGGAACGCTTCGGGAACCACCCGCGCGGGCGGGACGCGATGAAATACCGTTTTCTGGCCCCAGAGTATGCCGATAGCGCCGGTGGTAACCGGAGTGATCTCCACAGTCTTGACCTCAGCCTTCTGCCATAGTCCGAACAGGCGGGCCTTTTGTTGGACTTTCAGGATCACGGTTTTGCCGGCGCTTTCCCGCTCGACTTCGCGCAGACGTTTGGGAGTTGCCGGTTCACCGTTCACCTCGAGCACAACATCGCCGCGCCGCACACCGGCCTCTTCTTTCAGTTTGTCTGAGACGTATCCGATGGTCGGGGGAGTATCTTGAACCCCTTCCTCTTCGCTGTACAGAGAGGGGTTGAACACAATGTCCTCGAATCGGCCCATGGTTGTCGGTTGGAGCGTGAACGACAGGATTTCGCCGTTACGCGCGATCTCGAGGTCGATGCTGTCACTCTTGCCCTTATCTTCGAGGAGCTTCATAAACGTGGGGTTGTCAGTCACTTGCCCGTTGGCCTGCAATATAACGTCGCCTGCCTCCAACCCCGCGGCTGCGGCGGGCAGGCCGGGTAGAACACGGTCAATGAGCGCGGTTCTGAACGGATCGATCCCGAATTGGGTGTGTTCACTCTCCTCCATCAGTCGCGGTTCGATGGGAGAGAGGTAGCGGGTCGTCTCACCACCGTCCCCGGTGCGTTCGATGACGACATTGAGCACCTTGCCGGCGCCGAAAATGGCCGCGAAACTGACATCCGAAAAACTATGAACGGTTTCGCCATCGATGGACGCGATCCGGTCGCCAGTTTTCCAGCCCACGGCATCGACTTCCCGGGTGGTATCGGCACGTAGTCCGCTATCCGGCATGATGTGCAATGGGGCCGTCTCTGCCGGAGAGCCGGGCCTGACGAACCCAATCTGCGCGGTCACCTCCGTTTCGGGGACTTCACTGCCAACGCCTGCAGCAATCCCGTACAGGAGGACGCCCAGTGCCAGGTTCATGAGCGGCCCCGCCACGATCACGATCATGCGCTGCCACACCGGCTTGTTATTAAACCAGCGCTCGGGAGGAACACTGCCGTACTGCTTTTCTCGCTCCTCCTCGGTGAGGGGAGTGTCTTCCTGCCCGGCCATTTTGACGTAACCGCCGATTGGCAAAGCACCTATACAATAATCGGTCTCGCCGAGACGGACGCCGGCCAGCCGGGGCGGCATCCCCAGGCTGAACCGGTCCACAAAGATTCCGCACGCTTTCGCAGCCAGAAAGTGCCCCATTTCATGAAAGAAAATGAGCACACCCAGGACCACGATGAAGACAATAATGTTAAGCAGTGTCGCACCAAGAAGCATTAGGTCGCGCTCCATATTGGGAATCGGCAGGCGTTTTCGCCGGCACTTCAATCACACCATTGTAAATCAAACAGGGGGGGGAAGTTCTATATTCTCGCAGATGCATCCCCGCTTCGTTATCGCCGTTCCAGAATGTAACGTTCGGCCTCTGCGCGTGCTGCAGCATCCGCGCGCAAGACAGACTCCAGTGTCACGTCTGCTTCCACAGAAACTCCCGTCACTACCTGTTCCACCAGGCGCGGGATATCGAGAAAGGATATCCGGTTCTGACAGAATGCCTGCACCGCCACTTCATTGGCCGCGTTCAGGACGGCCGGGGCCGTGCCCCCCGCGCGGGCTGACTCGAGAGCAAGCCGCAAGCAGGGGAACTCGCTGAAGTCGGGTTTGGCGAACGTCAGTTTCTCAATCTGGGTCAGATCAAGCCGCCCCATGGGTTCGCGGACGCGCTCGGGCCACGTCAACGCAAAGAGGATGGGGAACTTCATGTCCGTGGGGCCCATCTGGGCGAGAATACTGCCGTCAGTGAATTCGACCAGGCTGTGGACGATGCTTTGGGGGTGAATCACCACGCGGATCTTGTCCAGAGGCATGCCGAACAGCCACATGGCCTCGATGACTTCCAGACCCTTGTTCATGAGGGTAGCCGAATCCACGCTGATCTTCTTTCCCATGTCCCATGTGGGGTGATTGGCCGCTTCCTCGGGGCTGACATTCCGCCGAGCCTCGAAGGGTTTTCCATAGAACGGGCCACCCGAGGCGGTGAGGTGAATGCAGTGGACATCGTCCCTGGAATGGCCCTGGAGGCACTGGAAGATGGCATTGTGTTCGCTGTCCACGGGCAACACGTCGACGCCTTTGGCACGGGCAGCCTCCATGATGAGTGAGCCGGCCATCACGAGGGGCTCCTTGTTCGCGAGGGCGACGCGGTTGCCCGCGTCGATCGCGCGCAACACCGGTTTGAGCCCGGCTGCCCCCACCACCGCGCAGAGGGCCACGTCGGCGTCAAGCCCGGCAAGCTCTTCCAGGCCCTGGGGTCCGCGCCACAGGTGAAGGTCAAATCCGGAGACATCAAGCCGTTCCGCGGCTGCTTCGTCAGCGACGGCGACGTGGGCGGGCCTGAACTCGTGAATCTGGCGGGTCAGGAGGTCCGTGTTTGCAAAGGCGCCGAGGGCTACGATCTCGAACATGCCGGGATAGTGGCGGACCACATCCAAGGCGCTGCGTCCGATGGAGCCCGTGGAACCCAAAATAGAAAGGCGTATTGGCACAACCAAGTTCCCGTATTTGCGCATTTGCGGCTGCCCGCGCCGGGCGGGCCGGCGCGCGTTTATTCGTCGCC
The DNA here is from genome assembly GCA_964520685.1 of uncultured Nitrospiraceae bacterium. GTDB lineage: Bacteria > Hydrogenedentota > Hydrogenedentia > Hydrogenedentales > SLHB01 > UBA2224. Next base: position 16,451 of record CAZFOG010000059.1, on the reverse strand, counting down.
GTCCTCGCGGCCCAACACCCGGGACAGGGTATGACGGCTCTTGTACCGTTTGTATAGAAGCTTTTTGATGGCCGACTCGGACCCCATCTTCAGCACACGGCGCGCGAAACGCTTTGCCACGCGCATGCGGATGTTGGCCACTTCGGCCCGCACCATGGGTATGGAAACGGCGGACATGCTGAGCGAATCGACTCCAATGCCCGCGAGTATCTCCGTGAACACGGGATCACCGGCCATCTCGCCGCACAATCCGCACGGTATCCGGGCGGCGGCAGCGGCGCGCACGGCCTGCCGGATTAGCCGCAGGACTGCCGGGTGCGCCGGCTCGTACATGTGGGCGATCTTCTCATTTGCCCGGTCCACTGCCAGACCGTACTGGATAAGGTCGTTGGTGCCTATGCTGAAGAAATCGGATTCGGCGGCCAGTAAGTCCGCAATAACTACCGCCGAGGGCACCTCGATCATGGTTCCGATGGGAACGTTTCGGTCAAACGGGACGCCGCGGCGTTCGAGGTCGGCACAGACTTCCTTGACCATTTTTTTGACGCGCCGGAACTCGTCGAGGCCACTGACCAGGGGAAACATGATTTGGACCCTGCCGTGCACGCTTGCGCGATACATGGCCCGGAGCTGGGCTTTGAAAATGTCGGGCCGTTCCAGGCAGAACCGGATCGCCCGCCAGCCCAACTGGGGGTTGATTTCGTCGGCCAGATGCAGATGGGAAACGAATTTGTCGCCCCCGAGATCCAGCGTTCGCAACGTGACAGGGGCGGGTTTCATGGATTCCGCGACAGCAGCATAGGCCTCGAATTGTTCGTCTTCGGAGGGCAGCGAGGCGCGGTTCATAAACAGATATTCGGTCCGGTACAGCCCGACGCCCTGCGCCTTTGCGGTCTTGCTGTGGGTAATCTCGACGGGCAGCTCGATGTTGGCCATGGTCGGAATCTCGAACCCGTCGAGGGTCACGCTCCGCAAATCCTTTTCGGCCATCAGCAGTGCGCGGCGTTCTTCCTCGAGCCGTTTCTTTTCGGTGGCGTATCGTGTGAGTGTCGCATCGGTGGGCCGCAGAATGACGTCGCCCCGGGTACCGTCCACGATGACGGTATCGCCTGCGAGCGCCTGAGTACCGACGTTACTCAAGCCGACCACGGCCGGAATTTCGAACGCCCGCGCGAGGATGGCCGTGTGCGAGGTGGGGCCGCTCAGGTCGGTTACGACGCCGAGGGTGTTTTCGAGGTCCATCTTCGCAGTGTCCGAGGGAGAAAGGTCGTGGGCTACCACCACGCAGGGATGCTCGAGGTGTTCGAGGCTCTCCATCTCGGCCTTGAGCAATCGCCCCTGAATGCGCCGCAACACATCGACGACATCCTGCGTGCGCTCGCGAAACTGCGCGTCGTCCACCGATTCCAACAGGCGGGAATAGCGGCCGCTGAATTCCTCGAGGAGATGTTCGACATTCCAGCCTTCCTCGTTCAACCGGTTCTCAATGTCTTCGTGGAAGGTGATGTCATCCAAGACCATGAGATGGGCTTCGAAGATTTCGGCGTGCTTGGGTCCCAGATCCTGGGATGTTTTCTGATGAAGACGCTTGAGATCGACCCGAACGGCTTCCATGGCATCGCGGAACCGCTGCAACTCGCCTTGCTTGTCCTCCACCTGGTATTTCGGAACGTCGAATCCGTTGAGCCCGAATGGCAAGACGGGTCCGATGGCAATCCCGGGCGAGACTCCTATTCCGCGCAGCGCAATCTCCACGTGGTTAGCTTTCCCCGAAGCCCGATGCGATAAGTTCTCTGACGGCGTTCATCGCCTGCTCCGCATCCGGGCCTTGAGCCGTTACGGTCATCTGGGTGCCTTGTGCGGCGGCCAGGGTCAATAACCCCATTATACTCTTTGCATTGACCCGCTGCCCGTTTACGTTCACTTGCACATCACTTTGAAACTGGAGCACGGTCTGCACGAGCTTTGCCGCAGGCCGGGCATGCAATCCCATCGAATTAACGATGACCATCTCTTCGGTCAAATCCAGCATTCTTTACTATCCTGACAGGTGCAGTTGCTTACCTCAATTGTGGCAGACTTACCGGAGGGCGGCCACCCCCGGCTCGCTCTTGCCCCGTGCATTCCGAGGCGCCAGCGTGGGTTGTTTCCATCCCCGGCAAACCTTGCGTCTTTGTGTTGGACGCCCCAAAAATATAGTGGATTGGCGGGGGTCTTTTCAAAAACGCGAGCATGCTGGGTTTGGTGGTGAATCTTACCTGGACAATTGCCGGGAAATTTCATAAGTCACAATCTGACAGAATTTTATGCGACCAGGGCTCGCTCGGAATCACTGGGGCGCCGGAAGGGCTCAACCGGGCAAATCGCGGTGGCGCAGCCGTGCGTCGCAGTTCATTTCACGCAGCATGACCGACAAGGCGTGAGCTACGGCCACCGAGCGATGTTGGCCACCCGTGCACCCGACGCCAATGGTAAGGTACGACTTGGGTTCGGCCGCATACCGCGGAATCAGGAATTTGAGGAGACCTTTTACACGGTCCAGGAACTCGCGGCCGTCAGGGTTGTCGAGCACGAATTCGCGGACATCGGGTTCTGCGCCGGTGAGGGAGCGAAGTTCGGGGTCATAGTGTGGATTGGGCAGGAACCGCACATCGAACACCAGATCCGCCTCGGGGGGCACGCCTCTCTTAAACCCGAAGGACAGGACCGTGATCATCAGGTCGCGGGCTTCCTTGGGTCCCAGAAACATGGACGCAATGCGCTCGCGAAGTTCCGCAACCGAGGTCGAACTTGTATCGATAACAAGATTGGCGCGCGACCGCATGGGCTGCAT
>CAZFOG010000059.1:0-13518 GCA_964520685.1 uncultured Nitrospiraceae bacterium | reverse complement strand
CAGTAGTATCCAAGGTCCTCGAGGAATTTGAGTGCCAACGATTTCCCGGCTCCGGACAGTCCGGTGACCAGCACGAATCTCCGGCTTTCAGGCATCGCTGACGCTCATAAGATTCAAAAGTTTCTGATTGAGCTGCTGCGCGGGATGCACGCCAAGTTCTTTCAACCGGTGGTTTAAGGCCGCGACTTCAACGATGATCGCGATGTTGCGGCCCGGACGCACTGGAATCAGGAGGTAGGGGATGCGGGTGCGAAGGATGTCCACGAATTCGTCCACAAGCCCGGTGCGGTCATACTGGGCTGTTTCGTTCCACATTTCGAGTTCGACGACGAGGCCGATGCGTTTCGAGTTGCGCACGCACCCCACGCCATAGACACTCTTCACGTCGATGATGCCAACGCCGCGAATTTCCATGTGATGTTCGATGACTGGAGAGGCCAGGGCGTAGACGATTCCCTCGCGCCCCCGGCGAACTGTGACGACGTCATCGGCCACCATGCGGTGGCCGCGCTCAACGAGTTCGAGCGCTGTTTCACTTTTGCCGATGCCCGGTGCGCCGGTGATCAGAATGCCCACTCCGTAACAGTCGATGGCCGTGCCGTGGATGACCGTCTCGGGGGAGAATTCTTCGGCGAGAAAGAGGATGATGCTGCTGATCACCTCGTCGGTGCTGCGTCGCGAGCGCAACACGGGAATCCCGCGCCGGTTGCACATGTCGAGGAAGATATTGCGGGGCCGGAGGCTTCGCGAGAGCACGAAGGCGGGGATCTCGAACGCGAACATGGCCTCGAGCCGGTGTTGCAGCTCAGAGGTCGAGAGCTGTTCCATGAAATGGATCTCGGTGTTGCCGAGGATTTGCACGCGGTCGTTGGCGAAGTATTCGAGGTACCCGCTCAAGGCGAGACCGGGCCGGTTGATGTCCGAAATGAACACGGGCCGCCCGATCCCCTGAAACCCGCCAATGACCTCGAGTTCGAGGGGCTCCGTGAGCTGGTCCAGAAGGCGCGCTACAGCGATGCTCTCTTTTCGGTTAACCGGGAGGCTCTTGGTGTCCATTCTCCCTCCGCGCTACTGCGAGACCCCCTGGGAACTTAGAATTGCGGCTCGATCAGGCCGTAGGTGCCGTCATCGCGGGCATACATCACGTTGACTTGCTGGGTCTCCACGTTGGAGAACACAATAAACGGTTCGTCTGCCAATTCCAACTGCATCGAGGCCTCTTCGACGGCCATGGGCTTCATAGGGAGCTTCTCACGGTGAATGACTTTGTTTTGCACGGTGCTGACCTTGCCGCGCTGCTCTTCGTCTTCTTCGCCGGCCGTGAGAATCGCCTCTTCGGGAATGGCTGCAAGCTCCTCCTGGCCTTTGCGCGAGGCATGGCGGGTGACGCGGTCCTTATACTTCCGGATCTGCTTCTCGAGTTTTTCGACCACCGCGTCGACCGAGGAATACATGTCGGCCGTCGATTCTTTTCCATGGATGCGTATGCCGTTGGCGTGGAGCGTCACCTCCGCCACATGGCGATGCTTCTCGACACTGAGGACGACATTGACATCGATCACCCGGTCAAAATGGCCTTTAAGTTTTTCGAGGCGCGTCTTCACATGTGACTTGAGCGCTTCCGTCATTTCCATATGGCGGGCTGAAATATCGAGTTGCATAATCCCTTGATCCTCCAATACTTAGAAAGCAGCCTCGTGGTTTCTCATCGTACCACTCGAGGCTGCGGCCTGTCAATCGGGCGCTCCCCTGGTACACCTAATGCCCATACACTGAGACTCTTAGCCACATTCCCGGACTGTCGTGAAGCGGGGTCATCGCCACCATTTCAGTTGCAGCGACTGGTTGCCGGCCGATTCGAGGTCGAGGGCGAACCGGAACTCGCCGGGGATCTTCGACACCTTCACCAGGACGGTGTTGCGGCCCTGGCGGAGCAATACCTCGGCTTCGCAGCGCTCAAATTCCTTGTGTGGCAGATGAATCCGCTTTTCAAATACGGGGTTTCCGTTAAACCAGACTTTGGTGTCATCCTGGATTTGAAGGCGCAGGATGGCTTTTTGCCGCGTATCGCAAACCGTCTCGGAGTACGCGTAGGCCGTTCCGTGGTCGAATCGCGGGTAATACTCGTAGACCGGCGTAAGGGCAGCTTGAAGATCGACGAGGTGGCTTTCGTCTGCCAGCGAATACCAGTCGCGCCACCGGATGGGCTTGTACCAACCGAGGTAATCCGCGCCGAAATCGATGCCCTGCTCGGGAGGATAGGCGTAGTCGTGACCATCGCCGCCCCAGTTCGGAAACATGCCGAGGATTTTCCAGTGGCGAATTCTGTCGGTACGTTCGCGCGCGAGCCAGTCGCGTGCACCACGCAGCAGGGGGGTCGCTTCCGGAGAGGGAACACTACGTCGCGCGAAGTGGCGCACAAGGTTAACGAAGAGGCGGTCGGCGACGGGGTCGCGCCCGAGATTTTCGAGAACTCTGAGATGGGTGAATACCAGCCTTCCGGCGCCGAAGCGCCGCACCAGAATATCGCTCCCCCACCAGGTCGATTCGCCCATCATGTAATTGCCCGCGGCAATCGGCGTGGTGTCGAGGCAGCCGCAAATATCTTCGTCGGTCGGTTCCAGGAAGGTCTTCGGTGGCGCGACGTTTCGGTATATCTGCCGCATCAGGCACCGTGCGGGCAATTTGTCGAATACGGGGTGGAGTTTCACGTAGTGGTAGACGCCCAGAAAGGCTCCGACGGCGTCCTTGCCCGTGGCGGAGACATCGCCATCCAGGTGTTCCGCCAGATCATTCCAGTCATCGGGAGGGCCGAAGAGCAGGGCGACGGCTCCCTGGCGGACCTCGCTGAGCACGGCGCACAGGTCCTCAGATGGATAGGCTCGAATTGTGTTGGCGAGGGGCGGCACGATGTGTACCGGCGCACGCGGGCCACCCTGCCGGGCCAGACGGGCGAAAGGGGTTTCCCATTCGCCGGAGGGGTCAACGACATGAACTTCTTCGGCGCAGGGTTCCGCGGGGACGAGCACGTCAAAGTCGAGCGTGCTTTCACCCAGAACTTTCATACCTTGCATGAGACGCACAACAAATTTGTGGGTGCCTGGCGAGCCGGACGCGGATATGGTCCCGTTCCACAGTTCCTTGCCGGAGCGGGGGAGCTTGATGTTTCGTTTCTTTTTCCAGAGCACCTGGTTGGTGGGGCCCACAACCTGCAGTGACAGATCTGCGCGCCCTTCCTCACGGAGCAGATTCACCATCAGGACCCGCACCTCGACTTCCTGGCGTGGGGTGAGGTTCGTGCGCTCGACGCGAATCAGGGGACGAAGCGGCTGCTGCACGTTTTTCAGCGTTTCGAGTACGGGTTTCGGGCGGCGCCAGCGGTCGAGAACGCCCGCGCAGAACTCGTGCCCCGCGTCGCACAACTGAGTATAGCAGTATCCCGCCAGCTTGGTGTTTGCCATCAAAGCGTCGATCTGGTGTTGGGCGGCGTCGCATTGCAGTTCCTGGGCGGCCCGGGCAAATGCCGAGAAGGAGCCGAATATGCGGTCAATCTCCCGCTGCCCGAATCCATTCATCGCCGCATCGAGCATCTTCTGGATGAACCGGGCATCCTTCAGATGGTGGCGAGCCGGACCATACTGCTCGAGCACATCGGGCAGGTCTTCCATACCGCCGAACCCGAACTCCGACAGGAAGCAGAGCGTGTCCGGATCGCCGGAATGCTCTAGATACAGCTCGATCTCCCGATCAACGGGGGCGCGCTGATATATGTGAAGGTCGTCGTAGGTCTCGAATTCCTCGCGGTAGGGCCGAATGAGGCGCGACGGTTCACGGGTGCTGTTTACGCCGCCCGAATCGTCGATGATGACACGGCTCGGATCGAGGCTGCGCGCGAGTTTCGCCAGGTCGTCTTTGATGATCTGGGCGCCGCCCATGACCTTGTAGCCCGCATTGCCCGATTCGTTCAGCATTCCCCACATGACCACACAGGGATGGTTGCGGTCGCGCAGAATCATTTCGCGGACTTCACGCTCGCAACGCGCGCGCATCCAGGGTGAATCCTCGATCCACCCGATGGGCGGCTCTTCGTACACGAGCAGGCCCAGTTCGTCCGCAATGTCCAGCGAGAGACGGGGAGGCGTCTTGATGTGCATCCGCACCATATTGAAGCCCGCTTCCCGGGCCAGCGTCAGTTCGCGGCGGGCCAGCTCGACGCTTTCGGGCCCGGCGAGGGTGCGCGGATAATCTGGCTGCTGAAGGACCCCCTTGAGGAATATGGGCTGGCTGTTGAGAAAGAAGCGGCCTTCCTTCACCGTGAATTCGCGCATGCCGAACCGGACGGATGTCTCATCCACGCTCTGCCCGTCTCGTAGTAATTGGCAATGCATGGTGTAGAGTCTGGGGTTTTCGGGACTCCAGTATTCGAATTCAGGAAAATCGACGATGATACGTCCCGGGCTTCCTTCAGCGGAGTAGGCCGTTTCGGCGATTACCAAGCGTACGACACCGGGCTGCGACGTTGTCACGGTGGCCGTAACGCGTTTCCGGCGCGGATCGGGCTCGAGGAACACATCGGTGATGTGCGCGGAATTCCGTCCCAGGAGATACACGCTGCCCCAAATGCCGGCAAAAGTGAAATAGCCGTGTTCTTTCGAGCAGGGGAGCTGGCGTGGGCGGAAATCGCCGTAGCCCCCGGGCGCATGGGGGTCGACTACGCGAACGGCCAGCAGATTGGTTCCCATTTGCAGCGCGCTGCCGGCAGGGAGCGAGAAGGGGGTGTATCCGCCCTCGTGAGAGCCCAGCAGCTCCCCGTTGAGCCAGACCTGGGCGAAATAGTCCACGGCTTCACATTCCAGAGACGCATGGAATTCCTGCCATTCGTTGCCCACCTCGAACTCGCGAAAATACCACCCGACGCCGTCGTAATCGGGCATCCAGATATCCCAGACGCTGGGAACGTCCACCGTGAGCGCATCGGGAGGGGCGGCTTTCGCGAACCACCGGTCTTTGAGCCCCACGTCTTCCGGGTCCTGCGCCAGCGACCACTCGCCATCGAGTGGCACCCCCAACCGTATCGAATTCATACTCCAATCCTGCGCATGTGCGAGTACGTTACGAACAAACCATAGCCCCTTATTGAAGCTGTGGCTTCATGCCCAACAACCGCTTTCTAATAGCTCAGCGCCGCGACGAGCAGCATGACGAATCCCACCAGGGTCTTGGCGAACAGGCCAACCACTTTGCCGAACGCCGCGCCCGCTCCCGTCCACATGGACTGGCTCACGGTGCGTTCCACGTTGAGGTATTCATGGAGGGCCGCAGCGATGAATGCACCGGCACAGGCGCCGGCCAAGGTTCCGATAACGGGCAACAGGGCCGTGCCGGCGGCTGCGCCCAGTAGACACCCGATGACCGCCGCGACGATGGAGCCCTTGCTTCCGCCGAATCGCGAGGCGCCGAAACCCGCGGCCCCGGTCTCGAGCAGCTCTCCCACAATGGCGAGGCCCAGCATGAGGACGAGCGCGAGCGGGCCGAAATGCTCGAATCCAGTCACGAGCCAGGCGACTGCCACCGCGGCGAGGATGAGCCAATTGCCGAAGAGGCCCAGGAGGTCCAGAGCCAGCCCAACAAGGATGATCAGGGCAAATGATATCCAGCCCAGTATGGATAGAAACAGAGTCATGCAGTGACATTCCTCAAACCCGGGACAATTTCACTCCCGAGTCTACATGAAAGGAGGCTCGATATGCTATCATCCGCCCTCGTTTCGCTCTCCACACGCCGGATACAACCGAAATAGGACGATAATCGATTGAAAGCGAGTCTTGACTGCCTGGAATGCATCGCGATGCAGGCCTTGCGTGCCGCCCGCGTAGCTACGGATGATCCCGGGAAGCAGCGGCGCATACTCAACGAAACGGTCATTCGTATCCCCAGTATGGATATCGGCGAGTCTCCTGCCGCGTTGTCGAAGATCGTGTACGATCTGGCGACGGAGATAAGCGGAGTGGAAGATCCGTATGCGGACCTGAAGCGCGCACAGAACAGCCAGGCTCTCGCGCTGGAACCCGAGCTGCGGGAGCATCTGGCGGCGGCCCCGGATCCCCTCGAGACCGCCCTTCATCTGTCGGCGGCAGGGAACGTTATCGATCTCGGGGTACAACACGCCGGTGAGATTGATGTCCACTCGGCTATCCGGGATGCCTTGAATGAGCGGTTTGCGGTCGACCACAGCGCGCAATTCCGCACATCGCTCGAGTCCTGTTCCGATTTGCTGTTTCTCCTGGATAACGCCGGCGAGATCGTCTTCGACAAGCTCCTGATAGAACAGCTCTGCGCAGTCACCAACGTCACCGCGGTGGTAAAGAAAGGCCCAATTATCAATGATGTGACCCTCGAGGATGCGATTCAGGTGGGCCTCACGGATGTGTGCCCGGTGATCGACAATGGCGGTCCTTTTATTGGTGCGCCCCTCTCCCAAATTCCGGCATGGTTCCGCGAGCGCATGGAAGCAGCGGACGTGATTGTGGGAAAAGGGCAGGGGAACTACGAAACCATCGATGATTTCCCCGGCGACGTGTTTTTGATTCTCAAGGCCAAATGCGAGGTTATCGCGCGCCATATGGGGGTCAAGAAGGGGCAAGTGGCGCTTATCTCGACCCGCGCCAGGAGCGCCTCCGCCTAGAATACCTCTATTCGCGGTTCCGCCCGCGTTATGCGTAGCCGGCTTCTTTGAGTGCGGCCCGAAGGGTTACGCCTGCTTTTCGGATCTCTTCAATAAGGGTTTCGTTCGAGGCCGTGTTGTATTCGAAATGCATCGAAATCGGGCCTGCGAAGCTGGCGGCCCGGAAGATCTCGAGGAACTCGGTGAGCGGTACATGACCTTCCCCGAGGGTGAGCCAACGGACCCGTTTATTCTCCCAGACAAAGTCTTTTACGGCCATCATCTTGACATAGGGGGCCATGAGACGCGCATTGATTTGCCAGACGCCCAGACCGCCTTCGACGGTGGCATGGCCGACGTCGAAATTGGCGCCCATGGACTCCGAGTCGATTTCCTGGAGCATTCTGTGGAGGTCCCAGAGCGGCGCCCCGACATAGTTGCGACCGGAATGGTTGTGATAGCCGCCCGTCATCTTGAATTCGGCGGCCACGTCCGCGAGACCGCGCATTTCCGCGGTAAAGCCGGCCAGTTCCTCGAAGGGATTGCCGTCTTTCGAATACCCATACGGGCCGCACCGGAAATAGCGAATGCCCAGTTTTGATGCCGCTTCCAGAATGGGGCGGGCTTCGGGTTCCTGGCCATTCTTGAGCTGGGTCGTGATCATGGGCACTTCGAGCCCCTCGGCGCGGATTACTTCGACCGCTCGGGGGAGGTCCTCGGCGACTCTGCCGGGTTCAACGTGCCCGCCCTCGCGGACGGTCAAGTCGACACCATCCAGGCGGAGTTCCTTGCAGGTTTTTGCGAGTTCCGCGTAGTCCAGAAAATGCAGGTGTTTGGAAAAGACACATACGGGAGGCGCCGCGGGAGGCTTTTCCTGGGCAGCGGCCAGGCCTCGCGACAAGAAGGCGGCCCCGCTCACCCCTGCCGCGGTGGCCAGGAAATTCCGACGGGTAACTGCCGCACGTCTCATGTGTCTCTCCTTTGGTTCCCGCAGATGCAGACATGGCAGCCGGCAACCGCCATTGCCCGGCCCTGCCTGCTCTGCTAAGGCCGCTTCTTTTTCGAAGCGGTCTTTCGCGAAGTACCGGCTTTGGCTTTCGCCGCCGGTTTTTTCTTTGCGGCGGCTTCTTTCTTTGGCGCCGCCTTGGATTTCGCGGGTGTCTTCTCTGCCGCGGGCTTTCGTTTCGGCGCCGCCTTGGGTTTGGCGGAGGTTCTGGCCTTTCGCAGGGGTCTCGAGGGCTTGGCCTCGACGTCGCTGACTGCAGGCTTGGGCGCTTTGACCGCTTTGTGTGTGGCCTTCCGGCGCGTTGTCGTCACGGGATGGTCCTGAATCCATCCCAATGCAGGCAGATAGACTTCCTGCGTACTGTTCAGTCCGAACGCGAGATCGGCGTGACCGTAGTTGGCCGAAAACCCGTTCTTCTTCGAGAGAAAAATGAGTTGTTTGTCTTTGCCGGGGAGGGCATCGAAGAACGGCTGGATTTTGATCTCGGGCGTGAACGGGTCGTCTTTGCCGCATATAACAAGGAGCGGGACGTCAATCTCGGCGAGTTTTGCGGTTACATCGAGGCGGCCGCCTTTTACTTTCCAGCTTCCCGTGGCGAGCCATCCATCGACCTCGCGCGCCACCTGCGGGGGAACGGCCTCAACCATATTGAAAAGCGTGCTGGGCTCGAGAGCGGGATGGACGTTGTCCCAGTTCACCGGGAACCCGATGTATTTGGGACGAAGGGACTTTGTGAACGGCGTCAGGGATTTTAAAATTGTGCGCACCAGGCGCGGCGCAACCATGGTCAGCCTGAACAGAAACGCGGGCGGTTTGTAGGCGACGTTCTTGAAGCCGGCGGGGGCGCCCAGTGCGACGCCGCTCGCCAGAAACTCACTTCCAAAAGCAGCGTTGTATGCGTATAACAGCATGCCGCCCATAGAATGGCCCACCCAATGCACCTTCTCATAGCCGGTGGTTTGGCGGATGTAGGCAATCGCGGCCTGCAGATCTTTGAACAGGTAATCGTCGAAACTGATGTCCCCGATATCGCGGCCTTCGGCAGGAGTGGCGCTTTCGCAACACCGCAATTCAACCGTCCAGCAATCGTAGCCTTCCTCAACCAGGGTATCGACAATGGACAGTCCGGCCGGGGCATCGAAATTGAGGCGGTTGGCCGCAAGGCCGTGGACAAGCAGCACCGGTTCGCCGGGGGCCTCGCTGCTCTTGCGGCGGAACAGACGGATAAACCAGCCGTCCTCGGTTTTTATGGTGTGAACTTCGCTCGCGCGTTGCGGGCTGGGGTAACGCATCATGAGCGCTATCATGTAGCCGTTCACAAGGAGGGACGCCAATACCAACAGTACGATAATCCAGAAGACAAAGGTGAGCAGTGCAGCCATGCTAATCCCCCATGGCACGAGTGCCGGTTTGATTCGCAGCCAAATGTTTCTTGATGAGTTGAGCCGTTTTTTCGCTAAAACCCGGTAAAGCCGCAATGGCTTCCTCCGGCGCCTCTCGTATTCTCGCTAAAGAGCCCAGCCGGTTCAAGAGCAACCGCGCGCGCTTTTCTCCTACCCCCGGAATCTGAGTCAGTTGCGTGCTCAATGCGGCTTTGGCGCGGCGCTTCCGATGGTAGGTTATCGCGAAGCGGTGCGCCTCATCGCGCACGCGCGCCAACAGGTGGACGACCGGGCTGTCCTGGCGGGGAACAACAGGATTGGCCCGGCCGGGAATGAAGAACCGCTCGGGAGAGCGTCCGCCATCCTGCGCGCGGGCCTTTGCAATACTCGCGACATCCAGGTCTTCGAGCCCGAGGTCGCGCAATGCGGCGCGGGCGACGTTCAGCTGGCCTTTACCGCCGTCGATCAAGACGAGGTCGGGAAGGTCGTCTTCTTCGACGGCGCGGCGGTATCTGCGAAGCAGGACTTCGCGCATCATGGCGAAGTCGTCCTGTCCTTCCACGTGTTTGATGGCAAATCGGCGGTACCGGCCTTTTGCAGGAGAACCGTCCTCGAACACGGCCATCGAGCCGACGGGCTTGTCGCCTTGCTGCGTCGAGATGTCAAAGCACTCGATTCGGTTTGGTGTGCGTGTGAGATGGAGGGCCGATTTGATCTGTTCCAGGAGGTCGCGATTGGCTTTTTCGCCGAGGCGTTTCTCCTCGAAACCACTTTTGGCATTTCGGTTGGCCAGCTCGACCAAGGCCCGTTTGTCGCCGCGCTGCGGAGACAACACGGCCACTTTCACCCCGCGCTGTTCCGACAAAATCTCCCCGAGCGTTTCGGCGTCTTCTATCTCAACGGGGACCAGGACCTCGGAAGGGATTGTGGGCGAGTCGGCATAGTACTGAAGGAGAAAGGAGCCGAGCAGTTCGTCCACGGGCATTTCGCGCAGATTAAACGAGAACGACCGCCCGCCGGCCATCTTGCCGCCGCGGAAATACAGCACCTGAATCTCGCAGAACCGTCCCTGGGTGTAGATGCCAAAGACATCGCGGTCGGCCGCACCGGGGACGGCAACGGTTCGCTGGCGCTCCATGGTTTTGCGGACCGCAAACAGCCGGTCGCGCAATACGGCGGCCTCTTCGAAGTCCAGTTTCTCCGCGCATTGGGCGATCCGGTCCAGCAAACGCTTTTCGAGTTCCTGGCTGCGCCCGCCAAGGACCAGGAGAACCTGCTCGACGACTTCGCGATAATCTTCCTGCGTGATGTAGCCGACGCATGGGGCGGTGCACTGGTTCATCTGGTAGTACAAGCAGGGCCGCGAGCGGTTTTGCAGTACCGAATCCGAGCAGGTGCGGAGAGGAAAGGCCCGCTGCAACTGGCGAAGCGTATCGCGCACCGCCGCGGCGCTCGCGTATGGCCCAAAGTACCGCGCCCCATCCTTGCGCCGTTTGCGTGTAATGGTTACCCGTGGAAAGTCATGTTCCACGTTGACCCGCACGCTCACGTAGGTTTTGTCGTCCTTGAGGCGGAAGTTGTATCGGGGTTTGTGGTGCTTGATGAGGCTGTTTTCGAGGAGAAGCGCCTCTTTTTCGGTAGTGGTTACGAGAAAATCCAGGTGTGCAACGCGCCCCATGAGAAACCGTACCGTGTAACGGCTGTCACTTTCGTTTACATACGAGCGAATGCGGGCACGGAGATTCTTGGCCTTGCCAACGTAGATCACCGCCTCTTGGGCGTCGCGCATGAGATAACAGCCGGGACTCGAGGGCACGGCGGTAATGTCGAATTGTGCCAGGAATTCCTCGGCCGAGGCCTCAGGAGATTTCACGACCTCGAGGGAATACCGGTCTATCGCACCTGTGACGTGTGTCGGGTCCATACGCGTGAATGATAGCATAAGCGTGGGCTGGGCGCGCGAACGCGCGTTGAAGTGGGACGGTCGCACAGCTATACTGTGGTCCCCGACGGATTTCACGCCGCGCTGGAAGTCTCCTCCGGCTTACCGGGCAGGGTTTTCTGCATGACGGACCAATACATACGGGATGTGCGGGTGTTCGGACGCATGATCCGCCGAATCGAGCGGGCGGGACAGGTGTTGCTTACCGTTTGGATAGGCACGCTTGTCGCGCTCGGTATCACGTGGCCGGAGCCGTACTCACGCGCGTGGGAACTTGTGCTGCTGCAGATTGTCGCGGGCCGTGCTGCCAGCGTGAGCAAGGGCGTGGCCATGGGGTTTCCGAAACCGTTCCTGCTTGTCCACTGCACCCTTCAGGATATTGTGATTCTGCTGTTGCTGTACCCCTTGCTGGTTGCGGGATACCGGTATGCGGTGGAATGGCGGTTCGTGGGGCCGACCATTGCCAACATCCGCGCCACGGCCGAGCGCCATAAGAGCAAGGTGGCTCCGTTCGGCGCTCTGGGGCTGATGATATTTGTGTTGTTCCCGTTTTGGAGTACCGGCGCGCTTGCGGGGGGCGTCGTGGGTTATCTGCTGGGCCTACGCACGCGGTGGGTGTTTTCATCGGTCATTATCGGGGATTTTCTTGCCGTCGCGCTGTGGATCTGGTTCTTCGATAACATGATGCAATTCTCGGAAACTCTGGGCAGCAGGATGTGGGTGTTCATTGTGGTAACGGTCATCGTCGGTGCCGCCATTGGCCGCGTAGTGGCCATTCGCAGGAAGCTCCAGAAACCCGTACCGCTAGAAGATCAGCCCGCGATTTCGTCCGAGGAAACAGCGCCGGGGGAGCCTCCGCAAGAGTGAGCGTTGCGGACACGGGTCGAATCGTCGCCATTCGGCGCAGGATGAAGTCCGTTAAAGAAAGCCCCGCGCCGCGCCCTGACGAAAATGAACGGCCCGGCTTTCCAGAGAAGACCGGGCCGGACGCGTGAGAATTCTGGGGCCGGAAATCAGCCCCCCGCGGGCGTCTCTTGCCCTTGCATCGTCGCCTCAGGCTTGCTCTTCTCCTTAAAGAGGACAGCAAACACCACGGCGACAACGGCGGCCATGAGGGTCATGACAATCCAGACCCGAGGCCAGGTGTAGCCCTCGATGGTTTGCCCTTCAGGCGTCTGGAAATGCTCGACTATTTTGCCCGACAGGAAATAGCCGACGAACATGCCCACGCCGTAGGTGATCATGGCGATAAAGCCCTGCGCACTGGCCCGGACTTCCTTGGGCGCTTCGTTGTCGACGTAGATCTGCCCGGTCACAAAGAAGAAGTCGTAGCAAATGCCGTGGAGCAAGATGCCTCCGTAGTACATGAGCATCAGCGAGTCGCTGGTGCCGAATGCGAAAAGGAAATACCGGCCTACCCAGGCGAGCATGCCCACCAGGAGCATCTTCTTCACGCCCAGCCGCGCAAAGAAAAACGGCATGACCAGCATGAAAAAGAACTCGGACATCTGGCCCAGAGTCATCTTTGCCGTGGCGTTTGCCATTCCCATTTCAGCCAGGAAAGGGTTGGCAAAGGTGTAATAGGCCGACAACGGAATGCAGATCAGAAACGAACTGATGGCGAAGATCGCAAATGACCGGTCTTTCAAGAGGCCGAGTGCATCGAGGCCCAGGATTTCGCGCACACTTACTTTCTTTCCCTTCGCCTTGGGCGGCGTGTGAGGCAGGAAGAGACTGTAAACACCCAGGATTATGGCGGCGACCCCGGCGATGACCATGGGAATCGACTTTGCCGACGCCGAGACCCAGTCCCCTTCACCTCCGGCTATCGTGATGGCGAAATTCACGGGGATGAGAAACGGTTCGACGAAATTCCACCGCGCGCCGCCCGTATTCACCTCGAGAAAACCGATCAGCAAGCCTGCCACAATCCAGCCCAAGGTTCCGAACACACGAATCGAAGGAAATTGTTTCTCAACGTTGTCCAACTGATTGAACGCCACCGCGTTGACCAGCGCCAGCGTAGGCGTGTACGTCAGCGTATAGAGCAACAACACCCAGAAGAACATCCCCGGCTCGGAAATGCGCGAAACGGCAAACAGGACGAGCCCCCCCAGAATGTGCATGACGCCCAGCACGCGTTCGCCCGCGAAAAAACGGTCCGCGATCATGCCTACGAAGAAGGGGGACACGATCGCGGCCAGCGCAACTGTACTGTACGCGCCTGCAATGGCGGATGCCTTGAATCCAATGGCGCCCAGGTACACACCCATGGGAACGGACCACGCGCCCCAGATAAAGAACTCGAGGAACATCATGATTGACAGTTTTATGCGGGTCCCGGTTTGCATCTCGGTTGCCTCCCTTTACAGTGGTATCGGGTTGGGACGGGCGCATGAGGGGCGGGGCAGCCAGGTTGATCCCCTTGAAAAGGCAAAACCCCCATGGAAGCAGCCAACCCTTCCTCAAGCTGAGATTTCAAGAGGCATCGTAGTGGAAAGAAGCGTGGATTTCAAGCTTTTAT
>CAZFOG010000058.1:7111-21140 GCA_964520685.1 uncultured Nitrospiraceae bacterium | reverse complement strand
GCCTCGTCCATCCACTGCAGTAACGCATCGGGCGTCAGCCGGGTCTCGCGCTCGGTGCCCAAAGTGCAATACGCATCTATGATTTCGGTCATGCGGTCAGTCTTCCGTATCCACCTGGAATCGGACCTCAAGGCGGCCTTCCCATCCTGAAATATCTACCACTTCCGTTGGCTCGACAGCAACAGGCGTTCCATTAACGGTCGCGGACACCTCTTTCCAGCCCTCAGGCACACGTGCCCGAAGAAGCGTCTTCTTTGGCCTATGCTGTGGCAGGGCAAGGCGCACAAGGAATTCACCCTGACTTACCTTGGATTCGGTCTCCAATGACAGTGTGCCAAATGCGGTCGGCGCCCCTTCGAACTTGATGACGGCGCCATCGCGAAGCCAGCGGCGCGGCACGGCATACAAGAGTCTCAGCGTATCCGGAATACCGTCGTCGTCAGAGTCCCAATCCTGCACCAGGAGGTAACGCAGAGTCCACAAATAGAATGCATTACCGGCCGTGCAGGGCGGGAGGTACATGGGGCGCCCATGCTCGTCCAAGTGATTGAGGCTCGTACCCTCGCCGCCGACGAACGTGTCGCGGGTGAACCCTTGCGCGAGTTTCCCGTACAACGAGACCAGGGCGCGGTCTACATCGTCTTGCTTGAGCAGGTGAAGGGTGTAGCCGATAGTGTAGTTGTCGTCAATTCCCCGTTCGTTGGCAAAGAGATTCGAGTGCTGGTCGAAACGCAACATGCCCATGCAGACGCCGCCTCGCCGGTGCAGCGTCTCCAGCATCCAGACGGCCTTTTCCGGCTGCGGAGCGAACAGATCCGACTCCAGCACGGCATTGGACACGAGGCACCAGTAGCTGCCGAGGCGCGTGGCTGTCAATGCTTCGTACGGTTCTTCTGCATCGTCCAGCAGTACGTTGGGGATAAACGGCGGGTCGAAATCGCGGTACATGCTCTTGTTCACGGCATCGAGAATTGCCCGCCGGTACTGCTGCGTGCGTTTCTCCAGCTCCGGAACCGGCTCGCCCATGTCACGTAATACCGCGGCCATGTCGCGCACACCGCGCCAGCACGTGGCGTTCGTCTTCAGATTCCAGACCGGCTGGGCGATATCCGAGGCGTAGAAGTCCTTCGGCGTCAACCCGGTTTCCTGATCAAGATCGTCGACAACCAAACGGATGAGCGGTTCCCAGCAAGAACGGTTCGCGTGCATGAACTCCGTGTCCCGCGTGAACCAGTAGTACTGGGCCAATGCGCGCAATTTCCAGCCCGTCACCGCGTACTTGTGCTCCGGTATGGAATGGCCAAGCAGCGAGAGAAGCATGGGCTTCGACTCGTTCGTGAAACCGAACAGCAGGAAGGCGCCGAAGGTGCGGCTTCCCTCGGTGATGTATTCGGTCTCATAGGCGTTACCGGCGCTGTAGTTCACCGTATGGCCCGTGACGACCGCGAAATTCGACGCCAGAACGGCACGCCAGGCGTTGTTCACGACAGTCTCGGGCACGGCGAGAGCCGCGCCCTTGCCCAGCAATTCCCGCCATGCGGCGACGCACTGCCCCCGCTGAAAACGGTACTCACGGCCCGTGAGTGGGGATGGCGTGGTGGCCTCGGACGCCGCTGCAGTGAACACCGCGAGCACCGCCTCTTCACGGCTCGTGATCGTGGCCTCCAGCGTTTGTTTTGCGGGGTTCCACTGCCAGTTTGAACCAAACCATGCAAACACCTGCTCGTGTTCGTTGCGCAATTGGCGGCCAGTCAGGCGCAACGACTCAGGCGGTTCCACGAGGGCCGAAACTCTCCCTTCTTCACCGTCATCGAGCGTGAAACGCACGAACACCACGGCATGAGCCGCTAATTCAGGTTCGACGCCAACAAACGTCTCTTGCCGGTAGGTCGCATCCCCTTCACGATAACTCATTCCGACGATGGGCAAATAACCATCGGCCAGACTGGGTCCCTCGAGCCTGGCCAAATCCGCGCCGAAGGTGACCTCTCTCGGGCCCACGCAAAAACGGACCGGAAACCCCACGTCGTGCCAGGTGTCCATGCCGCCTTTGGCGTTGATCGCACTTCCATTACTAACGAGACGGGCCTTGCATTGGTTGCGCGGAGCCGCTAACACGATGGGGTAGTGCCGGAACGCTGCGTTGACATAGCGCAACGGCGCCATTGCGCCGGCGAAATATTCATAAGACGGCCCGCCCGCTTGACGTATGGCGGCTTCGCCCAGGATGTCCGTCTTGGCCTCGATGATCTCGTCGATGGCTGGCGCGCCGCGCTCCGCCTTCTCTCCCTCGGTGTTGGCCGGTTCGCCCACTACGCTGCCGGAGCCTAAAACCATCGCCGCGGCCAGGAACGCGAGACCAAACCTCGAAACGCTAATCATCGGTCAGCCCAATCCCCCCGAGCCGGCGAAACGCGAGAAGCGTCAAAAGCCCCTCCCGCTGACCGGGCTCGCTGTCGATCAGATTTCACACCATGCGGTCCCTATGGGGCCCAAGCACGACCTGCGGTCCATGTTGGGTTTCAGGATCTTAACATACGCATCTCGGACAAAACACACGTTACGGACGGCGCTGTCAAACCACAGTAGAAATGTCCTCTTTCCCGGGGTTCCGCGCCGGGGTTATCCAAGGGTTGTGGGCAGGTGCGCAGCAGCTGTCCCCAACCCGGCATATCCACAGCCGGCGCGGAGCGCTGATGCGCATAGCGCTCGTCGCGGCTGTGGGTATGTGGGTAACCCGGTTCATTTTCTCTTCTTGGTTTCGGCGAACATGCGGGTGCAGTTTTGCCGCCATGGACTGTTGGTGGGCTCACGCGTCGCCTTCCGCTCTGCGGTGGGCTTGGGCGCCGCAGGCTTCTTTTTGTCGGCCCGGAACCGTAGTTCCTTGCCGGTAATCCCGCGGTAGGCCAAGGCTTTGCCCCCATGGACGAGCTGGTGCTCACACACGGTCCAAATCCGGACATGCAAACGAGCAGGTACAGCGCCCTGAAAACCCGGTACGCGCGCTGGAAATCCAACTCTTACCGTTTGGGCGGTGCGGCTTCACGCACGGCGGCCCCATCGGTCTCGCTGAGTATAAGGAGCGCGAACCGCTCAACGTGGTCCAGTTCGCCGGTATTGAGCGAGCTGTAATCGAACCGGCCGCGCAGATCCGTATATCCGTCCCTGTAAAACTGCACCTCCCCGCCTTCCATGCGGGCGTAGGCTTTCACGTAGACCTTCGATGCCGGCTGGCCGGTATCGAGGTTCGTGACGCGGAGTTGTCCGTAGTTCTCGATAACCTGCACGGCGAGATTGCTCGCGTAATACGCCTGGGTCTTCTTCTTTCCGCCGGCGGTGATCTCGACCATGACGTTGCTGCTGCGGAAACGTTCCGGCAGGTCGAACGTCGCACTGGTCTGGTCAGCGGGGAGTTCGCGGTCCTCGACCAGATTCGCACGGATCGTCGAGAAATGATCCGCGCCCTGCTTCACGAAGGGGCTTCGCGAGAACAGCAGCTCGATGTCCATCGGGTAGTAGGATACGCGGCACGCCGTGAGGTTCTGGTACGTGATGGTGATCTGTTTCGCCTCCACTGTGAACTCGAAATCCGGTTCGGTTTGTGCGAGCTGATCTTGGAGCTGTTCGCGGCTCTTTTCGTCGATCACCGCGGCCTGGGCGGACGTGATCTCCCCGGCCTGGGCCGTGACGTTCGCGAAAAGCTTGCGCCAACGCTCCACGGGATAGGCCTCGTATGCCGCGGCGATGGCTGCGGCCTTGTCCGGCTCTTCGTCATAGAAGGCGGTACAGCATGCGAAGTAGTCGTACTGGAGACGCGTATCGAGTGCCTCGGGCTGGACCTTCGCGAAGAATGCGAGCCCTTCCTCAATTCGGTCTTGCAGCATCAGGTAATAGGTCACGGCCATGAGGTCATGCTGATCAAGCGCCGGCCGGTGGGCAAGAACCGTCAGGAGACGGGTGTATTGCGCCGCAAGACGTTCGTTGACGATGACACGGCGGGGTCCCAGCTTGTGAGCGCGCGCGTTGACCATCGGGCTGTACTCCATGTGCTGGTACGTCTTCCGGCCGACGGGGTCGAGGGTGAGGAGCGGGCTGTCGATGGCCGCACCGCATTGACTCACAAAATCGTCACGGAACTGGAGGAATTCCCGCGCGGCGGCCGTATCCTTGTGTTTGATGGCATACGACCAGAGCGCCGGATTGAAGACGCGCCGCTGCCGGAGGATATGGAGCGTCTTTGCGAACACCGCCGGGTCTTTCATGCGCCACGCGATCAAATCGAGGTTGGCGGCTTGGATGTTCTCGCTCTGCAGGTATCCGTAAACGTCTTCGTCGGAGCCCTGTTGCGAAATGAAGACCCACGAGGTCTTGTCGACGGTGCTCGGCTCGGCTACCACGTTCATGGTGACCGGGCCGGCGAAGGCAGCCAGCTCGCCGGCTTTTGCCACGTGGACCGGGAAATGCTCAAAGGCGCCTTCGGCCGGGAAATAGAAGTAGTACTCGAGCGTGGCCGTATTGTACGGTTCGAGGGCCAGGCTGTGCGTCTTGAGATACTTCGTGCGCTCGACCGGAACCGCGCCCTCGGGCACTTGAAGGAGCACATCGAGGCGCTGGCGTGACGACGCGGGGTTGGTCACGACGATCTGGCAGCCGTAAACGACCTGGGTCAGAAACTCGCCGGTGACGAATTTGTCGACACGCTCGTTATCGACCATGCGGAACCGATCGTCCAGGCGGAAGAAGTTCTGGCTCACGAGGAGGGGCGGGGCCTCCTGCTGCGGCTCGACCGGCGTAACCTCCTTGTGGAAGACGACGGCGGGCCCGGCGGCGGTGAGGACGAGCTTCGCCCCGTCCTGCTCGACCTTGTGTTCTCCTGCCGTAAACGGCAGGTCGAGCACTGCCAGCGCCAGCATGATCTCATGGAAATTGCGCGAAGCCTCCGCCAGATTGCTCGATAAAAACGGGGCCGCGGGATCGCGCTCGGCATAGTCCCGCCAGAAGGCGCTCACGGCGACCAGGTCGCTCGTCTGCTGTTCGATAGGCAGTTCGTAGTAATTGTTCTCGACCCATTCCCGGGTTTTTTCCATGGCGCTGTAGAGTGCGCGGTATCTCTCGCGGCGCTTTTCATCCTTCACAAAGAAACCGGCAGTCTTCAGTTCTACCGCAACCTCCTTAGCCGCCGCCTCGGCGGGCGGGGGCGGTGCGGGGGGCGCCGCGGACTCGGCGGCCTCGGCCGGCATGTCGAGAGCCACACCATTCACATCGAGGTCCGCGCGCACGTTAAGTCTCGCCTGCCTGTCCTGGATGCCGAGGGTCGCGCCACCGTACCAGCCACCGTACCCGCCACCGTACCCCCCACCGCCGGCAGCTCCTCCCCCGACTTCGAGGGAGCGGCCGCGCAGGGCGGTCATGAAGAGGTGGTCAAGGCGGTCCACATCGGGCGGAATCAGGTTGCAGCGGTCCTTGACGAAGCGGATGGTGTTGTCGCGCTCGGCCACGATGCGTTCAGCGAGGAGGATCCGCTCGGGAACAGTGAGCTGCCCGTAGCGCCACGGGTCAAGCCAGGCGTCCAGCTCATCTCCGAGGAGGTAATGGTCCACGAACGTCTTGGCGAACTTGTTCGCGACGAACGGTCTTACGACCGACTCGAAGAAGGCCGGATCTTTCCGCTGCAGGAACAGGTTCAGCTCGTGACTTGCGAACTCGGAGTATTTCTCGAGTTTCTGTTCGTTGGTGAGTTCGGGCCATCGGACCACAAAGCCAAACTTGGTCAGTTTCGGGTCGGGCTGGAGCGTGTTGTACAGCGCGTAGACCTTCCCGACGGTGTCGTAGACCTCGAACTCGAGCGCCCCGCTGCCTTGAAGGGTCAACACGCCGCCCTCGTTCAAGACCGTGATGCGTTTTTGCTCGGTGGCATGGGTCTTCGGGTCGATGCCCTCGGCCAGCCGCAGATCACGGAAGGGCGTGGTGCCCTCGGAAAGGGCCGCCTGCCGGTAGACCGTGTTGCGCGGATCGGCGGCAAACACATGGATGTGATGGCGGCCGTTCAGTTTTTCGCGGGGGATCGTGACCACGCCGCTCTTGTCCGGCTGCAGGTTCAGCAACACGGCAGCGTCACCGCCCAGAAAATCAAGGTTGGCATAATCGGCGTCACCGGTGGGCTCACCGAGTCCTTCCTCGGCACCGGCAGGCTCCTCGGCAAGCACTTGCGGCATTGCCGCGGGTGACGGCGGTTCACCCTGGGCGGCTTCCTGCCGCCCGGTCTCGGTTTCGGCAAGCGCCCACGGATTGAGCAGCAGACCCGGCCGGTCGAGCATGTTGCCGGGATATTTCTTCGCGTATTTCCGCTCGAGGATGTACTGGTATTCGTCGCCAATGGCGCGCTCGGACGTGTAGACCGACAGGACCGGCGGCACGTAGCTCGCACCCGGATGCTCGATGGGGATGCTCAGGCGCGCGAATTCGGAAAAGACCGGGACAAACCGCGTCGCCACCACATGGACCCGGGTCACCGGGGAAGCGTTGGCTATCGAGACGCGGACCGAATCGCCCGCCAGCTCGATGCCCGTGACCTGGACGGGCGCGGCATTGATCTGCTGCAGACGGCGGAACGGTCCCATCGCGTAACCGAAACGCGTCTCACCCTTCGTGACGCGCACCATTAGCTGGTGGGGGAGCTTCTTTAGCGTCAGCTCGTAGTCGCCGGGCTCGAGACCTTTGATGGCGAGGAATCCGTCTTCGACATTCAACGCAGCGAACCGGTCGGCATGGTAGCCGCCGCGCAATTCAAGCAGTGCCAGTTCGGCTCGCACGGGCGTATGCGCATCACCCACATAAGGCAGGTATAACGTTTCCCCGGCCGCCCCCTGGAGCATGGAGGGATAGGCCGCGGCGTCGCCGGTCAGTTTCCACATGCCCGACTGGCCATCGGGCGACACCACCTGGAGCCACTCGATGTCCGCAAGCCCGCCCAGGCGCGCACGCCCGGCATCGTCCGTCTGAAGGGAGACGTTGACCGTGTCCCTGAAATCGCGATGCTTCAGCTCGAGGTTGAGCGGGCGGCCGTTCTTCGCCTCGCCGGTCTTCCCGAAGAGTTCCACGAAATACTCACCCGACCGTTTGGTGAGGAAGACGCATTCGGTGTTGTGCGTCGTGTCGATCTGGTTGATGCTGACGAGCTGGCTGGCGGTGAGGTCGATGCGCTCGGGGCTGGTCAGCGGTTTCACTTTGGCGGTCAGGGTGAACGCGATCTGTGAAAGACCCTCGGGCACACGGAACCCGTGTACCGACAGACGGTCTTCAAACAGCTCGAAACCCGGCACCTCACGGGTCGAGGCAATTCCCTCGTTGCTCGTCGAGGTGATGATGAGTTTGGGTTCTTCGAGCACGGAAAGCGTCACAGGGGTGCCGTTGAGGTAAAGCGCGGGGCGCACCCCCACCTGGGCCACTCCACCCTGGCGCAACGATTCGCGGTCGAGGATGAACCCCGCCGACAGCGCGTAGGCTTCGCCCTGGTGGCTGAATCGCTCGATATCCGAAAATGCGCCGTCCGACAGCACGAGTAACTGCCTGCCGGGCTCGGTGCTGAACGGGAGGGTGACCTGCCCCTCCTCATCGGCCTCGTATTCGTGGCCGGCCATCCAGATGGTGGCGTCATTCACCTCCGCGCCGTTTTCGTCAAGCATCGTGAAAACCTGGCCGGCGGTACTCGTGCGCGAGAGACACGTCAAAGCGCCTTTGCGGATGATCGCGCGGCT
Organism: uncultured Nitrospiraceae bacterium; assembly: GCA_964520685.1. Taxonomy (GTDB): domain Bacteria; phylum Hydrogenedentota; class Hydrogenedentia; order Hydrogenedentales; family SLHB01; genus UBA2224. The sequence continues at coordinate 13,383 of CAZFOG010000058.1, read as the reverse complement.
GCTTTTGCCGTTCCCGATGAGTTCAATGACGTAAACGCCGCGGTGGTCGATGCCAGGAAATTCAAAGGTCCGCATCACCTTGCGGTAAGGAGGCTCGTCGTACGAATGGACCTGCTCCTCGTTGGCGACGAGCCCATCAAGGTCAATGTCGGTGTTGATCTCGCGCTGGTACCGGCGGTAATAGGCGCCCGTGTTCAGCTCGAAGGCTTTCACGATGAGCGTGCCGGTGTTCTTGGTCCAGACCCGTACGCTGGCCGGCTCGCCCACGGCAAACTGCTCTTTGTTGGTGGGCTCGAACTCGATCTCGACCCGTTCCTTGAGCTGCTGGAAGTCGCCGGGCGTCAACCACGCGGCCCATTTCTCGAGGTCGCCGAGCCCGTGCAAGATCTTGGTCTCGGCGAACACCCGCTTCAGATAGCCCTCGTCGAGGAACTCGACGTACGGCTTATGCGACTCCTCCGTAACGAAATAATGCTCGAGATAGTCGCGCACGAGTTCCTGGTCATCGCGGATAGGCGGCAACCCGCAGTAGGACTGGCCGAGATCGGCGGCGAAGTTCCGGCTTTCGGGTTTCTTCATATAGTCGCGGCTGATATACGGGACGTTGCGAGGGAGCTGGATGTAGGCCATGAACCGGTCTTTGTCACGCGTTCCCTGGGCGCGGTCAAAGACGAGGCGCTGGTACAGCACGCAGGCCTTCAGGGAGTTGTGAACGGGGCTCAGCCGGGCCGTGAAGGCCTCGAGCCGGGCGAGCCAGGCCTGCTTGGCGGCCGGGTCGGCCTGCCAGTTCTCGTCCGCGCCCGGAGCAAGCTTCGTGAGATAGGTGTTGACGAATTCGCCGTTGTTGAGAAGGTCGGGCCCGAGACGGAGCAGTTCATCGAGCTGAGACAGGAGCAGGTTCTGGTGAATGGGCAGCGAGCCAAACCCGCCGCTGCCGTCCGACTCGAGCTCCGCGAGAACAAGCTGGGGCAGTTGTTCGAAATCGGGCCGCGTGAGTCTGCTAAGCCATTCGCGAAGGGCCTGGCCGCCAAGGTCCTGTTCGACCAGCCATTCAAGGGCGGAGTCCTCGAACCCATCCAACCGGCCGTCGTGTACGGAAAGCGCGCGCTTCGTGAGCGCGGGGCGAGAGATGGCCTCGGGCTCGAGCGCCGTCGGCAGGTTGGATTTCGCGCCCGCGACCATGCGCTCGTGATTAAAGTGGAGGCCGAGTTTCTGACGGAGATATTCCAGCGTGACCTCGGGCGTTTCGCCGTATCGCAGAAGGGCCTGGCGATTGCGCATCTCATCGAGCCCCGGAGAGTCCTTCTCCATCCGGTGCCAGGCCTGCAGGAGCGCGTCGGCCTCATCCAGCTTGCCCGTGTTTTGGTAGTGCAGGCAGTGATAGAAGTAATACTCGCGGGTACCCGGCACGAGCTCTTTGAGCACGCCCTCGCGATTCTCGCCCAACGCGAATCGCTCGAGAAAATCGAGGTCTTGTGCCGCCGCGCCCGAAACGGCGAACACGCCAGCGCACAGTAGCACTGCTTGTATGGTGAATCGGCTCGATAGGGACTTCATCGTCTTGCCTCCCGCGGTCGACCCGCATCAAGTAACGCCGCGTCCTCTATTGTGCATTTGCGCGATGTTCCGCCACATAATCCTATAATGGCTGCGAGCAGGCGCAGAGTTTCGCGACAGCTTAGACCCCATTTCACGGCGAGGGTTCGAAATCCAGACGGCTGTGCGCCCGTTCTCAGCCCCATAGGCAGGCTCCACAAGTCTCCTGTCAGAGACTGTAGTCCCCTTTTCCAGCTGAATCAACGGCTGCACGGCCGCGACGGCCTCGCCAGAGCACGGCTCAGGGGCGGAAAGGCCGGATTATGGGGGTTCGGGCAGTCCCCCCGTCGCGTTTTAAGTCTTTTCGGCGACCCGCAAGGGCCGCCCGTCCTCTCTGTCCACCTACGCATGCAGTTCCACGGCGTCTCCGTCGTGGAGCACGTGTTCGCGGGAGACCATCTGCCCATCGTGGACGCCATGACCCCAGATGCGTGCGGTTTTGAGATTCCTGGCGATGTCCTGGTGCACGGCCGCCGCGAATTCGGCCACGGTGCTGCCGGTCTTCAGCACGAACGGCGCGGTTCGTTCGAGGTCCTTGCCGGGTTGTTTCGAGTAGATCCGCACCAGGCCAAGCCGGTCGAACACGGTCACTTTGAGTTGTTCCAGGTTGCGGCCCGTGGTGGCCGAGACAGGCATGAGATTCCATTGACCGCCCAGGAGTTCCCAGAAAACCTCGTATTCCCCGTCCCAGGTCCCGTCGTCGGTTTTGTTGACCAGCACCATGCACGGAATGGACACCGCCCGCCCCTCCTCGGCTGATTCGGCGTCCCCGGCTCGCACGAGAATCCGGTTCTGTTCGAGCAGGGCGACCGAATCGTCAAGCTGCTGGATGGCCCGACCCTGGATGTCGACCAGCAAGAGGAGCATGTCGGCGCTGCGGAGCAGGTTGAACAGCTCCGGTTCGATATGCTCCAGACTCAATGCCGGCGTGTCAATCAACTGGATTTGGATATCGTGCACCGGCATCATGCCCGGCACGGGCGCCCACGTCGTGAACGGGTACTCCGACACCTTCGGCGTGGCATGAGTGAGCGCCGATACGAGCGCCGATTTGCCCACGTTCGGGGCGCCAACGACCACCACGCGCGCCGGCCCCTCCTTCTCGACGTGGAAAACCGACTCATGCCTGCCCGTTTTTTTGCTGGTTTCCGCTTGCGCCTTGAGTTTGGACAGCCGCCGCCGAAGGGCGGCCCGCAGCCGGTCCGTCCCCTTGTGCTTGGGGATCGTCGAGATCAACTCCTCGAGCGCCGTGGCCTTGTCCTGAACGGACACAGCGGCTTTGAACCGCTCCTCCGCCTGGAAATACTCTGGTGGCAGATTCGTCGGCATAGCTGACTGAAGACGTTCCGGGGCTGCACCCCGTTGCCGGGTGAACGCCATGCGAGTCACCCGGTCACAACCGGCCTTTTCTTCCTATCATAAAGACGCCCGCGACGGTTTCAAAGCCGACGCTGCCGGTTCTGCGCGCCCGCTCAGATCTGGGGAATGGCCTCGGGCTGCGGATACAGGTCTTCCAGGCGCTTCAACACGTCTTCGGTGAACTCCACGTCGAGGGCTTTGAGGTTTTGCTCCAACTGCTCGACTTTGGACGCGCCGAGGATCACGCTGCTCACGTTCTTGTTCTTGAGGCACCACGCCAGGGCCAGTTCGGCCGCGCTGACGCCGAAATCCTGGGCGATGGCAACGAGTTCCTGCCCCTTTTGCTTGTTCTCCTCGTTCCAGTACATGGCCTTGATCACGAGATTCTGCCGGTCATCGGCCGCGCGCGTGCCCTTGGGAGGCGCTTCACCGGGTTTGTACTTGCCCGTCAGCATGCCGTGGGCGAGCGGCGAGAAGATGACGTTACCGATGCCCTCCTCGGCGGTGGTGGGAAACAAGAGCGACTCGGGATAGCGGTAGAGCAGGTTGTAGCGCGGCTGGCTGACGGCAATGGGCCGCGCGCCGAGCTGTTTCGCCAGCTCGTTGGCACGCACCATCATCGGAGCGGGCCATTCGCTGACGCCCCAGTAAATGACCTTACCCGCGCGGATCAGGTCTTCCATGGCGAGGATCGTCTCCTCCAACGGCGTATCCGGATCGGCGCGGTGGCACATATAGCAGTCGATATAGTCCATCCCGAGGCGCTTGAGGCTCTTGTCGCAGGACTCCTTGACATGCTTCGCCGAAAGGCCGCGATCATTCGGGTCATCGCTCATGGGCGCCCACACCTTGGTCAGGATAAACAGGTCGGAGCGTTTGACGTCCGCGACCAGTTCGCCCAGGGCCTTCTCTGCCTCGCCCTTGTTGTACGCGTCGGCGCTGTCGAAATAGTTTATGCCGGCATCCAGTGCGGTTCTTACGAGCGCCTTCGATGTCTTCGCGTCCGATGTGAACCCGACGGTCAGATAGGTCCCGAGACTCAACGCACTGACTTTCGTGCCCCATTTTCCGAGCTTACGGTACTCCATCACGTCTTCCTTCCTGTGGCCGTTCCCTCTTGCGTCTTTACGCCGATCCTAACACTCCGGAGAGGGAGGCTCAAGGGAGGAGGGCACCCGAATCGCCCATGCGGTGAGGCAGCGAACCATGAGCCGGCCGGCTCACCCGCAGGCGAAGTAAATAGGAGGGCGTGACGGGCAATACCCTCGCACACGGACCCACACGGACCCACACAGACAAGCACGGACGGGGAAACACCCGTTAACGATGAAAACCAGGACGAACGGGGACATGGTCAAAGCGCCGTTCCCACCGCGACTACGTGTCCCCGTTCGGCGAATCATGCGCAAGATGCGCATGCCACCACTGTGCCGCCCACAACTCTCCCGTTTGAGGGGGGCGAACGCCGGAAGGCGTACAGGGGGAGGATTCCGGTTCCGCAGATTTGGTTGCGGCTATGCTGCGCCGTGTTATCTGCGTGTTACCCATTTCAAATGACCGGCATTGCCGCCGGTCCCACAGCAGAATGCCCGGAACAGGCAGAAAGCCTCCACACCTGCACGGCGCGAAGCGCGTCTCAAGGCTGTCCGTTGCCGGGACGCGCCAATTTGGCCTTACGCGGTGAAATTAAGAATGGCGTCGGCGGCGGCGCCGCGCGAGCCGTCCTCCCGCACAAACGAGGCGATCTGGGCAAGCCGGTTGCCACCGGCCGCCACCTGGTTGACGTTGCGGTACCCGAGTGAAATCTCGTTGATGCCCGCATCCGCCAAACTGATCAATTCGCCGTCTTCGGTCTGGCCGTCGCCATCGTCGCGCCACAGGAGGAGGCTGTTGAACCCTTCGTCGAGGCGGTTAATGCGCCCGTCCCCGTTGCTGTGGAGTTTGCGCAATTCCTCGAATCCGTTTGCCGCGCCGTTCTGATCGCCGAACAGCTCCGTGCCGTTGTCAATGCGGCCATTCGAGTTACGGTCAATCGCGAGAAACGCGTCGCCACCGGTCACGAACGCCGTGGTGGCCATCTTCCCGGTTCCCGTGATATCGAAACGGGCGCCCTGCCGGTAACTCGACAACTCGATCCCGTCACCATCGAGGTCGAGCACAATCGGGTCGGCTTCCTGGACAGCCCCCTGCCGTACCTGGACCACCTCGGCATATTCAAACTCGAATTCGAGTTGGACCGAGAAACTCCCGGCACGGAATTGCGCTTGGCCCGCGGGTCCTGACTCCCCGGTCAGTGCAGGCGCTTCACCATCGCCAAACAACCCCAGGGCGCGCAGTTCCTGAATAAACTTGTCGAGCCGTTCCTGCAAGTCGCCGCTGCCCTGCACGAGATCGTGCATCAGCGAGAAGACCTCGTTGGCGATCTCGTCCATCTTGCTCAGCAGGTCCTGGGCAAATCCCAGGAACTGGTCAAACGCAGCAGGCTCGCCGTCTTGAAGACCTTCCGCGGCCCCCGCAAATCCATTCAACGCGGCTCCGGAGATGGTCAGCGACATCGAGAACCGCGCGGACATCTGCCGGCTGGCCTGCACGAACGACTGCTTCCGCGCACCCTCGAGCCCCTCGGCTACGTTCGCCGTGCGCTGTTGAAAAAGCGCCAGCTCCTCGAGGCGCGATTCGGCGAAGAAACTGAACGTCAACTGCTCCATACCCGCCTCGGCCGGTACCTGCCCCGTGTCCTCATAGGCCGCGGCAATGCGCTCGCGCACCTTCTGGAATTCCGCAACCAGGCTCACGCGCTGCATTTGCGCGCTGTACGTCAGGGCTTCGAACTCGCCCGTAAGCAGAGGGGCGGATTCTGCGGCCGAAACGGTGTTGGCGGCCTTCCCCGGGCCACCAGACAGGGCCGGCAGCGCTGCATGTGCACTCGGACCTCTTCCGGAAACGCGCAAATCGGGACGTGCGGACGTGTTGAGGAGTTGGTTGAACTGCGGAAAGGCATTCGAGGCGACAGTACTGCCCATGACGGTTCCCTCCAGGCCCGCCCCGCAAAGACGGAACCGGCCTCCCATAGTTGTTGCCACTTGTTTTTATCGGCGCAGTCCTGCCGCGACTTTAGGCTTGGCCCGTAAATTCCAGGAAAACGGGTTTGCGCGCTGATTTGCGTCGTGGACCGGGTGGAGACGCAGGGAGGCAGGCGAACTGTCCCGGCATGGATAGCCACAGGTCTTCCTGGTAGATGCGGCCGCTTGCCGCATTCCAGAATCGCCGCCGTTCAGCCGGAGACCCCAACGAAGCGCGGTCTCCAATGTGGCATG
>CAZFOG010000058.1:0-7011 GCA_964520685.1 uncultured Nitrospiraceae bacterium | reverse complement strand
CGCTCTGGTAAACCGCTTGCCCTTTGGGCTCCTCAATCGCTACGTCCTGCGCGAGGTCGTGGTCCCCTCGGTGCTGGCCTTTGCCCTCATCAGCTTTCTGGCCGTCGGAAACAGATTGCGCGGGTACATTGATATGCTGCCGGTCGAGCACATCTCGTTCTACGATATCGCCCGGTTGATGGCCTTCTTTCTCCCGAGCGTCGTAACGATCATCATACCAATCACTTACATGATGGGCGTCCTTCTCGCCTTTGGGCGCATGAACCAGGAAAACGAAATCGTCGCCATGAAAGCGGCCGGCATCCCCCTCAAACGCGTGGTCATACCGGTTATCGTGGGTGGCGCAATACTCAGCGTGGCATCCTTTGTCATACAGGACCGGATTCAGCCGTTTACGTTCAAGAGCGCCATGCTCATGCTCACGCGGGAATTGCCCAGCCGTTTGACCCTGGACGTGCTGCCCGCGGGCGTGATGCACGAGATTCAGAGCAAGGAGGGGGTCTGGCGTATCTACATCGAGGAGAAGGAACCCGAAACGGGAACCTTGCACAATATCGAGCTGCTCATGCCGCAGAAACAGGGAGAGGCCTGGACTTTTTTCGCCAGGGAGGCCCAGATCGAGATCAACGAAGAGGGAACCGAGGTCATCCTGCGCGACGGATACTCGATCTATCCTCAGGAAGACGGCCAGCAGTTGCTCGTGTCGGTATTTCCGGAATTCCGCGTGCCCTGGCCACAGAATCCGCAGGAAAAGATACCACAACAGCGCAGGACCCTGAACCTGGCCGAGTGCTTTGCCGCGGAACACGAGTTGACGGGACTTTACGAAGCGCGGCGCACTGACAAACTCAAGGGCGACTTGCGCGAAATGCGGTATGAAATCAGCCAGCGGTTTTCGCTCCCGTTGCTCAGCTTCGCGGTGAGTTTTCTCGCGGCCCCCCTCGCCGTGCGTGCGCGGTATGGCGGCCGCTCGTACAGCTTTGCCATCGGGTTTGTGATCCTCCTCGTCTATATCCCTCTCAGCATGCTGCTCGAGCCGCAATCGTTGCGCAGCCTGGGCACGGTCATCCTGCGCGGTCTGCTCCCCGGCCTGGTACTGATTGCCGCGGGATGTGCAGCGCTATGGCGGGTGGACCGGATATGAAACTCACCATTATCGACAAATACCTGGGACGCCGCCTGGTGCTTACCCTGCTCCGCAGCCTCGTCGCGCTCGTGGCCGTCTTTATCTTCATCGATCTCTTGACCCAGCGGCGTGAGCAGATCATGCTCCTGGATGTCTCGTGGTCCATCGTCGGCCTCTACTATCTCGCCTATACCCCCTGGGTGATATTCCAGGTTGCCCCGTTGTCCATGCTGGTGGCCGCGCTGATGGTCATGGGGAACGCCGCCCAGACCAACGAATTGACGGCAGCCCTGGCGGGCGGCATCAGCCTTCGACGGTTCAGCCGCGTGCTTCTTGCACTGGCCCTGCTGTTCTCGCTTGGCCTTTTTATCGCTGAAGAAACCGCCGGAGCGTACGCGGCCCGGCAGGCCGACAGCATTGAGCGCAACTATTTCTCGCGCAACCGGGACAGCCAGCGCGCGGGATTGACCTGGGCGCACCTGTCCGATGGCTGGACCTGCCACGTGCTCAAATTCAACCGCGTCGCGTTGACAGGCGAGGGCGTGCTGATGCATACCATCCGCGATAACGCCATCGAGCATATCGAAGCCCGCCGCATCTTCTGGGACGAAACGCGCAACCAGTGGATGCTCGAGGATGGCCATTGGCTGGTGTTTTCCCCCGGCGGGGGGGCCATCGCGTCGCAACAGCGCATCACACAGTTGCCCGCGCCCTTCACCGAGCATCCCGGCCTGCTCTTCGCCATCAACAAGCCCCCGGAAACACAGACTGCCATGGGGCTCGCCTCGGTCATTCGCCACGCGGCCCGCATCGGCGTGCCCGCACAACGCCTCCTCGTTGACTTCCACGCCAAGTTCTCGCAACCGGCCATCGCCTTTGTCATGGTCTGGCTGGCCATTCCCTTTGCGATTCGGGTGCGCCGGGGCGGCGTTGCCATCGGATTCGGCGCCAGCGTCGCCATTGCCCTGGTCTATCTCACGCTTTTCGGCATCGGCGTCACCCTCGGCGACGCGGGCAGGATATCGCCGTTCCTCGCCGCCTGGCTCGCCAACTTCATCTTCCTCGCCACCGGCATTACGCTTTTCCTGAAAACCCCAACCTGACCGCTGCGGACACCATCTGCAGTGGCTCGCTTCGCCATCCACCCGGTCCACCATGCGGCTTCAGGGCAGGATGAATATGCCGCCTCGATGCCGCCGTGCCAGTCATCCCGCGGTTTGGGGTTATTCCGGTGCTGCATGGACCTGCCGAAAGGGTGTAGAATTACGCCGTGCGATGGCGCGTTTGTAATGTTTAAGGGAATGCAAGGGGCTGGGTCCTGCTGTCAGGCGGGATGCCGCGCCCGGGAGTGACGATAGAACCGTGCCGGAGTATGTGCCCGGAATAAAAGAAGGCGTTGCCGTCAAGCCGCGCGAGGAAACGAAGGCGCCGCGCCGGTATAAGGTGCTGATGCACAACGACGACTACACCACCATGGAGTTTGTCGTGCAGGTGCTGCAATCGATTTTCCGGCGCAGCCACGCGGACGCCATGCGCATCATGCTCCGCATTCATAAGGGCGGCGTGGGCGTCTGCGGCGTCTATCCATCGCAAATAGCCGAAATCAAGATTGCCACGGTGCACGACCTGGCGCGCTCGCATGGGTATCCCCTGCTGTGCACCATGGAAGAGGAGTGATCGGGACCATGATCAGCCGTTCCGTCGAATTGGCGTTGACGTCCGCCATGCAGGAAGCCCAGCGGCGGCGTCACGAGTATTTCTGCGTCGAACACCTGCTCTATTCCCTTATGGACGACGCCTACGGCCGCGAGATCGTCGAGAACTGCGGCGCCGACCCCGAGACGGTTAAGCGCCATCTCGAACGCTTCTTCGAGCGTGATCTCGAAAGCCTGCCGGAAGACGCCGAGGCCCTCCCTGAACAGACCATGGCCTTCGAGCGGGTCATGCAGCGGGCCATCGCCCATGTTCACTTCTCGGGCAAAAAAGAACTCGACGCGGGCGACCTCCTCGCGGCCATCCTCGAGGAGGAGGACTCGGACGCCAGCTTCTTCTTGCGCGAGCAGGGCATTACACGCCTCGATATTCTCACTTACATCTCCCACGGTATTGGCAAGGACGTCTGGCACATAGGAACGGACGACGAAGACGCCGGGGAAGAGCCGGAAGGTGAGGAAGAGGCCGCTGGCGGCGTGCGCTCCTCCCGCGACCCCCTCGAGGCGTTTACCGTCAATCTCAATGAACGGGCAAAGGGCGGTCTTATCGATCCCCTTATCGGCCGCGAACCCGAGCTGCGCCGCACCGTGCAGGTCTTGTGCCGCCGCCGTAAGAACAATCCCGTGTTCGTAGGGGAGCCGGGCGTCGGCAAGACCGCCATCGCGGAAGGCCTGGCGCTCCAGATCGTCAAAGGGCAAGTTCCGTCCGTGCTGCAGAACATCGAGATTCTGCGTCTCGATCTGGCCGCCATGCTGGCCGGCACCCGGTTCCGCGGCGATTTCGAGCAGCGCATGAAGGCCGTGATCGGGGCCCTGGTCCAACGCAAAGACGTGATTCTCTTCATCGACGAAATCCACACCGTCGTCGGGGCCGGCTCCACGACCGACAGCACCATGGACGCGTCGAACATGCTTAAGCCGGTCCTGGCGTCGGGCGAATTACGCTGCATCGGCTCGACCACCTACGAGGAATTCAAGCAGACCTTTGAAAAGGACCGTGCCCTGTCGCGGCGCTTCCAGAAGATCGAGATCGCCGAACCGACCATCGAGGAAACCGTGCTGATCCTGCGGGGCCTCAAGTCGCATTACGAGAAGCACCACGGCATCACCTATACGGACACCGCCCTGCGCGCGGCCGCCGAGCTGTCCGCGAAACACATCAATGACCGCTGCCTGCCCGATAAGGCCATCGACGTCATCGACGAGGCCGGGGCGAGCATCAAGCTGTTGCCAAAAGGCGCGCGCAAGACCATCCGGCCCGCGGATATCGAAGCCATTGTCGCCGCCATCGCCAAGATCCCCCAGCGCAGTGTCTCGTCTTCGGATCGCGAACACCTCGCCGTGCTCGAGAAGGAAATGAAGCGCATGGTCTTCGGGCAGGATGACGCCATACACGCCGTAGCCACGGCCATCAAGCGTTCGCGGGCAGGCCTGGGCAACGAGGAAAGCCCCATCGGCAATTTCCTGTTCATCGGCCCCACCGGCGTGGGCAAAACCGAGGTTGCGCGACAGCTCGCCGCCGTGATGGGGGTCCATTTTGCGCGCTACGACATGAGCGAGTACATGGAGAAACATGCGGTGGCGCGGCTCATCGGCGCGCCCCCCGGATACGTCGGTTTCGATCAGGGCGGCCTGCTTACCGACGAGATCCGCAAGCATCCCTATTGCGTGTTGCTCCTCGATGAGATCGAGAAGGCCCACCCCGACCTCTTCAACATTCTCCTCCAGGTGATGGACCATGCCACCCTGACGGACAACAACGGCAAACGCGCCGATTTCCGCAATGTGGTCCTCGTGATGACGTCGAACGTCGGCGCACGGGACATGGCGGCGCGCACCATGGGTTTCGGCGACCGTGAACTCGAGAGCAGCCAGGGCAAGGCCATGCGGGCCGTCGAAAAGACCTTTAGCCCCGAGTTCCGCAACCGGCTTGACGCGATCGTCTCGTTCAACGCTTTGCCCCAGGACATCATCGAGCGCGTGGTGGACAAGTTTGTAGGCGAACTGCAGGCACGCCTTGCCGTGCAGAAGGTCACCCTCGGGCTGACGGATGAGGGCCGTACCTGGCTGGCCAATCACGGGTACGATCCCAAATTCGGCGCCCGGCCCCTGAAACGCCTCATCCAGACCGAGGTCAAGGACCGGCTGAGCGACGAGCTGCTGTTCGGAAAACTCGAGAAGGGCGGGCGCGTCCTGATAACCGTCAAGGACGATGCGATTGCCTTCGAATTCAAGGATGAATAACACCCGGCTCGCGCTGACGCGCATGCGGAACCGTCATGCCCATTTTTCAACTAACCCGTGAAACTGTGTTTCCACCGCCCCATTTTGCGGAGGAAGACGGCCTTCTTGCCGTCGGCGGCGATTTGCGGCCCGAACGGCTCCTCGCCGCCTACCAGGCAGGCATTTTCCCCTGGTATTCGGACGGACAGCCCATCCTCTGGTGGTCGCCTGACCCGCGGCTCGTGTTGTTTCCCTGCGAATTCCACCGCTCGCGCAGTCTGCGCAGGACGCTGCGGCGGGGTGTCTTCGAGGTGCGCTTCGACACGGCTTTCACAGACGTGATCGAAGCGTGTGCCACGGCGCCCCGCGCCTATGGCGACGGCACCTGGATTACGCCCGAGATGAAAGATGCCTACACGCGCCTTCACGAGCTGGGCTACGCCCATTCCATCGAGTGCTGGCAGGCAGGAACGCTCGCGGGAGGTCTGTACGGGCTCTCGCTCGGCGCCTGCTTCTTCGGCGAATCCATGTTCACCCGCATCGCCAACGCATCCAAGGCCGCGCTGTCCGCGCTGGCGGACCTGTGCCAGCTCTGGGGCTTCGGTTTCATCGACTGCCAGGTTACCAATGAACACCTCCTGAGTCTCGGCGCCCGTGAAATTCCCCGGAACGATTTTCTCAGGCTCCTCGCCAGCGCCCTCGAAACGCCCACCCGCCAGGGTTCCTGGCGTGATGCCGCCTCGGAAGCCCTCGCGAGATCCGGGCGTCCATCAACCTTGCACGGGTTGTAATCCCCGGATCGCGGTGTCATGATCAGCCGTGCCATTCATCACGGCGTTCACTGCGGTCCAATTCGAGGAGGGATATCCGTGTTCAGAGCATTCTGCGAATCACCTGTGGCTGGAAGCTGTCTTGTTCTGATGCTCACCGCCGGAGCCGCTATGGCGCAGCAGACGCCCGTCGCAACCACGTTCTACGTTTCGCCCGACGGCAACAACGCATGGCAGGGGACTCACGAGGCGCCGAACGCGGACAGGACGAACGGGCCGTTTGCGACCATCGAGGCGGCGCGCGACGCCATCCGCACTCTCGAGCCTGCCGTGCGCACCCAGGCTCCGGTCCGCGTCCTGGTCCGCGGCGGCAACTACCACGTCACGAAGCCGGTGCTGTTTGGCCCCGAGGACTCGGGTACTGTTTCCGCACCCATCATCTACGAGGCCTACCCGGGCGAGCATCCCGTCATTCATGGCGGGCGCATACTCAGCGGTTGGAACACGGACAATGCCATCTGGACCCTCGACCTGCCCGAGGTGCGCGAGGGCTCGTGGGCGTTTACGGGGCTGTATGTCAACGGCGAATGGCGGCAGATTGCCCGCACGCCGAATCCGGCCCATCCGGTCGGCGATTATCCCGAAGACACGGATTATTTCCACACCACCGGCCGCGCAACCGTGACCAATCCCGAGACGGGTAAGGAAGAGCCCAGCAAAGACAAGATCCGGTTTCAGCCCGGCGACGTAGAGCAGTGGGAGACCCTCGGGGATGCCTGGGTGGTCATGTTCCATTCGTGGAACACGTCGATGCATTTCATCAAGAATCTGGACCTCGAGAATCATATCCTCGAATTCACCATCGGCTCGGGCTGGCCCATGGGCTACTGGCAACCCTCGGGACAGCGTTTCTTCATCGAGAATCTTTTCGAAGGGCTCGATACACCCGGCGAATGGTATCTGAATCGCAAGACCGGCGTGCTCCACTACTATCCCATGCCGGGCGAAACGCCGGAGAACGTGACGGTGGTAGCCCCCGTGGCGCAGCAATTGCTCGTTCTCGAGGGCAAACCCGAGGAGGAAGCCTTCGTCCAGTACCTGACATTTAAGGGCCTGCGGCTGCATTACGGCGAGTTCACCCTGCCCGAGAACGGCTATCCCGGCGGGCAGGCGGCCGTCG
>CAZFOG010000057.1:0-21197 GCA_964520685.1 uncultured Nitrospiraceae bacterium | reverse complement strand
GTAGACCTCTTTGTAGGGGAGGGAGTTGGTGCGCCGGAACTGGGCGTGGAGATACGCTGCGTCGTCGGGGACGCCTGTGAGGGTGTAGTTGATCTGGTAGTAGAGGGTCATGGGTTCTTCGTCGATGTTCTCGAAGGTCATGCGGCAGTGTTTGCGGAAGGGCATCTCCCAATAGCAGTTGAAGGCGCTGCCGGGGTTCACGCAGACCGGCAGCGAGTTCACGTGGGCGTATTCGCCCCAGCCCATGCAGAAGAAATCGCCGACGGGTGTTTCGATGCTGGGGGTGTCCTCGTCGTCCCAATAGACCCGGAGGATGCTGTATCGCCACTTGCCGGTGGGGGTCATCCAGATTTGCTGGATGGCGCCGGGTCCGTCGATGTTGGCGAGTTCGACGGTCTGGCCGGGCTCGATTTTGATCGAGGGCGAGACTTTCCAGCCCTGGCCGAGGTCGCGGGCGCACCGGGCGCCGGTGCCCTCGGTGGCCATGCCGCCTTTGCCTTTCGCGCCGTCGAAATTCTCCGGCGACAGCGACCGTGTTTTGGCGTTCGACAGCCGTGACAGATTCCCCAGATGCATCCCCAGCCCGTTGAACATGGTCGAGACCTCCTGATGAGACGTGCGTGCCGATTTCCCGTAATGGCGGCGCGCATGATAGCACAAGGCAGGAGAAGCTGCGATAAGGGAGACCTTCGGTCGCAAGAGCGGCGCGGTCACGAGACAACCAGCGCACGGCCTGCGACCGTTGCCAGGACCGTGCCGCAGCGAAGAAGGAGGTAATGAGACCTAAAGGGCCTATATGAACCATGAGCGGGGAGGCTGCGTTGTCAGGGGTTATGGTTGTTCCTCGGGGTAGCCGCGCCAGAGGAGCCAGAGACGGGTGAGGCGCAGGGCGAGCCAGGCGGTGAGGGCGGCGGCGAGGGGGTAGGCGATGAAGGATATCCAGGCGAAATCGCGGATGTAGCCATAGGAGGGGTTTCGTGTTGATGCCCGGAAGAGCACGCCGGTGAAGAGCAGGCAGCTTTCTGCAGGCACATTGACGAAGGCGAGCAGGAGGAGGAAATGAAAGAGCCTGCGCGGGACGCCGGCTAGGATGTTGCGGGCCAGGATGGCGGCGAAGAGGGCGCCGGGCGCCATCCACAGCGCTACGCAAACGCCCACTTGGCCGATTACGGTCTCTGCGAGGGTTTCGCGGAAATGCTCGTCTTCCTGGGCGTCGGTGTTGAGCATATAGACCATGCCGCACGCCACGCCTCCCAGGAATATGGCCCCCAGGAACAGACATAGCCATAACATTGGAGTGCTGAGTCTTTCGTATCTGCAGGACCGGATAGGCGTTCCGAACAGATGATGCGCCAGACGTCTGCTCCACTTGCGCTCCTTCCGCCGCCAATCGCTTCGGGCATACCAGAGGAGGGTAACGAGAACGATGAAGCAAACCTGCCCTGTCGAGGCCATGGAGAGAAACAGGAAGAAGATGAGGTCGCGTCCGAAGAGAGTCCGAGGCAATATGGACTGCAAGAGACCGAAGGGCCAGAGAATCAGCCACTCGAGCCACCCCCCGCCAGGGTCGCACAGGAATGCCAGGAACCAGCCGCCCGCCAAGGTCAAGAGAGGAACCGCCATCCACTTCGACACGCGGACCCAGCTATGAAGCCACTCGTCATCCTGGTCAGTGAGGAGAGCGGCGAGGTTGCGCACGACGAGCCAGACGAAAGCGATCGAGAGCATCCAATACGGGGCCTCGATCCAGATTGCCGACCTAACGTACGGCCGGGCGGCGTCCAGTTGCAGCAGGGCGAGCGTGGCGGGGCAGGGAATGCACAGAAGGACCCCAATTCTTCGGGCCAGCCGGAATCGTGCGTCTCCATAGGAAAGGACGTCCAAGCCGATGATGCCCGCTACGTAGCAAAGCGTCTGGGTGCCCGCGATGACCCCGAAAACAAGGAATTCGAGCCAGCCCCAGGCTTCCTGAAAGAAGAACCGGCCTGCGACGTTCAGAGTCATCCCCAGCGTGACCGGAACAAGCCCCAGCGCGGTGGGGATGAGGCCGCCCTTGTCGATGGGGTCGGGGGCCGGCCGGGTTTCCGCGGCTTCGGCGCCGCCGTACGTCTCGCCTGCGCCTTGTGTCAATGGAGCCACCGCGGGTCGCGGGTCTGGGGAGAGGTGCCGGGGGCCGCGCGTTCGCCGTCGGGTGGTGAGACGGACACGAGGGCCGTCCGGAGGTGGAGGACGGCACGTTCGACGGAGTCGAGGGCGGCGAGGGCCACGCGGCGGCTGGTTGCGAGCCAAGGACTGTTGAGGAAGGGGTCGCGGAGGGGGTCGATACGGTGAAGGAACATGGGGCACCGCCTTTCGTGGGATGGCCGCGCTGTTTCTTTTGTGAGTCATTTATATCACAAAGTATTTTTAAACGCAAGAGATTTGTGAGGATGTCCTGGTGGGGGCGAACGGGGCCGGAGGGATTTGCGCGGATGGACACGGACGGACACGGACACACACGGACAGACACGGACAGGCAAGGCCACATGCGGACAGAGATGGACGGAGCCGCGCGAGGACAGAGAGGCGAGGTAGGACGGGCGGGCCGGGAGAATGAACACCTGAGAGGCGTGTTTGACCGGGGACACGTAGCCGCGCCGGGGACGGCGCTTTGAACATGGCCCCGAGATACCGGATTGACGCCGGCGATCCCAGGATGTGTGGACGGGCGATACGCCGCGCCGGGGAAGGGGGCCTCGGAGGTGTTTTGCGCTGAGTGCCGAATGGGGAGAGCCTGCCTCGCCCGTTTTCGGCAGACTCGCCTGGTGCAGTCCCCGTTCCGCAGGTTGCTCCAGACCCCTCATGTTGCCTAGGATGCACGGGAATCGACCGAAACCGAGAAGGGCGGGGGCAGGTGTGAAGATACTGATTCCAACGGCGGATTATCCACCTATCGAGGGGGGGATCAGCACGGTGACGGTGCAGCTCGCGCGGCACTTGGCGGCGCTGGGGCACGAGGTCACCGTGGTGGCGCCGCATTTCGCGGGTATGGAGGACCTTGACGCAGGTGAACCGGTCACCGTAGTGCGCTACCGGGGTTATGGGTGGGGATGGCTGCGGCTGTTGCCAATGCTGGCGAAATCCTGGCGGTACACGCGGAGCTGCGACGCGATTGTGGGCATTAATGTCGCGTATGGAGGCCTCATAGGCCTGCTGGCGCGAAAACCCTGCGTGGTGTTTGCCTACGGCTACGAGTTCATGAAGTTTCAGCGGGCATGTTTCCTCGGAGGGTTGCTGCGCCGGGTATATGGGCGGGCGAAGGCCGTGGTCGCGATCAGCGAGTTTACGCGCGGGAAACTCATTGCGTTTGGCGTAAATGCAGACCGGATCACGGTGGTTTTGCCCGGTGCGGATCCGGATGCAAGTGTCACCCAAGCTGATATCGATGCGGTGCGCCACAAATACGTTCTCGACGGCAGCCGCGTCATTCTCTCCGTGGGACGCCTGATACCCAGGAAGAACCACGTGGCGCTGGTGCGGGCGTTACCGAAGATCCTCGAGCGGATTCCGGATACTCTGCTGCTGATTGCGGGGCAGGGTCCGTGCATGTGGGCGGTCTGCCAGGAAGCGCAGCGTCTCGGCGTGCGCGCGCAACTTGTCATGCCGGGGAAGGTCGAGGAACGCGACCTGGCGGCGCTGTATGCCGCGTGTGACGTGTTTGCCCTTCCGGCCGGAGCGGATACCCGGGGCCAGGTCGAGGGGTTCGGTCTGGTTTTCAGCGAGGCCCATGCCCATGCGAAACCGGTGGTGGCGGGCAATTCGGGCGGGGTTCCGGAGGCCGTGCTGGATGGGGAAACGGGCCTGCTGGTCGAGCCGGACGATGTTGATGGCCTGGCCGAAGCGATCCTGGGCATTCTCGAGGATGCTGCATTGGCCGGGCGTTTGGGTCATAATGGCCGGAAACGGGTCGAGGACGAACTGAACTGGGCGGCATTTGCGCTGCGGGTGGCGGGGATTCTGGGGAATCGGGCATGAAGCGGTACCGGGTGGGGCACGTGATCACACGCCTATGCCAGGGCGGCGCCCAGGAGAATACGTTTCACACCGTCCGTCTTGCCAACCGCGAGCGCTTCGAGGTGGACCTCATCAGCGGGCCGACCGAAGGCAGCGAGGGGTCCATCGAGCCTCAAATCGAACAAGCGGGCATCGACATCCTCCGAGTCCCACACCTGGTTCGTCCCGTAGCGCCGCTGGACGACTGGCGGGCGCTGGACGAACTCACCGGGCTCTTCCGCGAGCGCAATTACCACATCGTGCATACGCATACGTCGAAGGCGGGGTTGCTGGGACGTATTGCGGCGCGGCGCGCGGGCGTGCCGGCCGTGGTCCATACGCCCCACGGGCACGTGTTCAACGGGTACTTCGCCAGTCCGGTGACGCGCGCGTTCATTGCTTGCGAACGGTACGCCGCCAAACGGACGGACCGCCTCATCGCGCTCACGCAACGGGGACTCGAGGAGCACCTGGCGAAGGGGGTCGGCACACCCGATCAATGGACGGTCATTTTCAGCGGTGTGGATTTCAGCCCGTTCAAGGAGGCCCGGTTGCGCCGGCGGGCCGCACGAAGAGCACTCGGCGTCGAAAGCGACGACGTTCTGATCGGGGGGGTGGGGCGTCTTGAACACGTGAAGGGCTTCACGTATTTTGTGAAGGCCGCGAAGGCCGTCGCCGAAGTGCTGCCCCGCGCGCGCTTCGTCCATGCGGGCGACGGCGCGCTTGCGCCGGCGCTGCACGAAGAGGCTAGACCTTTGGGGAGCCGCTTTGCCTTCCTGGGTCTGCGGAACGATGTCCCGGATATCATGGCCGCGCTGGACCTGTTTGTGCTGCCGTCGCTTAACGAAGGGATGGGCCGTGTTTTGCTCGAGGCGGCGGCGGCCGGAGTGCCGGCCGTGGCGACGTACGTGGGCGGTGTTCCTGAGGTAGTGCAGGACGGGCAGACGGGCTTTCTGGTCCCGCCGGCGGAGGCGGGGGCCATCGCTGAGAAGGTTATCCTCCTGGCGCGCGACAGCAAGCTGCGCGAGCGCATGGGACGGCGGGCACGCGAGCGCGTGGTGCCCCATTACGGCCTGGAGAAGATGGTGGAGCGCATCGAGGCGCTGTACGAGGCTCTGATAGATGGAAAACGCATTGACCCTTGAAGACGAATTCCTCGGACGGCAGCGGCTGCTGGTTATCGCGCCCCATGCCGACGACGAATGTTTCGGGTGCGCGGGCACCATGGCGCGGATCAAGCATCTGGGCGGCGAAGTCTACGTGATCGTGTGTTCGGTGGGGGACCTCAAGCACTACGACGGCACCAGCGGCGAGGTAGCGGGGCAGACGCGGGCTCACGAGCTGGCGGAAGTCATGACGTTCCTGCGGGTCGACGACTGGGACATCCTGTACCGCGACGCAGACACGCATCTTCGGATGGATGCGATCCCGCGCCGCGATTTGATCGCCAAATTCGAGCGGGAGAGCAAACTTGCTCTGGACCGCCTCAAACCGACCATGCTGGCGATCCCGGTGGGTTCGTATAATCAGGACCACGAGGCCGTGTTCCGGGCGGCGTTTACGGCGGCGCGGCCGGGGGATCCGTCGATAAAGCCTTTTCAGCGTCTCGTGTTGGGGTACGATAACACGTCGCTGTTCTGGAGCCTGGAACGCGAGAAATTTCACCCGAACTTCTACATCGACATCTCGGATTTCATCGAGTACAAATTGCAGGCGTTGACCATGCACCAATCCCAGATGCGCAACGCCATCCACCATTCGAGCGTGCAGAACGTCGAGTATACGGCGCGGGTGCGGGGCCGGGAAGTCTCGGTCGAGGCTGCCGAGGCCTATATGCTGTTCCGGCAGTTACTGTGATGGGGGCAATCGTTGCGTATCCGCCGTTAGTGTGGGGCAGGTATATCGAGATCTTTGCAGATCTTCCGCACAAGAATATCTCTAATTTCACGATGACGGGGTACGGCTGACCGCGCATTCCTCTGTCGGTTTCCCCACCAGGAGTGGCGCGCACCTTCCCGAATCAGTTCGCACCCATTTGAATTCAGATGCTGGATACGTTCACTTCGTTTCACTTCAAATATCTACGGTAGCCTTTTCGTAATCTTCCGACGCAACGGCGAGCGCATCCTGACGGTTCATTTCTATGGCTTCTTCGAGGGTCACACGCAGGGTTTCGAGGAGCTCATCGCGGCTTTCTTCCTGGCAGTTCACACCGGGGATCTCCTCAATCCATCCGACCCATCACGGGCCATCTTTCTTGAGCACCGCAGTGTATTGGTTCATTCTCAAATATCTCGCGATATTGTCACTTTGGCTTGCTGTAATTGTAGCTTCTTTCAGCAGGAGGGGCTATAGTCTGATGATTTTGGAGGTTCAGTTTGACCTTGGCGGGGGGGAATGCGTATAAGATGATCTTCTCTTGGGGCAATGCGAAGCCGAACAACAGGATAGAGGCACGCCATGAGTGACACGCAGCTAATCGTGGGTTTACCGGCAGGATCCCTGGCAGATCCCAATCGCGGCGGGAGTCTCATCGAATTGCTCAAACACGCCGGTTTTCCCACGCTCGGGTATGACAAAGGCGGCCCGAGCTCGTTTCCGCTAACGGCATTTCTCGTGGGCTGGGACGGGCGGCCGCAGGAGTTCGGGTCGCAGCTGGCCCTGGGCGAGATCGACCTTGCCATCGGCGGCGATGACTGGGTTCGCGAGCGCTCCCTGGAATTCAAGTACGAGTATGGCCGGGACATCGAGCTGAAAAAGGTGCTATCCCTGGAGCGGGGACGGGTGCGGATCGTCATTATTGGCACCGAAGCGACTGCCGCGAAAGGCGATGCCTGGTTGAAGGACCTGCTATCCAGCAAACCCGTGGTGACCATGGTTTCCGAGATGCCGTACCTGGCTCTGGAATGGTTCAATCGGAAAGCGGAAGAACTCGGGTTCGGCGAATCCCACAAAGAGTTTTCGGTGCAGAAATTCAAGACACCGCCGCGCATACAAAACGGCATCGTGATCTACGAGACGTGGGGCAAGACGGAGGCGAAGGTCACCAATGGATCCGTGGATTTTGGCCTGGAAATCACCCAAACGGGCGGGGCCATCGCAAACTACGGGCTTTGTATCCTCGACGACATTATGTCGTCGGAAGCAGGGATCTGGGCCAGCCCTTCCCTGCGGGACGATCCCGAGAAATACGATATCGCCCGGATGTTTCTGCTGAACCTGTACGGCTCGATTTACGCCGAGGACAAGGTTCTGCTTACCTTTAACACCCGGAAAGACGATTCGGAGAAGATTCTCGAATATCTCCGGGAGAATCATCTGTTCGGGGAAGAGCCCACAATCAACGAAGGCGTGAATTACACCGAGTACAGCATCGAGATGAAGGCGGACAGCACGGAGCTGCCTCTTCCGAAGGTGCGCTATGAGCTGGCGAAACTCGGCGCGACCAGCATCGAGACCATTCCGCTCGAATCATCTATCCCCGGGCTGGACGCCATCGATCTCTGAGTTGCGAGGGATGGTTAGGGTTTTGGCGGGCGGCCCACGGGGCGTATCTCGAGTTCGCTGATGAGCGTGCCGGGGGGCGTTCGCAGAATTCCGGCGCAGGCGCGCCCAACGTCTTCCGGCGACACCTTCCAGGAATGGTCCGCGCCGGTATCGTGGCGGTGCGATTGGGAATCTACTGAGCCGGGGTAGACCACGGTGACCTTGATGCCGTAATCGCGCACCTCCTGAAAGAGCGACTGGGAAAACCCCGTGACCGCGAATTTGGTGGCGGCATAGGCGCTGCCGCCGGCCAGGGGGACCTTGCCGGAGATCGAGGAGACGTTGATGATATGGCCCGAGCCCTGGCCGCACAGGAGTGGCAGGACGGCACGGGTGGCGTAAAAGAGGCCGTTTACGTTCGTGTCGATGAGGGCGCGCCACTCTTCGAACGAGAGGTCGAGCGCGTTTTTGCGGATTACAAGACCGGCATTATTGATGAGACCGTCGAGACCGCCAAGCTGGTCAATCAGCGAGGCGATGGCCGATTCGGTGTCCCGCTGCTCGCGGATGTCGCATGTGGCGATGTAGCACACGCCGCCTGCGGCCGCGATTTCTTCGCGCAGGGCCTCGAGGAGCCCTTTCGAGCGCGCCAGAGCACCGATCTGAAATCCTTCCTTTGCCAGCACGGTGGCGATGCCCCGCCCGATGCCCTTGCTTGCGCCGGTCACGATAATTCGCATCGATTGGCCCTCGAAAACTTACAGTTTAACCCAGTACCGGGAAACTTGCCTGCCCGTTCGTGGAGAGATGGCGTAGTTTTGCAGGATGCCGCCGTTCTTCTCGATGATACGCGCCGAAGCCGTGTTGGAGGTATCGCACGTGATGAGCAGGCGAACGAAATGCCTGTGCTGTCGCGCCTCCTGGATCGTGAAGGCGCACAATTGGGTGCCGTAGCCTTTGCGCCGTTCCGATGGCCGGATGCTGTACCCGATATGGCCGCCCTCGATGCGGAGCGAACGGTTCAGGTGGTGGCGCAACCGGCTCAAGCCGAGAAAACGCCCGTCCGCGCTGGCGAGCCAGAATGTCTCCGCGGGCACCATCGAGAGAGGAAGGTGTCGGCCTTTGACCAATGCCTCGAGCTGCTCGATGTAGGCGTGGAACGGCGTGCACCAGTAAGCGGGAAACGCGGGGTCGAGTTCCTCGCCGTTGTCGCGGTACTCGTAGGCGGCCTCGAGGAAACTCGCCTGCATCGCCAGTGTGGGACGCACCAGCATAGCCTGCTCGGGCGTATGCTCGAGGATAGTCATCTCAGGCCGCCGTTCGCACCAGGACCTTCCCGAGAGGGCCTCTGGCGAGATATGCAAATGCCTCCTGCACGGCGTCCATGGGGAATACCTTATCGACGAGTGGCCGCGTACCTGCCGCGTCAAGGAGGGCCACAATGTGCTGCCAGGTCTCCTGCGATTCCGCGGGGGTGTACGCCCCGACGGCCACGCCCTCGATGCGCACCCGCTTGAACAATACGGACCCCACGAGAATTTCGGATTTGAGTCCCGCGAGGAGGCCCACCTGGGCTATGCGACCCTGTTCGCGGCACAGATTGATGCTTGCTTGCAGGTAGGGGCCGCCCAGATTCTCGACGACGACATCCACGCGCCCGCCGTCGAGAGCCTCCTTGACCCGCTCCTCGAGGCCGTCGATGCTGGCATCGAGGGCAAAATCCGCACCGATTGCTTCCAGTCGCGCACGTTTTTCGGGGCTGCGGGACAGTGCGACGGCTTTCGCGCCCATGGCCTTCGCAAGGAGAATGGCGGCGGTGCCGACGCCGCCCGATGCGCCGGTGATCAGGGCCGTTTGTCCCGCCTCGAGGCCACCCACGCCGACGAGCGCCTGCCACGCCGTGAGACAAACCAGGGGCGCGGCCGCGCCCTCCTCCTCCTTCCATCCGTCGGGCAGAGGGGCGAGGCATTCCTCGGGCGCCGCCACATACCCGGCCAGGGTGCCTTCGCGGGTGACGCCGATATCGCTTCGCAACACCACCACGGTATCGCCCGCTTTGAACCGCCCGCTTTGACCGGGTTTCTCGATCACCCCGCACCCATCTCTGCCGACAGCAAAGGGGGGCTTGCCGGGACGTGGGTATTTGCCCATCACGAGGAATGCATCGGCGGGGTTCAACGAGGCATAGTGCAGTTTCACGAGCGCTTCGCCCGGTGCGGGCTCGGGCACCGGAATCTCTTCGAGTTGCAAGTTGGCGATATCGCCGAATTCATGAAACCGCCAGGACTTCATGGTTTGGCTCCCTTCACACATTTTCCATTTTGCGCCGCCAAGTTACGCGCGTCAATACGCGGCTCTCTCATGAAACGGGACAGGAAGACACCGCATTCCAGCACCCGCGGTCCACAATGCCACAAGACAGGACGAAAGTCCTGGCGGCCTGGTGCGCCTGAAGCCGCCAGGGCGAGGTTACTCGCGAAACGCGAACGCAAACAGCTCGGCGTCGCCCATGGTGAACCGCACCACCACGGGCTTCCCCCGAAGGGAAGACACATCGCGGTTGCCGGCCCAGGTGACGGCGTGGCGCAGGTTGTCGCCCTGGATCGTATCGGACACTTCAAAACCGGGCCAGGGCTTTCCGGCAGCGTCGCACAGGGATACCGTGAGGGACCCGGCCACTCGCGCGTTGATCTCCATGCGCTGACCCGTGAACGCGATGGGCACCGTGGTCAGGCTGCCGCCCCCGGGGGGTGCGTCGACCGACACAAACCGGTCGAGGTCCCAGATGGCCAGGCCAAGCGAGCCCGTGTACTCGGTGCCGCGTCCCGTGCCCTCATCGCGGTAGAGGCAGGGGGTGCCGTGGGTGTAATTCGAACCGCCGTAATACAGCCAGATTTCGTCCCCCACGCGAAGGGCGCGGGCCTGGGTGCCGAAGAAGCCGCAGTCCCACTCGCCCAGCTTGCCGCGCGGTACACAGGGTTGGCGGAAGGGCCGCTCCCAATGGAGCAGGTCGCGCGAGACCGCCAGCTGCAATTCGCCGGGGCCTTCCTGGTTGCCGTAGCGCGCGTTGTTGTTGACCGTAAACATCCAGACGAATGCGAGGGTGCACGACTCGGCGGGATAGGCCCCGATCCCGTAGAACTCGGTTCGCATGAGAACGGGGTCGTCCGGCACATCCAGAACGGGCCGCACCTCCTCGATGCGGGCCAGGCAGCCCGCGTCATCGCGCAGATCGGGGGTGAAGACCAGTTGCGGCTCCGACCATGTCACGAAATCGGGACTCGTTATGAGCCAAAAGACCCGGCGATCAAATCCCCGTACCTCGTGGTTGATCTTCGGGAAAGCGACGTATTCTTTTCGGATCTCGTCGAAATATCCGGTAATGACGTCGGCTCCTCGGGCGATGGGGTCGTCGCTGAGGCGTTCCCAATGGAGCCCGTCGGGAGAGACCCACGTATGGTAGCCATGACTTTTGAAGGCATAGTCGTAACCGATCATCTTGTAGCGGCGCGCCGGGTCGGGGTCAGCGGCATCTTTGATTACGGACGGCAGGAGGATGCCCTCGGCGACCACATTGTGGCGGGCATGCTTTGGCGAATTGACTTCCCCGATGAGCGGCTTCTCCCAATGCACGCCGTCCTGGCTGGTGGCGTAGTACATGCCCAGTTTGGGGAACCCCTCGGGCTCTTCGGCGTAGTACCACATCTTGAAGAGCTTTTCCTGCTCGTCGTAGATGACGTTGCCGTAGATCTCGACCCGCCACCCTTCCCACGGCTGGTCGGCCTTGAGGATGGGGTTTTCGGGATGGGTGCGCGCGGGATGGAGGGTGAATGCCACCCCGTCCGTTGCATCTACCAGAACCGTATCGACAAACAATTGCGACCGGCTCCCCACATCGAAGGGAGACTCCGCCGCCAAGGCGGGCAGGGCCAGAAGGCCGGCCGTCACGGCAAGTAAAAGACGCGCGATCATTGGACGCTCCTTTGGTAGAACAGGCTCTTTCTTTCGTTGAACCGAAGCCCAAGTATACCAAAAGGGTTGAAGACCGGGTGCCGATCGACGCATTGCTGATTGCAGCCCCCGCATGCGAAAAGCATTCGGGACTGCGAACCATGCGCTGTTTGGCTCACCCGCAGGCAATCAAAATAGAAATGACCGGTGAGGGCACCGGTCCCACAACAGAGCGGGAAACACCCGGGTTTGCGAAAACCCAGGGACAGCGCACCATGAGCCATTCGGCTCACCCGTAGACGATGAAAATGGGCTGGAGCAAAACCCTCGGGACAGACACAGGACAGGGAGTCTGGTTTCGGCTATGCCGCGCTGGGGCGGTGTGTGGTATTGTCGCGTACTGAATTGTACGAAGAGGGCCGAAGAGCGCCGCACCCGGCCACGGCCATCCGGCTCGAGGAGAATAGGCCATGCGAAAGGGTTTTCATTTGTTGAATCGATTTCCGTTCCGTGATGTTGCGATGTGCCTGAGCGTTGCGGCCTTGCTTTGCGGGGTGAGCGCACATGCGGAGGAGTCCGTGACGACCGTTGCGCCGCCTGGGGGCGCGCTGGCCATTGACGGGCCGGTGGTTGTGTGGGAGACGCCGGACGGCACGATAAAGGTCCTGCCGAACGGCCGGTTCGAGGCCCAGAGCGAGGGTGGAAGATTGGTGGTGTGGCAGCTCGGGCACGCGGAGCGCATCATGGACCCGGAAGGTCTGGAGTCACGCGGGGATGGCGCGGCTGTTGTCGAGCGCGGCCGGATATCACAGGGAGGAAACGCGCTCCCGCTCGAATATGTGCAGGAAGTGCGGACTGAGCCCGGGGAACTGCATGTTGGTTACGCGTTGACGAAGACCGGGGAGGCCTCAACGGCCACGCCGTTCGTCGTCTCACTGCCGTTTGATGCGTTCGAGGGAGCGCGCCTGTTCCTGCGGCCCGGCAGGCCGGTTCGGTTTCCGAGCTATGTGCGCGCGGTCTCGGACGGGTGCGCGATTGAACTCGCCGACGGCCGCGCATTGGACATCCAACTGGACGGATTCCACCTGATGACCCTTTCCGCGCAGGACGACGCGCGCGCCATGCTTCGGATTGAACTGCTGCCGAATGTGGATGCCGGCCAAACGGTCAGCGCGGCGATGTCGGTCCGGTTTACGGAGATGCCCGCGCAATTGCCCGGTGCGATTGCCGCTTCGGACGAAGTGTTGGACTTGCGGGGCGCCACGGCCAACCGCGCGCAGGTTCCCGTATATGGTCTCTTCGAGCTGGATGTCGACCTTGCCGCCGCATATGACAACCCGTTCGATCCGGACCAGGTGGCGCTGGATGCGCGGTTCGTGGCGCCCTCGGGACGGACGTTTTGGGCACCCGGTTTCTATATGGTGGATTTCATTGCCGAGACGCTCTCCGCGGGCCAGGTACTGAGATCCACGGGAGAACAAGGCTGGCGGGTGCGGTTCGCGCCAACGGAAACGGGCACGTACCGGTATGAACTGATCGCGCGCGACAAGAGCGGCCTGGTGACCGGCGCAGGGGGAACCTTCGAGGGCGTGCCTGCCGAAAGCAGTGGATTCGTGCGCACGAGCACCTGCGATCCGCACTATTTCGCCTTCGATAACGACGCGCCGTATTTCCCGGTCGGCCACAACCTGCCTTCCTATGCCATCACCGGCCAGACGGCGGAACAGGCCCTGCGAAAGATGGCCGCGGCGGGCGAAAACTACAACCGCCCGTGGATGTCGTCGTACACGGGTCTGGGCATTGAATGGGAACACGCGCTGGGCTGGTACCGGCAGGACGAAGCGTGGCGGGTCGACGAGATGCTGCGCCTCGGCCAGGAACTCGGCATGTATTTCATGCTGTGCATGGATACGCACCAGGATTTCCGGGATGGACCCCGGTGGACGATGAATCCCTACAACATCGCCCGGGGCGGGCCGTGCGCAGTGTTCCGCGACTGGTTCACGCACCCCGGCGCGCGCGCGGCGTACCGGAAACGGCTACGCTATTCCGTCGCGCGGTGGGGCTTCTCGCCGCACGTGCTTGCGTGGGAGCTGGGCAATGAATTCGAGGGTTGGCCCGACACGCCCCGGGAAGATTTGGCGGCGTGGCACGAGGAAATGTCGGCCTGGCTGAAATCGATCGACCCCTTCGGCCATCTCGTTACGACCAGTTTCTGGAGCAAGACCGGGCCGGCGGAATTCTGGAACATGCCCAACATCGACATGGCACAGACGCACTGCTACACCAACAATGATTATGGCGTGGGGCCCGTGCTGGGCGGGTATTGCGCCCACCAGGCCGCACACTACGCAAAGCCCAACCTGCTGGCCGAGTTCGGCATCCGCAGCCACGAGTCGACCAGTGACAAGGACCCCGAAGGCTGGCACATTCATAATGCACTGTGGGCGGGGGTCATGTCGGGCTGCGCGGGCGCGCCGATGCCGTGGTGGCACGAAAGCTACATCGAGCCGCTGGACCTGTATTTCCATTTCACCAGCATCGGGCGCTTCGTCGCGGGGATGGCGATGGACCAGGCGCGGTGGCGCCCCCTGGAGGCCCCTGTTGTGGCGTATGCGCCGGAGCAATTCGGGTCCATCCGGAATGACGTCGAACTTGTGCCGGTTTTCCATTGGGGGAAGCCGCCGGTGAGCGAGTTTGTAGTGGCCGAAGACGGAACGGTCAACGACATGGATTTGCTGCCGCGCCTTCTCCAGGGCCGGGCCCACGGGGAACTGCGGAATCCGCCGGTTTTCATCGTCAACTATCCGGAAGACGGGCGCTTTCTGGTTCACGTTGGCACCGTGTCGCATTCCGGGTTGTTGCGCATCCTGCTCGACGGCGAACTGAAGCTCGAGAAGCCGCTTCCCTGCGGCGAAGACGTGGGCAAGAAGAACGTGTGGCGCGAGCAATGGAAGCTTTGGGAAACGACGTACGACGAGACGTTTGGCATCGATGTGCCGAAAGGGCAACACCGGATCCAGGTCGAGAATAACGGCGGCGAGGACTGGCTTTATGTCGAGCGCTACGTTTTCACCGGTTGCCAGACGCGTCCGATGGAACCGCTGCTTGTTTACGGTCTGCAAAACGCATCGAGCGCGCTGGTCTGGGTTCAGCACCGCGACAGCACGTGGGTTGCCCATGCCAGCGGCGAGGCGCCGCCCGCTACGATGCCCTCCATTTTGACGCTGCCCGCGTTCGAGGCCGGCGAGTACACCGTTGAGTGGTGGGAGACCTGGAACGGGGCCGTCACTAATGTGGAGACCGTTTCGGCGGGTGTAAATGGCCTTTCGCTGGGTTTGCCGCCGATTGCAGCCGATCTGGCCCTTAAGATAAGCCGCGCCCAGACTGTTTTGGGATAGTTCATAGCAGCCAGCGGCGTATACGAATCACAATGCATTCATGCAAGACCGTTTGAGTAAGGCTGGGATGCTCGCCAGTTCACGGCGGTGAAATATCCGGGTTACGTGCGATTGCCTTCCGCGGGTCCCCTCTTGGCAAAGCTGGCGGCGTATGCTATCTTAGTGCGTGGTATGGTGTGGGTTTCGGAGTTCGTGTATAGTGGATCGAGTCGAGCAAGCTGTAAAGATCCCTCCGCGTGTTGGCGGTTTCCGACTGCATGCATCAGGGCTGCGTTGCTTTCCGCCTCTGCTATGAAACGACCATCCGGACAAGTTGCAATGTGGGAAAGGAAGCTTTGATGAACATCTATGTAGGGAATCTGCCGTACACAACCACCGACGACGATTTGCGCAAGATCTTCGAGCCGTACGGGACCGTGAGTGAGGCGCGTGTCATCATCGACCGTGAAGAGAACCGTTCTCGCGGTTTCGGGTTCGTCGAGATGCCCGACAACAGCGAGGGTCAGGCCGCCATTGATGCCATGAACGGCGCGGACATGCAGGGGCGCGCGCTGAAGGTCAACGAAGCGCGTCCGCGTGAAGAGCGCCGCTCCCGTTACTGAGCGTTCTTATTCAACTATCGTAGGCCGTGTCACCGGGTTCTGCCAGAGGGGCCCGGTTTTTGTTTCGGCGGCGGTGCAGCGGCGGTTGCAGACGATTGGGCAGCGGATGGTGACGCCGGACGGGACGTGCTGCGTGCGCTAACCGTCTTCCCCATCCGAATTGGCAAAGTTGGCGCGATTGCCTCATAACACTCCGGCCGGCCTGCTGGCGGCCGGGACTATCTTGGTGAGAAAGGCCCTGGTTGTATGTCCGTGAAATGGATTATTACCGACCTGGACGGGTGTGTGAGCCCGGAGGAATCCGTGCCATGGGACTTGGCACTCTTTTTTGAGTTTGCGCGGCTGTCACGGGCGGCGTCCGCGGGTGAGAGCGTTCTGGCTCCTCTGACGCTGTGCACGGGGCGTCCTCAACCGTATGCCGAGGTATTGATGAAGATCCTCGATATCCGCGCGCCGGTAATCTGCGAGAACGGGGCCGTGCTGTATTCGCTCGATGACAACTGGGCGCGTGTCGGCCCCGGCGTGACGCACGAGAAGATTCACGGTTTGCGGGCGGTCCGGAATTTCATCGAGACCGAACTCCTGCCGGGCCACCCGGAGGCGGTGCTGCAGTTTGGCAAGGAGGCCCAGTTATCGGTGTTTTCGAAGACGCCGTCCGTCCTGCGCGACATGCAGCCGCGAGTGGAAGCATTTGTCCGGGCGCATGGTCCCGAATTGATCATCAATTGTTCGCATTACTACTTGAATCTTTCGCTGGCGGGTGTCGACAAAGGAAGCACCCTGCGTGCGCTGTTGGACGAATTGGGCGCTCAACCGCATGAGGTGGCCGGCATTGGCGATACGGTTGGCGATTTGCCACTGCGCGAGGCGGTAGGGTTCTTCGCCTGCCCGGCAAACGCGCAGCCGGAGATCAAAGCCGTCGCGGACTATGTTTCCCCCGAACCCACCATCGCGGGCCTGCTGGATATTCTGGCGCTGCCCCAGATGCGGCGCTTGTAAGCGCCACGAGGAGGGTTTTGCTATGGGAATGGGCCTGCCGTTCGCCGCAAGCGTTTTGGCCATTTCGCTGCTCGCGCAAGCAGCCCCCGATAAACCCGTCCTGCCGCCGCCGCGTCATGGCGGGGTATACGTAGTTGCCCACCGTGGCGCACACCAGGGTCTTCCCGAGAATTCCCTGCCTGCTTACCAAAAAGCCATCGAGCTCGGGGTGGATTTCGTTGAAGTCGATGCGCGTCAAACGAAGGACGGCCATCTTGTCAGCGTGCATAATGACACCGTTGATGCCTATGCGGAAGGCGCGGCCGGGCGCGTGCGCGACCTCACGCTCGCCGAGTTAAAAGCCCTCGATATTGGCGCGCGGACAGGACCGGAGTGGGCGGGGACGCGCATCCCCACGATCGACGAAATCCTCGCGCTGTGCAAAGGAAAAGTGGGCATTTACATGGACTTCAAAGAGGGCGATTGGGAAGCCCTCCTGCGGCTGGTGAGAGCCCACGGCATGGAACGTCATGTGCTGTGGTACGCGCCGCGGTGGAAACTCGAGAAGATCCGCGAAACCTGCCCCGAGTGCATCATCATGCCGGATCCGGGGCCCGAGTCAAAGCTGCAGCCGCTTCTCGAGGCCCTTCGGCCGAAAGTGGTTGCGTCCGTGTGGCGGCATTATTCGGAAACGTTTGTGAAGGCGTGCCACAGGGCGGGCGCCATTGTGATCGTGGATGAGAGCGACCCATCGTGCTGGGAACAGGCGTTTGCCTGGGGTACCGACGGCATTCAAACCAACCATCCCGAGAGACAGGTCGCGCTCTTGAAAGAACGGGGTAAGTCTCAATAGCGTCCATGCTGGTCGACGAGTTCGCGCATGCGATGGATGCGGGATTCGTCGGCGCCGGGCGGAACCTGGTCACCGGCGTTGGCGATAAGGCGCGGGCTGGATTTTCGCAGGTCGAGCCACTGCAGGACGGCCCGGTCGAACACGGTCACGTCCACATCGGGCAGCCACAGATTGGGAGGAACCCCGCCTGAGAGAAGCATGTCCGGCCCGGCCTCTTCCCGGCAATCTTCGGGTGTGAGATCGCCGGGTCCCGAGGGGGTGACCGCATCGGCGCAATCGGCTGCGACGGCCCGAAACATGCCCAGCGCCCCGCGGAGGCGACCATCAATGTGCACGGCGACGTACTTCCCGGCTTTGTGGAGCCGCGCAATGGCCTCCGCATAATAGGGCCTGGACCATTCCTCGAAGAAGTAAGGCGGCTGGATGTCGCTCGAAAAATTATCGCCCATGATGATGATTTCGGCGGGGGACTGCGCAAGCATATCGACGCATTCGAGCAGGTTGGCATTCACGGCGTCGACAAACGCGCGCACTGCGCCGTGCATCTCGATGGTGGCGTAGATGGCGCCCTGGACGCCCATCCAGTAATTGAGCAAGTGCCCCATGGCGCTGTAGCCGGTGGGGACGTAAATCACGCCGGTGTCGGCTAGCGCCCCCACCCATTGGCGGTAGCGGTCCCAGTGCGGGGTGTACGTACGCTGCGCAAGAGCATAGCCGAGGATTTCCAGATCTCGTTCCGTCTTGGCGGTCCACTCGACGATGCCCCAGGCGTAATTCTGCGGTTCCCAGCGGCGCGTACGGGAGATGGTCCCCAGGGGCGTGTCGATGGTCCACGTAATGGCGCTTCCGTCCCTGGATTTCACGACGGAAGCGGTAACATCGGCGGGGTAGTGTGCGTCATAGAACGACGGAAGCTGGGGGATATAAAACCCTACGCCGGCCTCTTTGTGATATGCGATGAGATCCGTTTCCGGCTCGCTGTGAACGGCGCTGAGGTCCCACGG
This sequence comes from uncultured Nitrospiraceae bacterium, assembly GCA_964520685.1. Lineage (GTDB taxonomy): Bacteria > Hydrogenedentota > Hydrogenedentia > Hydrogenedentales > SLHB01 > UBA2224. The sequence goes on along the minus strand of CAZFOG010000057.1, from coordinate 2,890 downwards.
CTTTTGGTGCTTGTGATAGAACCAGTGGGACAGATCGAGCATGTAGGGGACAACGTCGGGCGTCTCCCCCCGGTAGACGCACAAGATTCGCTCGCGAAGGGTCATGGAACCGTTCCTTTACGGGGTCATGAGTAGCAAAAGCATACCCGAACGCGGCGATGCCATCCAGCCCACGAGCGCCCACGAGCGCCCAGTTGATTGTGGAGGCCGTTTCCTGATAGGTTTTCTCCTGATTTCCGCACGCATTCTCTTTTGTCCAACCATGACGCCTGCCATGGAGCAACCGCGCCCCCAGTCGGTGGCGAGTCCGGGAGAACAGATATGAAATCCGTTGCAAGACCGAGAATTTATCGCATACCGTTTGGTGTATTCTTTGTAGCGGCCTTTGCGGGCGGCCTCTTGGGGGGGAACGCGAATGCGGCGGGGCTTCGGTTGCCTGCGATCTTCGCGGACCACGCCGTTCTGCAGCAAAATGCCTCCGTGCCGGTATGGGGATGGGGGGAACCCGGGGAGCAGGTATCGGTTGCGATTGCGGGCCAGAGCGTCACGGCCGCGGCCGGAAACGATGGCCGCTGGCAGGTGGAATTGGCCCCGATGCCGGCGGGAGGCCCGCACGAACTCGTGGTCACCGCCGCCAGCGGTTCAATCACCCGTGTTGATATCCTGCTCGGAGAGGTGTGGCTGGCGTCCGGCCAATCCAACATGCAGTGGTCAATCAAGAGCACGGACGGCTGGGAAGCGGAACAGGCGCAGTGCGCAAACGACAACATCCGGATTGCGACGGTATTCTGTGAGCATAGCCCGGTGCCCCTCGAGGAACTGCGGGGGTGGACGCCGTGGGCGCCGTGTAATGCCGCTTCGCTGGCGGATTCCTATCAGGGCGGGGGCTTCTCGGGGGTGGCTTATTTCTTCGCGAAGTATCTCCAGGCAGGATTAGGCGTGCCCGTGGGGATCATCAATACCAGTTGGGGCGGCACGCGTATCGAGCCCTGGACCCCGCCCGCGGGCTTCGAACAAATACCGTCGCTGGCAGACATCTCTGCCCAGATTCGCGTGAACACGCCTGACAGTTCCGAGTATCAGCAGCTCCTGAAGGAAGCGATCGTGAACGTGGAGGCGTGGCTCCCGCAGGCGCGGCAAGCGCTCGAAGAGGGTGTGTTTCCGCCCGCGCTGCCCGGCATCGCATCGGCTTCGGCGTTGAACCACAGCCAGGCCCCAACAACCCTGTACAACGCCATGGTCGCCCCGCTTGTCCCCTATGCGAATCGGGGGTTCATCTGGTATCAGGGCGAATCGAACCGCGGCGAAGGCATGCTGTACCGCGACAAGATGGAGGCGCTGATCAAGGGATGGCGGAGCGTCTGGCAAGACGATGATTTGGCGTGCTATTTCGTGCAGCTCGCGCCCTATGATTACGGGAGCGCCCCCGAGGCCTTGCCCGAGATCTGGGAGGCCCAGGTTGCCTCGGCGGAGATTCCGGGAACGGGCATGGCGGTCGTAAACGATATCGGCAACGTGGCGGATATCCATCCCACCAACAAGGATGATGTGGGCAAGCGCCTGGCATGGCAAGCCCTCAACAAGACCTACGGAAAGTCGGATGTGACTTGCGAAAGCCCGCTGTTTGACCGCTTCGAAATCGAGGGAAATGCCATGCGGGTGTACTTCAAGCATGCGCAGTCGCTGAGCACACGGGATGGCGCTTCGCCGACGTGGTTTCACATCTGCGGCCCAGACGGCGTGTACCACGAATCGGCCGCAGCCATCGACGGTGCAAGCGTGGTATTGACGGCCGAGGGCGTCGCCACTCCAGCGGCCGTCCGTTTCGCGTGGCATCATTGTGCCGAGCCCAATCTCATGAACGAGGCAGGGTTGCCGGCGGCGGCATTTCGCGCGGGCACCATCCCCGTCGATGGCGCCTTGCGGATGAACGTCCCGGAAAGCGAGGGTTTCGAGCTGGTATATGCCTTCAATCCCACCGACCTTGTGTTTGATAACGGCCGTGCGCAGTACGCGGAAGACCGTCGCGAAAGTCTCGCAGGCAAGAGCATCGCGCGTGTGGCCTATTACCTCCAACTCGTGGGGGCGGACAACCAGGTGCAGTGGGTGTATGCGGAAATGGATCCGTTCACCCAGGACCTCGCGCATATCGGGGTGCCCATTCCAGAGGCCCAGTATCAGCAGGATGTGGCGAACCTGTTCGTCAAGACCAACGTCGAGGGATTGCCCAGTGGCGCGCTCGCGAGCGGCGTCATCGAGCTGTGGGCCTGCAATTACGGCACGCCGTCCGCTCGAAACCTGCCCGGGGCCGACAATGAACGCTATGACTTCGACGACACCATGAGCATGACCTCGAATCCCGGTTACGGGTGCCTGCAAATCCATGACGTGGCCTCGAAGACCACGCTGCTGGCGTTCAACAACCCGATGGCGGGACGCAGCGCCGATGTGGGCATCGGAAATTGTGCGGGTGAGCACCCGGATTGGACCTTCACGCGCAATGCCGGTAGCTACATCAACGGAACATTGCTCGTATTGGTCAAGACCCTTGCCGAATAGCGGCGGGACGGCGGGCCATGAGCCGGCCGGGTCGGCCGCAGACGATGATAGTGGGCGTGTGACGGGCGAAACCCTCGCACATGGACCCACATGGTCGAACACGGACAGGGATACACGGGGTAACCCTTCGAGGCAGATCAAAACCCTCGAGGCAGCGCACCATGAGCCATTCGGCTCACCCGTAGACGATGAAAACAAGCTGGATCAAAAACCCAGGGACAGACCCGTCTCGCTCCTGCGTCGCTCGCTTGGGTCAGTCCCGGTTTTTGAGAGCCACAATCATGCGCAAGATGCGCATGCCACCTCAATGCCGTCGCGCATCTCCCCCTCT
>CAZFOG010000056.1:5031-21708 GCA_964520685.1 uncultured Nitrospiraceae bacterium | reverse complement strand
CAGGCCAAACAGGGCAAAATGACGACCCGTCTCTCGCTGCATAACACGAACCCCCGTCAGAATTCCAATTGACCATGACTATACCGCGCGGGAACGCTGTAGTCGAATCCAAAACCCGGGACGGGCCCAATCACGCGGGTCCGCATGACCGCGGTCTGCTTCGAAAATTCAAAAACCGGGACTGACCCAAGCGAGCGACGCAGGAGCGAGACGGGTCTGTCCCGAGGTTTTTGTATCCCTCCTGGGATCGCCGAGTGCCAGCTCGGCACGGGCACCAAAGGAGATGAAGAATGCCGAGCTGGCGCTCGGCGCTCCCAGAGGGGATTTGCTGTCGCCTCTGAGGGCCTCAGCCGCTGTCGCCTCTATTCAAACAAAACGGCTTCTGCTATAGTATCCGTGGGCCGCATCGGGAATAGCCCGGGTGGGGGGTGTACCGTGTCCAATCAGAGCGATGAACAAGTCCGGCAGAAACGCCGCGTACACCTGGCGCGGTTTGCGGGCGGGGGCATGATCGCCGTTGGCATTCTCGCCTGTCTTGTGTTGGGGCACCATGTCTTCCCTGGGACGTCCTTTAAGGCATGGTGGCTGGCCGTACTCTCTGTAATGACGGGCTTGTGTTTTGTCGTGTTTCCGAATGCGCGATGGGTGCAGAAGACAGTGAAGCACATTCGCTGGGACGTGCTGGTGATGAATCTTGAGGGCGATCCACCGCCCCATGAATCGGAAAGGGAGATGGAACCCCAACCAATGGGCACCGACGAGGAAGTCCGAGCCAGGATCGACGCGCACTTACCGGGGGTGGATTGGTCCCACCCGGAAATGGGCCTATACAGGGGCGAGGGGTTCTCGTTCAAATTCAGACTGGGCGGCCAAGAGTATGATGGCACATTCATGGTCAGTATACGCGGAGAAGGCGACGCCGTAAGCGCGTTGAGGCAGGTCGCCAATCCCAACAAATGGACCTTGTTTGACTTATCTACGAGGGAATATCTGAACGCGGAGAATCCGTCTCAAGAGGGATAGGAAGGGTTTATGGAACTTCGCAATCAGATCATCGCAGGGCAAGGGAGGCGAAGACGGGCCTTCATGACGTACGCATGGCCGCACAGCATCGGGGATGGCCCGTGTGGGGGATTGCACCGTGACGATTAAGAAAGGTGATACATCGAGAGAGAAGACGCGCCGCCTCATAGCACGCCTTGAGGGCGGGATTAGTTTCGCCGTCGGCATCGCCGGCTAATTCCTTATAGGGCACGATGTATTTCCCGGAACATCCATTAAAGGATGGTGGCTGTGTGTTTTGCTGGTGGTGGTGGGATTGGCGTGCATCCTGTTTCCAGACGCGCGTTGGATTCGCGAAGCCGTCGACAAGGAACTCGACGAGTCGGACCAGGATTCCCGAATACCTCGGTGACCTTGACCGATACAGTTTAGCCGCGCCTTTTTGCAGGCATATGGGTCCCATAAGTCCTATACGTCCTACAAGACCTATCAGACCCATAAACCACGGCCAAACCCACTCAGGAGGTCGTTCTGATGGGCAGTTTTGCGAACAGCGTTCACGTGAAATTCGGCGATGCGGCCGCCGTACTCGACATCATCGAAAAGGGGATGCGTGAGTCCGGGTTCGAAGCGACCGATGAACCGGTCGAGATGTCCTTCGGCATCATGGATTCGCCCGTGCGCGGCATCGACGTGTTCGCGTCCCACAACGGCTGGGTGTGCGTCCTCGATTCGGAATTGATGGCCTGCGAGGCGCTTGCCGCGGAATTGTCCAAGACGCTGGCAACCCATGTCATCGCGTGCCTGGTGAACGACAGCGATTCGTGGCATTTCCAGCTCTACAACCGCGGCGAGTTGGTCTCTTCCTTCAATTCGCTCGCCGGATTCGAGAGCGTCGATGAAGCAGGGCCGTCGCCTTCCAATCTCCTCCAGTTTCCGGGAAAACACAGCCAGGAGGGCCTCAAAGCGGCGGCGAAAGAGATGCAGCAACAGATAGCCAATGCGTGGCCTGAGGAGCTGCGCACGATCCAGAACCGCATGGAGAACGGCACGGCCACAGAGGAAGACATTCAGCGGTATAGCGATTTGATCAACGAGTCTGCGAGCCGTATCCGCGAGGAATACAACAAGTTCGCGGAAGAATTTGACGTGCCGCCGCTCGGCGAGGGATTCAGGGACTCCGGCACGTCCACCGCGGATGCGGATGCCCAGCTCGAAGCCCTGCGACCCATCCTCCCCCCCGGCACGAGCGACGAGCAGGTGCTTGAGGTGCTTGGCAAACAGGAGACCTTCGCCGAGACCGTTCTCGAGGAGTTTCTGAAACTGCTGGGGATTCAATCCCACTTCGCCTACCTCAGCTATCAGTATCTTCACGAAGACACCGCCGCGGAGGACTTGGCGGCGGCCGGTATCCAGCCCCCCGCCGAACTGAGGTTTAAGCCGTGCGCCACGTAACGCTCATCATTGCACACCTTGTCCAGGGCGCCGCGGAAGGGGCCGAATCGGAGGGTACGACCGACACCTTCGGGCTCATCTTCGCGGCCTTCGTCGGCGTTTTCATGCTGTCCGTCATCATCGGCGAGCTTTTTCGAAGAAGAACCAAACAGAAGAAGCCCGGAGACGACAGCCGTTCTACGGTCTTTTACCTTGCTTTGCTCGTGTTCGTCGTTTCGGCTCTCCTGGCGGGCTTCACGCAAAACGGCGTCTGGATTCTCGTGGCGCTCCCGGCGTGGCTGGTGGGGTTCATCTCCCAGGAACGTGGTGAACGCCGCAGGAGAAGAGAGATACAGGCATTGCGTGCACAAAACGCGAAGGACTATCCGGGCGTCTTCGACCGGGACCCGCCCCAGGACCTCGACGCGATCCCGGGCGACAGGGTGGACGTTTACGACACCGGGACCTGTACCTACATCGGCCGGTTCCCGAAATCCGACATGGCGGCCATTATCAAACAATATTCCTACCTCTGTGAACACGGTTCGAACGATGTTTTCATGACGATAGATATGCTTGAGGAAGAGGAAATTCGCCAGACCATGCAACTCGGCCCGTCCTCGATCCTGATGCTGAAGGCGGCCATCGAAGAACACGGCGTCCTCTTCCTCCGCTGGATGCCGGTTAGCGAGGAGGGTGGGGCGGAGGAACTTGACCATGGATCGCGCGACTGACACAGCGCAGCTTGGCCGTAACCAACGGTGGCGATCCGGAATCCACCCCCAGTTCGGCTATTGCCGAATTGCCCCCGCCAGCGGGGGACACAAGACCCGAATCCGATTGCTACGCCGAAGGGAAGTCTTCAAAGGAGGGCGGGTTTTCCTACCCGCCCCTGAATCGCCGCGGCCGTCAGGGCGCGCTCCGCTGTTCCGGAAGGGACCCAAGGGACGCAAGGAACATTAAAAGGCAACCCAACTCTGGATCTTCATGCCGCGTTTCTCATCTGCTTCGCGCTGGTGAGCCTTCCCGTGGTAGGATTGCTTGCCGTTGGACGATGGCTCTTCGGGTGATGCCGCGGCAGGGAGTATGACCGAAGGCCAAGGGGGGGATATCGTGGGGCTGGTAATGCTGAATGGGCTGGGTCAGGCTGCGCAGGCGGTGGCGGACCAGCCAGTCGCCGCCGAAGGGGGCTTCTGGCCGGTTTTGGCGTCGCTGCTGCTGGCGGCGGTTGTCTTGCTGACCTTCAGCCTGTGCTTCTGCATCGTGGCGCTGCTGGCGGGCTGGGCGGTGCTGCGCCTCACTGGCCGCCGGTGGCCCCTGTTCTTCATCCTGCCCGCGTTGAATGCCGTGCTGTTTCTCGTCGCCCGCCCCTATCTCGTGCCTGACCCGGAAGCGTTGGTCTACCTCATTGTGGGCCTCCCGCTGGCGGTCGTCTGCAGCCTGGTCGCGGGCGTGTTGCTCGTCGCATTCCACAGTCTCTGGCTCGAGATGCGGTTTGGCGAGGAAGGTTCCGAAGGGAAAGGTGTCGACGCTTTCGTGGCCGACACGCCTTTTCCCGATTCCCGCCTCTACGCCTTCCGCCGTGGCCTGGGCGCGCCCGTGGACGGCTTCAGCTACTTGTGCCGGAACCGCGAACTGTGGCGATACACCTTGCTGCCGGTGCTGATGAACCTGGCCATTACGGGCGCCGCTGCGCTGTTTCTGCTGGTGGCGGCGGCGGCGTTCGTGGCCTACGTGCACCCCCTGTTTCCGGCTGGTTGGGGCTGGACCCTGCTCGAGGCGCTGTGCGCGGCGGGTTACCTCGTGGTAGTGCTTGCGCTGACCTTCATCCTCTGGCTTTTCCTGAAGGGCCTGTTCTGCGGGTACTACCACGAGAAACTGGCGCGGGAAGTCGAGGTGCGTTTGGGTGTCCGCCCCGAAGAATTGCGGGAGCTTTCCTGGAAGCACCAGTTTGTCGATGCCTGCGGCCAGGTAGGTTCGCTCGTGTTCATCAACGGAGGCCTGCTCGTGCTGCACCTGGTGCCGGTGGTGGGCTCGGTGGCGGCCGTAGGCGGTGGCACCTATTTCAACTGCCTCTTTCTCGGCGCGGAACATTTCGAGTATCCCCTGGCGCTGCGCGGGATGCGACGAAGAGAACGGAAAGAGTTTATCCGAAAGAACCGGTTCTGCGCACTGGGACTCGGGGCCTCGGTGTTCTTCGTCAATTTCGTGCCGGTACTGGGGGCGCTCCTCCTCGCGACGGCTGTCGTGGGGGCCGTGCTCCTGCACCGGCGGCTGGCGGTGGCGGCCCCCGGGGAGAATGCAGTCGAAGACATAGATGCGGCCCGGGTCCTGAACGACAGGAAAGCTCATGGATAGGTTGCTGGCTGTCCTCAGCCGGCAAGAGTGACACCAAAAGGAAGACAAGCTAACATCGACGGACTTCTTTGAGGATGTTCGTGAAAAATGAAACGACCAACCCCGACGCAGCGCTTGTTCGCCCAGGGATGGCCGGAGAGGGTCATTCTTCCCGCGGTGATCTTGTGGGTAGGCATCGGCTTTGTGCGGGACACCGGCTACACCTTCGACCTGCTGCCGGATTGGCGCGCCACCCTCTGGGCGTTCGTTGTATTCGTGCTTGGGTGCGCGGCGGGGTTCCTTCTGGGGGTTTTCCTGCTATGGCTGCTCCTGAGCGGACTGCATGAAAAACTCGCGCGCAAGAACGGCGCGCCTTTTGCGGTGGGCGACCGGGTGCAGATACTGGCGGGGCCTCGCAAGGGCACGGTATCTCGCGTGTATTCGGCGTGGCAGGGAAATACGGTGCGGGTGAGGCTGGGTGAAAGGGAAGAAGAGAACTTCAAAGACATCTTTTCGCCCCATCAGCTGCTCAGGGAAGACGATGACGAGTACAATCCGTAACCGATGATGGAGAAGGTCAAACGGGAAAAGGGTGCAGGAAGGTGTTGCTGGAGCCCGGCATCGTTGAACGGATAGAGAGGCTTTTCCCCGGCGAACACACCATGGGCCGGCAGTGAATAGGCCCTGCGAAACAGAGGTATAGTAAAGAATCCGGAATTTGGTGACGAAGGAGCGAGAATATGGCCGAGTTGAGTAGCGAAGGCCGCATTCTTACCAGAAAGCTCTCCGGATTACTGTACGTATCTGCGAGCTTCTTCGTGGGCATGCACTTTTTTGTTACCCATCACGATAAACACCTCACTTCGGTCGGGGTTGAAGAGTTGTATCCTTCCTCACTGCCCATTGCTCTCTACCTTGGCGGCTTCCTGTTTGTCGTTGCCGTGGCGTTTCACATCTTCTTCGCGTGGAGATACTCGAGGCAGTTCGATAACCGCTGGGCGTTCTCTTGCGCGGTGTATTTTGCCGCGGTGAACGGCACGATGTTCGGACTCCCGGTCCTTCTCTCGCGCACGACGCTGTCGGCCGAGGCCAAGAGCATGGTCTATGAAGGCGCCGCGGCGTTTCTCATCGTGCTGCCGATTGTGATCGGGCTGGTTCAATTCATCCTTTTTATGCGGCGCGGTCCGCGTAAGGGGACCTGGCGCGCCATGCAGCGCGGCCCCACAAGCATGAGGGTCTGGGAAGCAGATGACCTGAATTCGGAAGAACGTTCGCGCATCGATGAGTTTCTCCGGCAGCGCATGGGCGAACTGAGCGGAGGATTTGAGCGGGACGAGAAAGAATAAGATGCAGGCGAGACGCCTGCGCTACAAAGACAAGTCCTGTAGGACTCACGAGTGGCCGGGGTAAGAAACCTCCTCCGAAGATGGACCGTAAAGTGGTGTGTATTTCAGGGAAAAGGGCCAGACGCCGGGAGCGCCGAAAGACGATGCTCAACGCAACACCGCTAAACGTCATTATCTGCGGGGCGGCCGCGACCGTCGCCGCCGGATATACCCTTCCGGAGTTTGGCGTGGATGTCGAGCCATTGGCGTGGTACATCAACGGGTGGATGTATTTCGTTTTTCTCCATATCAGCATGTTTCTGGCGAATATGGTCACGGCTTCGGCTCTGGTCAAGAAAGAAGAGGACGTTCAGGAGCTTATGGTCCCTCCGTTGGAAGAGGGGGTGCTTACGGCTATCCACGACACGATAGCCTTGCGCTTCGCGATTGTATCCGCTTTTATTGTAGGGGAATCGCCGGTTCGATGGGGCTTGCGCTCTTGCAGGTGCTCTGGAAATAGATCGGGAGAGGAGATGAAGCGTCCGACGCGCGGGACGCACGGAATATAGCCCGCATACGGCCTATGGGATCTATAGGACGCATGGGGATTGAACAAAAGAAGACAAAGCCTCACGGCAGGCGCCGATGGAGCGATAGGGGCACGGCAATGCGCGCAGTATGGTGGGCGTTTATGATGCCTGTTGAACGGCAACCTCTGTTCTGATTGAATCATGTCGCCGTGGTGCGGGGGGAACACGGATCTTTGTGCACGGCCGCCATTGGCGAGGGGTATCCAGCCATGAAGACGACAACGCTTGTGCTTGGGGTGCTCGTGCTGTTGGTTGCGATTGCACCGTGGGTGCCGGCGCAGGATTCCGGGGAGCCGGCTGCGACGACGCCGGCCCAAACCGATGGGCGCCCCGCATGGCTTCCCCAGGCGTATTTCGTGCTGAAGCTTGTGGGCGGCGGGTTGATTCTGTGGCAACTGGGTCTGGCTCTGTCCCTGTTCAGGACGACTCCACGGAACGCTTCCTGGGGTATTGAGTTGTACGCCCTGGAAAACCGGCCGGTGGTGTTCACGCATCAGGGAGACCTCCATGAGGGCCAATCCATCCGAAGCACCGCCCTATGGAGCGGGACTATGGCCACCCTCATCTTTCTGGCAGTGCCGCTCGATCCCTACGGCATCTATGTGAACCACCAGGCGGCATTGGAGCGGATTCTCGGCGGATTCGACGTAATTCCGGTTGTGAAGTACGCGGCACTGGTGCTGTTTTCCATCGTTGTGTCCGTGGCGTGTTACCGGCGGGGCCTCTGGTTTGAGCGGAACGCCCGGCAGCTCAACGTGACGCGCGACGAAGTGCAAATGCTTGCGCCGGGCCGGAGCAGCGATAAATCGTGGACCGAGCCGCTGGCGAACTATTCCGGCGTGTTGGCCACCAAAGAAGTCCGCAATGCCGACGACAGCATTTCCCACGTACTCGTGTTGGAATTGGTTCACCCGAATCCCGAAAAGACCATCCCTCTCGTAACGCGGGCGTGCTCCGATGGAAGCGCTGTCGAGGAGGATGCGGCATCGCGTCACACGTGGGAATCGTGCGCGCGCATGCTGGGGGTGCCGGCTGTGCTCGAGGCCTCCGGCGGGATGACGGTGCGGGAAGCAGGAGACCTGGACAAGACCGCCGGGGAACTGGTCCAGGAAGGAAAAATCGCGCCAGACTTCAACGCGGGCGCACCCATACCCGATGGCGTGGAAGTGGTGGCCGAAGGCGATACCACGGTGGTGACGGTGCGTGCCGCGCCGTTCCATTTCGTCATCCGGGGCTGGGCCGTAGGTATGGGTGCGTATTTCGTTCTGCAAGGATTGACAAGTCAAGCCTACGGATTGCTGGTTTTCGCTATTCCTGTGATTCTCATTGCGGCGCTGTGGAAGGGGTTCGACGCCCGGTTGCGCATCGAACGCGATGCCCTCCGGCTCTGTGTGCTCAGGGGGCGCCGCGAGTCGGAACTGCTGCGGCTGCCGTTTTCCGAGATTCGCGAGATCAAGGTGCAGTGGCGCTGGGGGGGTGACTTTCCTTCGGGAACGTCTTTCTTGATCCTGTTCAATGCCTACGTGGTCGCGGCGTTCGAAGTCCATACGCTCCTCCTGGCCTTCGTCACCAAGAGAATCAAAGGCGGGGAAAGCACCGCGGGCGAGCCGGCTGTCCACGCGGAAACGCGCCTTCATGCCGATACCGGCACCCGCTCGGTGAAACTGATCACGGATAAAGAGAGTTTCGCCCTTCCGGCGCGCATGAAGACGGAGGCCGCGGAATGGCTCCGCGGCCTGATTTTGAGCCTTATGGCATCCGCCCCCCGGGAGGATGCGGCGTAGCCGCTACGGTTCCGGCACCGGTTCGGGCGGGCGCGTGGCGCGGCTGCGCTCCTTCTTCTGCGCGGCCACGTCCAGGGCAGTCTTGACCAGGATGACGAGCGTGAGGGCGATGCCCGGATTGCCTGCGCCCAGCGCGATAATCCCTCCAAGATTGACCACCATTACCATCAGGATCACTCGTTGAAACGGGATGAAGAAAAGCGTTTCAAGGGTGACCGTCTTGTATTCGCCCTTGCCGATGTACTCCCTCCAGAAAACAAGCAGGTGGCCCGCAAGCAGGACCGCAAGCGGCAGCTTCAATCCCGAGAGAAGCCCCGTGATATAGCCCTCCGCCTGGACTCCCGGCGCAATCCGGCCCGCGACGCCTAACACGATAGCTCCATAGATCAGACATGCCGCTCCATAGACGACAACAAAGATGCCCCCCACCCAGAGGCGAAGAAACAGAGGGTTTGGCTCGGACGTAACACGCATCAGGGACTGCCGCGCGACGGGCCCCAACCCCTCCATTTGGACCCGCGCCCGTATGGCGGTATTGGTGCATGTGGCCATCTTCAAAACGGTCACCGCGCAGAGGGCCACGTTTTCGATCCAATACATGAGGAGGATGTCCACGGCGGTCCATCCCGTAAAAAAGAGGTACAGGAGCGGAAAGAGATTGGCGACGATGAGCACGATCATGCCGGGCGTTCTCCCGAAACGGGGTGTTCGGCCGCGGGGGCCGTAAGCAACAGGTTGCGCAACGCGACCAGGTGCTCAAGATACGCGGCTGTGGTCTCGGCTTTCAGGCGGCCTGTATGCGTCAGCCGGAGAGTATTCCCAAGCACACTTATTTTCAGGCCCGGATGCTCGAGGAGATAGGTCATGAATTCCGGCGTGCAAAGCGCGCGCGCGAAGGCGGCGTCGGTGGCGAGCACGCTGTAGCGTTTCCCGAAACGCTCCCCCAGCGGGTCACCGGGAAACTCAAGGACGGTTATGCCCCGGCCTTGCATTTGCCAGGCGCTCGCGTTGCTCCGAACAGCGGCAAAGGGGCCTGAGCCGAGGGGCACGAAGATGGTGAGAGGATAATCGCCCCCGTGGCTCGCGGTAAACCACCCCGTGCTGCCGCTGTCACGCCCGCCAAAGGTCTCACATGCCCAGACCGGAACGCCGCCCATCGCCCCCGAAATAAGAAACGGAACGGTTCTCGGCGCAACGGCTCCCGCCGGCCCTCCCGCGTACGACGCGGGCAGTTTGCCTGGCGCGGCGAACTCGAGGCCGAGACGCTCCGCCACGGCCCTGAATACCTCATGGCGCTTGCGCTGGCGGCTCCTCGCAATGCGATTCACGACGAAAAAGAAACCGAGTGGCAAAGCGATGAACGGAACTGCATACATCAGAACGCGTACGATATCCAACGCTTCCGTGGTCAACATGGCGCATACCCCCCCCTCGTGGTCTTACGGAGCCGTGCCGGATTCATTCGCCGCATCAGGTGGGCCGTTACCGAGACGTCTTCAGAATGGATGGATGGCAGCGCCATCTGTAGACGCCGGCAATTGCACTACGACGTTCACGCCAACGCTACCGCTCAGGCTCTGATTTCCCCCCTTCGAACCCGCTCGGTGCGCACGCCCACTCCACCGCCGAAACATCCCCCGCCATGCTTCCGGACGCGCAGAATCCTAGCACCTCCCCGCCCTCCTGGCAATACTGCGGTATAATAGCTTAGGTAGCATCACGGTGATCGCGCCGAAGTGTTAAAGATGCCAAAAATTACGGGAATTCAACGCACAGACGGGTAGTTCTGAAACGGGTGGCAGGCAGAATCTCCGGACGCCCATTGGTCCGTTTGCAGGGAGTGTGTGCTCTGCACTACCTTTACAGACAGGATATTGATATACTAAAGACGGCTCTTGCAGTGGATTGCGGACGCAGCGGAGCTCGGTCCGCCGCGCGTTCGGAATTCATACTATAGATTGCCCGCCCGAACATGGGTAGCAAGGTGGACCCCGGACAATGCGTTCTCGAGCGCAGGGTTGGGGCTCCCATGGCAGGTATCGCTTCGCATCAAGGGGGACCTTAGCGTGGCTGACGAGCGGAAACATCTCAAAACCGGCGGCGGCGTGCCTTCCCTTCCTGTCGACGTGCAATTCGACGCACTGGTGAAGCAGAATCCGGACGGCCTGGCCATCCTCAACGAATCGGGCCTGGTCCTATTCGCCAACGAGGCCGCAGAACAGCTCTTGGGACAGGGCAAAGAAGGCCTGCTCCGCGGCAGCACCCTGCAATTGCCGGAGGAGTTGCGTGAGCCCGGCGAGCACGCCATCATTTCCCGCAACCGCTCGGGAGTCGCCCTCGACTACCGTCTCAAACCCGTGCGATGGAACGGTGAACGGGCCTATATACTCTGCGTGCGCGATGTCACCCAGGATCTCCGCCAGCTGAGGCACCTCGAGAAACTCGAACGGCGCGGCAGGCTCATCGTCGCTCAGGCCGCGGAAGGCATTGTGGTGGTCCAGGACGGCGCCATCAAGTTCCACAATCCCATGTTCAAGCGTGTGACGGGGTATGCCGACAGCGAATTACAGAATATGCCCATTGCGAAGCTGATTCGTGAGGAAGATGCAGGGGACATCAATGCCTTCCAGGACGTCCTCGCGGCCGATTCCGAGTCGCCTGCCACGTATATCACGCGCGTCGTCAGCAAGGAGCGCGATACACTTTGGGTTGAGGTCAAGGCAACCCGGATCGAATGGCAGAGCCGCCCCGCCGCCCTGTGCTTTTTTACCGACGTCACCAACCGCGTCCATGCCGAACAGGACCGGCAGCTTCTCGCCACGGCCGTCGAGCAGACCGTCGAAGCCATCGTGGTGACCGATGCTCACGGGCGCGTGGAATACGTCAACTCGGCTTTCGAAACGCTCACCGGATACACGCGCGCCGAAGTCCTCGGGCGCAGCCCCCAGATCCTGTATGGCGGCGAGACACACCGGGATGCCTACGAGCAAATCTGGGCCTCGATCAACCGGGGCGAGATATGGAACGGCCGGTTCCAGAACCAGAAAAAAGACGGCACCGCCTATGAAGAAGATACAACGGTCTCGCCTGTCTTCGATGAAAACCACCAGTTGACCAACTTCGTCATCCTGAAACGCGACGTAACCGCCCAGGTCAATCTCGAACGGGCCCTCCGCACCGCCCAGCGCATGGAAGCCATGGGCACGCTTGCAGGGGGTATCGCCCACGACTTTAATAATTCGCTGGCCCTCATCCTCGGCCGCTGTGAACTCGGCCTCAACGCACTCCCCAAAGACCATCCTGCGGCCCTGCAGTTCGAGAGTATCTACAAGGCGGGCCGCCGCGCAGCCGGCATTGTGAAACAGATTCTCGTCTTCTGCCGGCAGGCCGAGCAGGAGAAAAGACCCCTCATCATCGGCCTGGTCGTCAAGGAAGCCGTCGAACTCCTCCGGACCGCGCTTCCCAAGAACATCGAAATCCAGGTGGATATCAACAAAACCGGCGGCCGCGCCCTTTCCGATCCCTCGCAAATCCATCAGGTCGTGATGAACCTGTGCACCAATGCCTTCCATGCCATGGGCGACCGCGGCGGCGTCCTGGGCATCAGCCTGAAAGAAGTCGACATAGATTCCCACCGCTATGTCGATGCAGGCGAGCTTCATCCGGGACCCTACATCGTGCTTACCGTGAGCGATACCGGTGCCGGCATGGACCGCACCACGGTCAACCGGATTTTCGACCCCTTCTTCACCACCAAAGAGCCCGACCAGGGCACGGGGCTGGGCCTGGCCACTGTACACGGCATTGTCACCGGGTCCGGGGGCGCCATTCAGGTCAAGTCGGCCCTGGGAGAAGGAACCACCTTCACCGTGTATTTCCCCCAGTGCACCGAGAAAGAGGTGCCGGATCAACGGGTGGCCCTGGACAGGCTTGCCGGCACGGAACGCATTCTTGTGGTGGACGACGACGCGGATTTCGGGGAGATGTACAAAGCCCTCCTTGCCCAGCATGGCTACCAGGTCATGGCATTTACCCGCGGCACCGATGCGCTCGAATACTTCGAGAAGGATCCCGCCGCGTTCGATGTGGTGGTCACCGACCATATCATGCCGGGCATGTCCGGCCTCGAATTGGCCAAGAAACTACTCGAGATCCGCCCCGACCTGCCCATCCTGCTGTCCACGGGACTGGGCAGGCAGAACTCTCAGTCGATGGTGAGCGAGGCCGGCATCCGGGAACGGCTGTTCAAGCCCACGCCCCTGTCCGAGTTGATCGCGGCCATACGCCGGGCCGTAGGGAAATCCGAAACGTGATTTGCCCGCGCCACTGCGGGTCTATTTCCGTTCCTGCACCATGATGACCACGAGCCCGAGGGTCAACCCCGCCCCCGCGAAGATCAGGTCGAATACCGACGCATACGCGCCTTGCGCAAGTAGTTTGGGGTAGGATACGGACATGGGCAGCTCCGCGATTTCGCGAAGCGCAAATACACCCAGCGCCGCAAACAGGAACGTCAGATACCTGTACCACTGGCGCACGGAATCGACCAGGACCCGGTCCATGTGAAACCGCACGAAATACACCAGCGCCACCCCGCCCAGTACCTGCACAGCCTGACCGATATGAAACACCGGATAGGCCTTGGATAACGCGATGGGCGTATATGCATACAGGGCCCCTTTCCCCACGGGGATGAGCCGCGCCGTCAGTATGGCAAGGCCCCACGCCAGCAGGAGCCAGTGCACATGGCGGGGATAGGCCAGGCGCGCCGTGGCCCCAGCCAAAATCAGGGCCACCAGCAGAACGCAATGCACGTAAAACAATCCCTCCGCGGGACCCTTCACCAGTACCAGGACGGCGAACGCGGCCACGGCGATCAGCGCCAGCGAAAAAACGGCGCCATCGGCTGCCGTCAAGGGCAGCGCCTCGCGCCGCAGAGGCCAGCGGCCCGAGCCCTTGGGCCGGCCGGTTTCCTGATCAATGCTCAACACCGCCAGCGCGCTCAATACGGCCATCCCCACCGTCAGCGCTACCGGCACCCAAATGCCCTGATGCCGGAGCAGATGCACCGCAGCGGCGGCGTCCCAAAGGTAGAGCAGCGATGCGAAAGCCGCAACGGCGAAAGCCGCGCCGCCCTGCCGCGCCCCCCAGGCCATGGCCCCCGCCACAATGTCCAGGGCGATGAGCACCAGAAACAGGATCAGATACGGCGTTGGGGCCCGGCCCACCAGCAATATCCCGCCGAGCACGCTCACAACCAGCAGCGCCGCGAATCCCGAGAGCAGTCCCTTCTTCCGAATATCGTGCGCACTCAGGGCCCAGATAAACACGCCACGGCCCGCCAGAAGCGCAACCGGCGCCATCACGCTTTGCGGCAGATACAACATGACCGTGCCCAGCCACAGCAACACAATCACGGCCGTCATGCGCCGGCCGAACGAGTGATCCAGCCCGCCGCACAGAAACCCCGCCAGAATGGCCGCGGCCGGCGCCACAGGAGCCGCCGCCAGCACCCATTGCGGTTTGCCTTTCATAATCCCGATAAAGAGGCCAAGGCCGATGACCGTGGCCATCCCCTCGCAAATCCATTCGGTAAGGCGGGCTTCCACGAACCCGGGTTCCGGCTCGGGTGCGGGCGGTTGGGCGGCCCGTTCCGCCAACCGCTGCCGGCACTCGGCACAGATCAGCGCCCCCTCATGGGCCGACAATTCCACTTTCCGCAGAAGCCGCCCGCAGCCAAAGCATACCGCTTTGGACTCTTCTTCACGCACGGGCTCCCGCTGCACAGGCTGGACCGGCGTCTGACGAATCGGCGTGGAACGCGCCGGTACCGACTGGCCAGTTGCGGGGGTCGCGTGCGCGGGTGTCGCAAAACCGCGCTTGGCAGCGTCGCCATCGCTCGAAAAACTCAGGTCCACATTCTCCGTCATTTCGTCGACGAACGCGTCCAGCTCGCCAAATCCACCGCTCGAAAAACTCACGGATTCGGCGCCATCCCGCTCCCCCGGGAACACTTCTTCATACTTCACCGGGGTGGATGGGCCATCCGTGGGCGGCGGGGTCTCGAACACCTGCGGGATAAGCGCCTCGGCGGGGTGCCACTCCGAAGTCCCCTCTTGCTGCAACAACGTACGCTTGTCAATCGCCCCCCGCCGCACCAGCATGCGCAGCTCTTCATCCCCGATCGGCCCGAAGGCTTGATTCCCCCTGCGAAAAAACCATGCCATTGCGAGATTCCCCTGTTGGCCTCCCCTGCCTCTCCCCTGGCGTTTGCATTCTCACCTAAGTATGCAGACACGCTAGTTGCCTGTCAAAGGTATTCGTGAACCCGTATGGAGCAAAGACAAGCCGCGTTCGCCGCCCTCAGCAGCGGCTCAGCACCTCGAGGACACGGTCGAGTTCGGCCGCGGTGTTGTAGAAGTGGGGCGAGAAGCGCAAGAAGGCATCGCCGGCACGGTTGTGGCGGAGGGAAACGACGATTTCAGCGGCATGCAGGTGGTGCGCGACTTCGCGCATGTCTTTTTCGGGATGGAACACCGTGATGATGCCCGAGCGTTTGGCATCGGCGGCGTGGGGCGACCGGTCGTGTTCTTCGATGTATTGGCGGTATTCCAATGCGCGCAATTGTTCCACGAACAGGCGGCGCAGCTCGAGAATCCGCTCGCTGATGGCCTCGATTCCGAGCGAGAGCAGCATCTCGAGCGAGGCGGCCATGCCCACGATGCCCGGCAGGTTCAGCATGCCCGGTTCGTAACGCCGTGCGCCTTCGTAGAAATCGATGCTCTCCTGGGCGACGAACTGGGGCGACACCACGTTCCACGAACCCAGCAGCGCCGGTTCGAGCAGGTCAAACTTCTCGCGGCTCACGTAGACGATGCCAGCTCCCGCCGGACCCAGCAGCCACTTGTGCGAGTCGGCACTGAGAAAATCCACATGCTGGACGCTCACGGGAAACGCGCCCAGGGTTTGAATGGCGTCCAGACAGAACAGGATGCCGCGCTCGTGAAGATTGCGGCCAATGGTATCCACGTCAATGCGAAACCCGCTCAGGAAATGGGCCGTGGCGAGCGACACCAGCCGTGTGCGGTCTGTCAATGCTCCCTCGACCACCTCCCAGGTAATAACGCCCGGCGCTTCCGGCCGCAACGCGACAGGCTTCACCCCGCGTCGGGCGAGGGCGGTCCACGGATAGACGTTCGCGGGGTAGTCGTCCTGGTAATAGACGACTTCATCGCCCTGATGCCACGGCAGCCCCGCGGCGACCAGGCTCAGGCCCAGCGAGGTAGGGCCCAACAGCGCGATTTCACGGGGCTCCGCGCCGAGCAGCTCCGCTGCGTACGTACGAGCAGCGTTAACCCAGGTTTCGGTCCACGCCCCTTCCTGTTTGTGCCGCGACCCCCGGTCAAGGAAACCGCGCATGAGGTCCACGGCGACGCGCGGCAACGGCGATACCCCCGCATGACCCAGAAACACACATTCCGCCGTGACGGGGAAGGCCTCGCGCCGCGCCTGCTCGTCCTGGATAACCGTCTCCATGTTCATGGGTCAAGTGTACCCATTTTGGATACCTCTTCGCCACCCTGCCCTCGACTTGCATGCCCCGCCCTGACTGAAATCCGCAAAACGAAGCTAAGATGCTAAGATAAAAGGACTTAAAAGCCACAAGCAAGGGCGTTTTCTTGACACCCCTCGCGGTTGGTGCGATAATTTAGAATAGCAATGATTCCCCGTTTGAAGGGGGCCGATAGGATGGGTTTCATGGGATTGCGGATAGGCAACATAGCGGGTGCGCTTCAGGCGGGCCAAGTTCAGGAGCCTTCGGTCACGCGCCGGCGCTCCGGGGCAGACACCGGCTTCGCCGTTGACACGCCATCGCCTGAGCCCGCTGAGCGAATCGGCGTGGGATTCGGGGAGAACACCGTCTCGATCCCGGGCCTTGCCGTTCAGACGATCGGCCGGAACATGACCGCGGCCCGCACGATGATCCCCACCATCGAAGAACTCCTGCAGGAGCAGCGTGCCCGGGCCGAAGAACATCGCGCCGAGGCTCTCGAAGACCTCGAAGCGCGCCGCGCGGCGCTCGAGGAGAATCTCCAGCAGCCGGCGAGCCGCCTCGATTTTCAGCGGGCCGAGTCCCAGGCCCGCGCCCAGACGCAGCAGCCGGTCAATACCATTGAGCACACCGCGCGAGACGCCCCTGCCCCC
>CAZFOG010000056.1:0-4931 GCA_964520685.1 uncultured Nitrospiraceae bacterium | reverse complement strand
CGCCCGCGCGACCCCTTGCAGTTGACTGGTTTCCCCGAGGAGACAATAATGCCCTCGGGGATGCGCAGAAAGGAAACCGCATGAAGACCAAAGCCGCCTATGTGCGCGCACCGTGGCAGACCGAAATCCGCGAGGTGGATATCGCGGACACCCCGCCCAATGGATGGATCCGCCTCCGCGTCGACGCTTGCGGCGTGTGCGGCACCGATATCACCGCTGCCGCCGAAACGGCGCGCGAGTGGCAGCCCTTCGGGCATGAACTGGCGGGCACAGTCGACGCCCTCGGACCCGGCGTGACCAACGTACGCAAAGGCGACCGCATTGTGCTGCAATCCTCGGGCTATTGCGGCGTTTGCAGCCTCTGCCGCGACGGCCGCGTCGACCTATGCAACAAAGCGCCCCATTTCTGGGGCGAACCCGCCATGGGGTTCAGCGAATACATGATGACCCCTGCGACGCTGGCCGTGCCCTATGATGGACTGTCTCCCGAGGCCGCCTCGCTGGCCGAACCGGCGGGTGTGGCCTTTGATATGGTCAAGACCGCGGACATCCAGATGGGCGACCGTGTCTGCGTGGTCGGGCCAGGTCCCATCGGTCTGGCGGGCGTGGCCCTGGCCGTGCATCGGGGCGCCGCGCGGGTGGTGTGCGTCGGGCACGCGCACTCGAAGGCGCGGTTCGCGCTTGCGGAAACGCTCGGGGCCGAACCCATCGCCGTTGATGGTCCGATTGACGAGGCGCCCGGCCTGGGCGAAGCGTTTGACCACGTCTTGATGACCGCTCCGACGCAGTCCATCGCGCCCGGCCTTGCCCTGCTGGCCTACGGCGGCGAGATGACTTATATCGGTATCGGCACGGGCGCCAGCATGATCCAGTTCGATGCCAACGATTTTCATTTCCGGAAGCTGCAGTTGCGGGCCAGTTTCGCGTCGCCGGCGGTCTATTTTCCGGCGGTGCTGCGGCTGCTTCAAGCAGGTGTGATACCGGGCGAACGCCTGATTTCACACCGGTTCGGCCTGGACGAAATCGGCTCTGCTCTGGCTGCGTTGCGCGATGACAAAACAGCTGCGCTAAAGGTTGTCGTCAAGCCCGGTCGCGGCGCGTAGAAGGAGACATCACGATGGGGAACCGGATGGCCGTGATTGGCACGGGGGGCATTGCGCGATTTCACTTCGAGGCGTTCGAAAAACTCGATGTCGAAATCTGTGTCATTTCCGACCTCGATGAAGAGCGGGCAGCGCCGTACGTCGAGCGTTTTCGCGCACGGTATGCAAAGGATTGGCGCAACGCCCTCAGCGAACCCGGTCTCGATGCCGCCATCATCCTGACGCCCTCCCCCTTCCATCACGAGATGTGCCAGGCGGCCCTCGAGCGCGGGTTGCACGTGGTCTGCGAGAAAACCCTGACCCTGTCGGCTGACGAATCGTTTGCCCTGGCCGAGACCGCGCACGAAAAAGGCCTGTGCTTGTACACGAGCTACATGAAACGATTCTTTTCCGCGGCGGAGAAGGCCCGCGAGCTTGTCGAGGGCCTCGGGCATATTACCAGCGTCTATTGCCGCACCTATCAACCCACCCTCGCCAACGTGTACACCGGCGAAATCCCCGCGTTTCACCGGCGCGACGCGTCGGGGGCGTCGCCCATGCACCGGCTGGCGGGCGGCGGCGTGCTCGTCGCGGGCGGCAGCCATGTCTGCGACCTCCTGCTGTTCTTCATCGGCAAGCCCATACGCGTTTCCGGTCGGCTGTTCGAGCGCACGGAAGAGAGTGACGTCGATTTCGTGGCCCATGCGATGATGGACCTGCCCGCCGGCGGCGTCGTACATTTCGAGGCCAACTGGCATCCCTTCGACCGCATTGGCCCCAATCGCGACGGATGGGACGAGGGATTCGAGATCAACGGGGCCAAGGGGCGCCTCGAGTTTCGCACTCCCATGTGGAATGCTCCCGAACGGCACGCACCCATTCTCCGTCACTATGACGTGAGCACCCACGCGTGGACCGAGTACACGTTTCCCATTGAGAGCCCGTTCTATCGCGCGGAAGAGTTCTTCCAGGCGCAGATTGCCGCCAGGGAGCAGGGCTCCCAGGACCGCTACACGGGCTACCGCGCCGATTACCTCCTCGAGGCCATCGCCACATCGGCCCATAACGACGGCATGCTGCTCGACCTCACCTGGCGCGCGTAGAACGATTTCGGAGAAGGCGCGGCGAGCCTATTCCTCGACGGCCAACTGCTGCACTTCCTGGGGGTGGATGCCCGTCTGGGTGACCAGAATGAGACGCCAGGCCCCGTCGACCGCGGCAGGGGTCGCTACGATGGGCGTGGTTCCCCACGGCACGCCCCGCTGCTCGTTCTCCCGGTGCCAGTGGCCGAAGATGAGGTAATCGAGGGGCTCGTCCACGAACAGCACAAGCTGGCTGCGCATGCTCATGTCCGCGTCGTAGCGATGCGTCGCCCCGATGGACCAGCGCGCCGGCTTGATCGCCCGCCGGAGCCGCTGCAATTCGCCGCTGTGTGCGTCCAGCTCGTCGGCCACAAGAAAATCCTTCGTGTCGAAGACCAGATACCCATCGGGTCCGTACGTGAAGCTGTACACCAGCGGGCCGAAGGTCTGCTCGTAGGTCAGGATGTTCCGATCATGGTTGCCCGCGCATACGAACGTCGGCAGAACGCACGTATCGAGCACCTCGAGAAACTGCCGAAACTGCCCTGGCGCGCCCCCTTCCGTGATGTCGCCGGTAATCAGCACAAACGCCGCTTTGATACTGTTTACATGTTCGATAAGGCGGCGAAACACCTCCTCCGGGGCAGGGTCGCGGTTCGCCTTGCCGATGTGCACGTCGGTGATGTGGACGACCGGGTAGTCGTTCAGCATCGCCGCAACATACACCGACCGGACATTCGTGTCGGTGCGCCCGCCCGCGGCAGCCTCGAGCGCATAGGTCCCGGGCCCGAGACTGGAAGGAACCGTGCAGGCGGCGCGCTGCATCCCCCCCGGAAGGTCCTTCCATTCCGGTTCGAGATTGACCGCCGCACCGTCCGCGCCGACCAGGCGCAGCGCCGCGTGTTCGGCGAGGGTGGCCTCGATTGCGTCCCCAGGCGCGACGATGACCGGCACCCCGTTATTCGGCGTTACGATGAGATCCAGCGTGCCATCGGCGTTACGGCCATATGCGGCGGCGGCCATCAGAAGGACCGGCAGGACCCAGCACAGGCGTCTCATGGCACGGGCCTCCACGCAGGCGCCAGGGCAAACCGGTCGCCCGCCGTGATCTGGATGGTTTTCCCGGAGGCGATTTCGGTCACGAAGATGTGCGGCGTGCCCGTGCGGTTCGACACGCAAGCGAGCGCATCGCCGCCGGGCGACCACGCGGGATGCCAGTTGTCGTAGTCGGCCCCAACAGCGACGGGGAACACCCGCACGGTGCTGGGAAATACCCGGTAGATGCCGCGCCGGCCCGAGCGGAACGACTCGAAGGCCAGCCACTGCCCGCCGGGCTGCCACACCGGATTCCAGTCGGCCGCGCGATGGTTCGACACGTCCGTCGAGCCGCGTTTGTACGACAGCACAAACACCTCGCGATCACCGCCATCGTTGGACTCGTACGCGAGCAGGCTCTCCTTGATATTGGCCTCGGCTGCCCACTCGGTGTATTCCTCCTGGGAAGGCATGGCCTCGGGAGGCAGGGGATTCACCGCCCCGCGCGTTACGATGAAGATGTCGCTGGTCAGGCGCTTCGCCCCGGGAAACAGGCCGATTGCGATGACCGCCCCTTCATTCATCCATACGGGACGATACAGGCTCATGGTCTCCGTGCCCCACTGCTCCTCGGTGTTCTCAGCGAAGTTGTAGACCATGATGAACGAACGTGCCGCAAGATCTTCGGGCCGGATACCTGCCGCTCCTGGCGTGCCGGTGTATGCGAGCAGACGGCCGTCCGGCGACCAGCGGGGCATGGCATTCCAGCCATACGTGTGAGGAATCTCGCGCGCTTCGGAACCATCCGCCCGCACAACACGGATGACCATGCCGTCAGGGCCCTTCGTGGGGAAGGCCAGCCACGCCCCATCGGGCGACCAGACCGGCGCGCCGTCCCGGTCGCCGGGGCCAATGGGCGCAACCCTGCCCGTCGCCAGGTCCACAATCTCGACGCGGCGGTCCTCCTGCTCGGTGCCCGAAACAAAAGCGATCTGCCCCGCGGGTTCGGCGCTGAGAAACGTCGCGTATGTCAACACAATCGCGGTTATCACGGTGCGGATTGTACCATATCGCGGATGGCCCAGGCTTGTCGTGCCGAACCGGTCACTGCGCCGGGATGGGTTCGCACAGGGCCTCGAGGTTTTCGACCGGCGTTGCCGCCGGAATCTCGCACCCGGCATTGACAAAGTATGGATTGCCCACCGTTTCGTAGATCTCGAGCAGGGCGTCGCGAATGGCCCTGGGGTTCGAGTCCATCACCGCGCGCACCGGATCGAGATTGCCGGTGAGAACCACCTTGCTGCCGAGGGCCTCGCGCGCAGCCACCATGTCCACCATCGAGTCGCAATCCAATATGTCAACGTTCAACATCGCGATCTCGGGGAGCAGGTGATTGATGTCCCCGCAGATGTGTAGCCGCACCAGGCCGCCCGCCGCGTGGATGGCATCGACGATCTGCTTCTCGCGGGGAAACACGTGGGTTTCGTACAACTCGGGCGACAACTGGCTCGCGATGGCATCGCCGATCCCGATGGTGTCCGCCCCTTCCCTGACCTGGGCCACGGCGAATGCGACGGCATTGTCGACGCACCGGTCCATGAGAGCGCACGCGAACCCTTCCTCGGTCATGAGGTCCATGAGGAAGTTCGTGACCCCGCGAATGTCCGCGGCCTCGGCGGCAGGACCTTCCACCCACCCGGTGATCGAATACTGCTTGTACCCGAACTGCTTG
>CAZFOG010000055.1:0-21780 GCA_964520685.1 uncultured Nitrospiraceae bacterium | reverse complement strand
CCCGTCTGCCGAAATCGGTGTATCTCATGTCGGTCAGCGAATGGCACTTGCCCATCGAACGTGGCGGCATCAAATCGACCGTCGGGGAATACTCCATTTCGAGTGTCGGCCCCGGTCCGCGTTCCCAGGGTCACTGGAAGGTGGCGCGGGAAGCGGGATTGAAGACGGGCACGGAAATCCAGTTCAACAACACCTGCGAAATCGCCACGGTCCCCTATCTTCCCGTAATGGACCTGGTAGCCGAGCATTGTCACAACTTGCGCAATGCGGCCCAACTGGACGCCATGCTCATCGGGTGGACCATGGGCGGGTTCCCCTCTCCCAATTTCCAGCTCGCCCACCGGTTGAGCCGCACGCCCGCCCCGAGTGTCGATGATGTTCTGGATGAATTGGCTCGCGAGCGGTTTGGTCCCGAAGGCGCGCCGCATGGGCGCCAAGCCTGGACGCATTTGAGCGAAGGGTTTCGCGAGTATCCCTTCCACATCAGCGTGGTGTACACATCGCCGGTGCAGTGTGGTCCGGCCAATCTGTTGTATGCCGCGGACACCGGTTACAGCGCGACGATGTGGGGAATTCCGTATGACGATCTCGATGGCTGGCGTGGCCCTTATCCCCCCGACATCTTCGCGTCGCAGTTCGACAAGGTTGCTCAGGACTGGCAGCGCGGCATCGCGCAACTCGAGCGGGCTGTCGAGAACACGCCGGAAGCACAGCGCATCGCGGCCCAGGAGGACCTTCGACTGGCCCGGGCCGCGGGCATCCATTTCCAGGCTGTCGCCAACCAGGCGCGGTACGTAATCGCGCGGGACGCAATGGCCAACGCTCCGGACTCTGTCAGCGCGGAGCAGCGCGAGCTTTATTGGGCAGAGATGCGGCGGTGTCTGGGATCGGAGATTGAACTTGCCCGCGCACTCTTCACGTTGACCCGGGAAGACTCGCGCATCGGGTTTGAACCTTCGTGCCAGTATTTCTACCTGCCCTTGGACCTGGTCGAGAAAGTCGTGAACTGCCGCTGGCTGCTCGGGCAGCTTGGCGGCTGAAATCCGCGAGGTACGAGCAAGGGCGGGACCGGGCGAAGCCCTGCGATTGACGCCCGGCCATCAGCCCAGGCCGTTTGCGGCGTCTTTCGTTACGACTTCCTCCGGCAGGAGCAGTACCTGCGGTGTGATGGCAAAACACGGCGGCACGGTAAGCAGCCGGATTGCGCCTTTTGCGTATCGTATGTGCCAAACCCGGCCGTCTTCGCCGTCGGGCACGGGCACGCTATAGAAGTTTGGTTCGCGCCCGTTCAACCAGAATTGAGGCCGGTCCATGCTGTCCCGCACCTCCCCATGCCTCCCGCCAAACAGACCGATGGCGGCCGTTCCCTTGGGCACGTAAAAATAGGCCATCCAGTCGCCATACGTGTCATTCATCGGTACATCCCGAGTCGAGAAAACCGTCATCCGCTGGTCTCCGGGCCAGGACACCAGGGTCCGGTCGCCCCCATCGCTCACCACAAGTTTATAGAGGCCGGGCTCCACGACTGGCAGTTCCACCGTGCGTTCGAGCCCGTCGGGCGGCACACTGCGATCGGTCGCCGTGAGGGTCTCGAGCTGGCCCGTCTCACTCGAACCGCCGATCTTCCACAGCTCGACTTTCACGTTGCCCCGGTCGCGGTAGTGTTCGATCAATCCCCCGGTGATGGCGAGTTGGATGGTCGCGGGAACCGCGTCGATGCGCGTGTAGAACGTTTGTGTGCCCCGTCCGGGTCCGAATTGGCCAGGGGGAAGGTCATCCGGGAAACCCAGCCGCTGAGCGGCGGGAACCAGGTTCATCGAGAACGAGACGGGCTCGAAATCGAGTTCGACGAGTTTGTGCCGCTCGATACCCTCGAGAAGAAACGTGGCGAGCTCGGCTTCGCTGAACGGCTCGCTGGATTTCCACGGGTTCTCTTCCTCGGGCACGTTCCAAGCCGCGTTCTCCGGGATTGAGACCGTCTTGTCGCGATTCACCAAATCGCGGTAGAGCGCTTTGGCATGCACGAGCATGGTCTTGCGCATCCGGTAGGCATGACGTATCAGCGCTTCAAACGCGGCCTGGCGCTCAGCATCCCCGGCGGCCGTGTAACCCGCATAGAGGGAACAGTAACGCGCATAGAGGGTCAGGTCGTCAATCCGCGCCACGATTTCGGGCGCATCAGCCAGCTCCCGGGCCTCGCGGAGGCTGCGGTACATTCGGCCAAGCTGGTCGTCGGCCACGAGGTGCGGTTTCGATCCGTCGAGCTGTTCATAGAATGCCCGCATGGGCTCTTTCGCGGGCCCGAAGGCACGGTCGAGAAAATCCTCCACAAGCGCGTCAACCCGCTCCGCCTCCTTCGGATCCCAGAGCATGCGCGCCGCCAGGTAGTAGCCGAGACCGTTCGGCCCCCAATTATCGCTTGATTCGGACGACATGAACCGCGCGCCCTTCGCGTAAAACTCGGGGATGGTGCGGCACAGATATTCGAGATTCCCTCCCCGCGCGTGGCCCGGCTGATCCCGGTCCCAGGTGTTCACGCTGTAATATTCGCGGATGCCGAGCGTGGCGCCCTGTGCCGACCATCCCGAGATAAGGTCATCGAGCGTATACCCTCCCTTGATGAAGGCCGTCGCCACACTGACCACAACATTGGGATGCACCCGCACATTTGGTGGCGGCGAATGGTAGTTGTACGCGTAGATGCCCACGAGCTTTCCGGGAAACTTCGCGTCTACGGCCGCAGCAACCTCGTTGGCGGTCGTGACCACCTGATCGCTTACTGAGCCCAGCTCCTCACAGAGCGCACACTCGCACCAGCCGCCGCCGTCGCTCGGGTCCATCGAAATGCTGTCCAGCGACGGATCGTTCTCAAACTGTTCCAAAGCGTACTTCACAAATAAGGCACGAACTTCGGGGTTGCCGAGACAGGGTTTTGCATTCGAGCCCCCTTTCCGCTCTCCATCGAGCAACGGCCAGTACTCGGGGTGCGCATCGAATGCTTCACGCGCCCATTTGACGATACGTCCATACGCATGGCCGGTATTCAGCGTGATCCCTTGCACGCAGCGGTTCCGGGCACACCACTCGGCATAGGGCTCCTGCGCATAGTCCCAAGGTCCAAACCCGTACCAGATACGCCGCGCGTGATAGGCCGGCCGCTCGAAACCCTCGACTGCGATGGCGAGCGAATCGGCGCGCGGAACGATTTCCCAGTCCGAGCCGGGAAAGAACTGGCGGTGCCCGAGACGGTAGAGAAGATCCCAAACCGCATGTTCGACCGCAACGCCGGTCGCGCCAACAAGCCAGAGGCCATCGGGGTGTGAACGCAGCAGATACTCCTCGCGCCGGTGAATGTCCACGGCATCAAACCGGTCTGCGAGTTGGAGTGCCGCGAAATCACCGGGAACGCCGACTGCGATTCCCGACTCACCGGAGCCCGTGGAAACCACAAACTCCGCACCGGCGATTTGCCCAAGATAGTCCGCAAGGGTCTCCGCTGCCGCGCGTACCCGGTCGGACGCCTCTGATGAGACGATGATGGGGTGTATTGCCTTTCCGTTGACCGCGAGCGGCAGGTGCTCGGCGGCATGTCCCCGCTCGGCGCACAACAGTAATGGCAGGGCAAGAAGACCGAACACGCCGGTTTTGAATGTTGACATCATGGCTGTTTCCTTCAGCAATCGGAAAGCTGCACGCTTGAGTCTCCGCTCATCCGGTCAATGTCGGTGCTCCTGCCAGATCTCGCGAATGACCGCTTCGTCGCCGAATCCGGCGGGTATGGCGCCGCTGCGCCTATTGGCATGATACCAATCCGTCTGGGTGCCGTCATCGAGGGCGACCGGCACCGCCAGACAGCGGCTCCCCGGCATCTGTAAGAAGCCGTTCGGGTCATGTTCGCGCACCCAGTCCCACGCATACCGCAACCATTCGGCGCGGTATGCGGCGGGCTGATGGGCAAACCAGACAATCTCGTCGTAACCCCAGCACCAGAACGCGCCTGTATACTGCCCTTCCTTCCCGCTCCGTCCCCAATTATCCAGTTCAACGAGGTAGGGAAGATGCTCGCAACGCCAGCCGCTCGGCGTCATTCCCCCGTTACTACGCCCGTAAATGCTGTCCAGGTATCCCACCTCAAGAATGCCCTTCTGCGGCTCGCCTTTCACTTCTTTAATCCGCAGGGGAAAGGAATGAAAATCGAAAAGCAGCTTGTCACCCTCGTAGCGCGGTCCGCCATGTGGCGTATGGGCATCGCATAAGACAAAATGCCGGCGCGCATGGCCTTTGGCATACCGCCGCACGCGGGAGAGCATGTCCCACCAGTGCTCATGACCGGCGTCGGCAGCGCCGACAAGCGCGACCTGGCCGAAGTGAATCGCCTCGCATCCGGCGTCGATGTAGTGCCGCGCGAGGAAGTAGAACCACATGCGCGTCTCGCGTTGTGACATGTCGGGCACGGAAGCCCCGTCGCTCCAATGGTTCCGCCACCTGCCGTCACGAAACAGCATGGCCTCGTAGTCAAAGCTGCGTTCCTCGACGGGCAGCCCGAACTCCTCGAAGACCCACGCAGGCACAGCAACGGTATTCACCTGGGTCGTAACAATCTCGAAGATCCCCGCCTGGAGAATCATCTCCGGATCCATCGCATGCACCATCGGCTCAATCTGCGAAGCCCGGTGCAGTCTGTCCCCCAGGTGCTGTTCTCCGCCCCACAGACATACGGTGCGGCCGGCAAATTTCACGCCTGTCTCGCGAAGCATTCGAAGGTTATCGTCCACATCCCCACGGCCCGTCAGGAGGTCCATCGTGGTCATCGCGCGCGAAAGATAGTTCTCCAACACCTCGCGGGACATCGCGCCGTCGAAAGTGTACTCGCGTGCACTCGACACATCCGCCTCCGTGGCAGAGAACAGCAGGACAATAACGATCGACATGGCATATCCTCTCTTCCGCACCTGGTTCTACACCATCGTAAACGGTGTGGATTGAGCAGCGCAACCGGCAACAGGCGTTCAGTGGAACCAGGAGAGCCGGCCATGCGGGCGATGCGATGGGCCGCGCGCCGGGAAATTCAGAGCCGCCTGAATTGCGAACCTGGCGGAGAAACACTACAATTCTCATATGCTGGCAGTCTGGGTAGTATGACGCGCGGACCTGTTCTTGCCCGGGCAGGGATGGGACTGCTCGATAGTTGTGGAAATGGACGAAACCGTTCCGAATCCACCCACGGAACATTGAAAGAGGCCCCAACATGTCCACCGGTAAGCTGCTTTTAGTTTGTGGTCTGGCCACGCTGTATGTCGTTGTCAGTGCGCGGGCGTTTTCGGCGGAGGAGCCCGTGATTGCGGTTTTTGAGCTCGAAACCGCGCGCCTGGCGCTGGATGCCCGGGGGTACGTGCAGCTCGAGGCGGGCCCGGAAAGGGAGGCTTGGCCGGTAAGCGCCATGCCCATTGTCCGGCTGGATACGCCCGAGGGCCTGGTAATGCCCGAATCGGTGACTGCCGGGGATGGGCACATGACAGCGCTCTTTCCCGGAGGAGCGGTATGCGAATTGACGGTGCAAACAGGCGAAGGCTTCCTGGTGTTCGAGGTAACGCGCCTCGAAGCGCCCGGGGCCACACGGCTGCACCTGCTGTCGTTAGCAGTACCCGAGGGCGCGGAGATCATGAGCACTCTGAACGCTGTGCGCACCCCCACCCACATCGCCGCACTATCGGCTGCCGAGATAAACGTCCATGCGCATACGCAATCCCTGGGCCGTCATGACAGTGACCGTGCGGGCTGCACACATGAATTCGTACCAACAGACGAAGCAAAGGCCGGCGCGACGGCGGCCCTGTTTACCGCGTCCAGCAACACGGAGCCGGGCGGCTGGAGCGTTGTCGGGCGGGACTTCCCGAAACCGCTCGACCTGACCGGCTTGAAGGCCATTCGCGCCTGGGTGCACGGCGACGGCAAAGGCCAGAGTCTCAAGATTCAACTCTACGACGGACGGGGCGGGTATCGCGACACGTACATCCCGATCACCTTTGAAGGCTGGCAGCAGATTACCATCGACAAAGCCGCCCTGGATACTCTGCGGAATGACCGTGTCACGACGTTGAGCATCTATTACAACGGCCTCCCCCCGGGCGTCTCCGTGGCCTGCAAGATCGACCACATCGAGGCACTTGTTGAACGGGACGGCAGAGAAGAGCCGGTGCTCCTCGAGGACTTCGAGCGGCCCGGCTCGTTATTCTGGGCCAAAGCGGCTCAGACCCTGAACCTTGAAACACTCGAGTCGCACGGGCTGCTGCCGGCACGGTTTGGTCTTATTGTCAGCCCGCAGGATGCGTTTTTCGATACGATGGCACGCTTCGAGGTTGCGGCAGGACTGCCGAGCCCCCGCCCTGGCGGCGTGTGGAGCAAACGCTCGCCCTGGATCGAGCGGTCGTATCTGTTCATAACCAGCTTCGACGAATCGCAGACGGACGACGTCATCGCGATGGCCCGCCGCGGCGGATTTGACATGATCCTGATCCTGCAGAACTCGTGGACCAAGGCGACCGGGCACTTTGAAGTCAATACCAACACGTTTCCAGGGGGTCTTGATGCCCTGGTAAACACGGTGCAGCAGTTCAAAGATGCAGGTTTCCATGTTGGGTTCCATTTTCTCGGGGCCTCGATCTATCCCCCCGATCCCTATCTGACGCCGGTGCCCGACCCGCGCCTGGTCAAAGGCGCATCGGCGGAACTTGCGGCCGGCCTGGACGACAAGGGAGACTTCGTTCCTACAGCAGACGCGCCCGAGGGGTTTCCGGAAGAAGACGGCGGCTACGTCGGCGACGGCACGGTTATTCAAGTCGACAACGAGCTGCTCCATTACGGTTCGCGAGTCCTGGAGGCGCCATCAGGATTTCAGAACTGCAAACGCGGCCATCTGGGCACACTTCCTGCCCCCCATGCCAAAGGGGCGGTGATCAGGCACCTCACACGGGCCTACGGCTATCACATGTATGACATGGACACGACGCTCATTGACGAAGTGGCGGAGCACTTTGCCCGCGTCGCCAACGCTTGCGACATCGACATGATCTACTTCGATGGCTCCGAGCGCCTCCAGGGGGATCACTGGTATTACAACGCCAAATTGCACAAGACTTTCTTCGACAAACTCGCGCGTAAGGACATTCTTCTCCAGGCCAGCAGTTTCAGCCATTACTCGTGGCATATCCTGGCAAGGAGCGCATCGGCGGACGGCCACGGCGACCTGAAGGGGTATCTTGACGAGCGGTCGAACTGGTTCGACTCCTTCAAGCGGAACGGCATGCCCCTCGATATCGGGTGGTACTACGGATACGACACCACCTGCACGCTGGATATGTACGAGTACGTCTTGGGCGCGACCGTCGGCTACGATTCATCGATGTCGTTCCAGGTATCCCTCGATGCCGCCCGGAAACATCCCTTCACGGACGATATCCTCGACAGTATCGCGCGGTATGAACGATTGCGCCTCTCCGGACGCGTTCCGGAGGATATGCGGGAGCGCTTGCGTATCGATTCGGCGCTGGCCGGGGAAAAGACACCTGAAGAGCGGGCCGGACTGCTCGAGCTGCGGCGCGAATACCGCCTCCTTGGCGACGAAGGCACGGAAGTGTTTCAACGAGTGGTATACGATCCGTGGCACGAAGTGGCTTCGAACGACCCTGACAGCGCCCAGTGGACTGTCCGCGTTCCAACGGGTTCTGCACGCGTCGGCATGCAGGTGCACGCCCTGCCGGGGCCCTGGAGCGCGCCGGGGCCGTCCTACTCGGCCGCGGAAGCCGTCACCCTTGAATCGTTTGACGACCTGGCGCCGTATCTCCCCGGGGACGCCAGCAATATCGCAGAAATCGCCCACGGACAGGCCGGCTCGACGCTCGAGGGTGTCACGCAGCAGTTCGTGCTATCCGAAGCAGACGCGAGAGAGGGCGGCCGGTGTGCTGTGTATTCAGCTCAGAGCACCTTGAACACGAACGCCGGGTGGACATTCATCGGCAAGCCGTTCGACCCGCCTCTCGACCTTTCATGGCATAAAGCCGTCGGATTCTGGCTGCGCGGCGATGGCAATGGGGGCCTGTTCAAGCTGCAACTCACGGACGGCTCCAAAGCCGCCGATTTCTACATCACTAATGACTACACGGGGTGGCGGTATCAGCAACTGGTGCGCCCGGAATCGGATGCTATTGACTACGCGCAAGTCCGGCGGCTTAACTTCTATTACAACGCCCTCCCCGCGAACGTATCGGTGTCGTGCGCCATCGACGGTATCAAAGCATTGGCCGAATGCGATGCGCGAACCCTCATTGACCCCTGGGTCGAGATTAACGGACAGCGCATCGAGTGTCCGGGCGCTCTAGGTGACGGCCAGTATGCGATTGTATGGCCCGGCGAGCCCCTTCGGCGCTACGGGCTTCCGCTGACCAAACCTCAAACCGGCGAATCGCCCATCGAGACCTTTGTGCTGCCCGAGGGGGAATACACGGTGCGGTTCGGATGCTCGGGACTCCTCATGGCGCCGGCCCGCGTGCGTGTCACCCTGCAGCCGCCCGAACGGCACGCGATGCCGGCGGGCCGTTGAAGGCAAGCACCCAAGGTCCTATACTCGGGGTCCCTGGAGATGCTGATGGTCTGCTGCCGCATCATGCGGTACGGTGAGAAGCCCGGCCAGAGAGGGAAAAAAGAAATGAGTCCGTTGTATCGTATTTTGACTTGTGCAGCGCTTCTGCTGCTGTTCCCGTGGTTTGCGGCCGGGCATGCCTCTGCATCGGCGGCTGCCATGACGCCGCCTGGGGCGCCCCTCACTCCTAACGAATTTGCGGGGAACGATTCCGAGCGGATCAACCAGGCCATTGCGGCCGCGACGGCTTCGGGCAGGCGGGTTGTCATTCCCAGGATCAACCAGAGCAGTGACGGGCCTCGTGAGATCTGGCTCCTCGATTCGGCCATTCTGGTGCAGAGCGGCACAGTTCTCGAGTTCGAGAATTGCCACATCAAACTGTCCGACCGGTGCCGCGACAACTTCATCCGCAGCGGGAACTGCGGGCTCGGCGTCAGGGAAATCGCCCCCATGTCCAACGTTCACATCCGGGGCATTGGCAGCGTGGTGTTCGAGGGGGCCGACCATCCGCGCGCCACCGGCGACAGCGCCAAGACCCTGGGTGAACGCACCTATGGCACCGATGCGGGGGTCGAGGGGGAAAGCCCGACGGGCGATTGGCGCAATATCGGCATCCTGATGGCGTATGTGGAACGCTTCAGTATCGAGAATGTACGTATCGTGGACTCCCATGCCTGGGCGATTTCGCTCGAGCGCTGCGCCTATGGGCGCCTGCGCGACATTGATTTCGCCTCCACGCAGAGCAAAACGATTGACGGCAAGACCGAGACCATCCTCAACCAGGATGGCATCGACTTGCGGCAGGGGTGCCACGACATACTCATCGAGAATATCACCGGATATTCCGGCGACGACCTCATTGCGCTCACCAACATCCTGCGCGCTGACGGCGAAGCGGGCTCAACCGTATCCACCATGGTCACCGCTCCCATCAACCGGGGCGATGGACTGGACGATATCCGCAACATTACGATACGCAACATCCGCGGACACTGTGCGGGGGGCCATCATATTGTCCGGTTTCTGAATGCCAGCGGCTTGAAGATTCACGACGTAATCCTGGATGGCCTCATCGACACGTCCGGTTCGGGAAAACTCTGCAAGGCCGCCCTCAAAATCGGCGACAGCAATCCCAAGTGGGGCGGGGTGACGCCTCTGGGCGACACGTACCGCATTTTCATCAGCAACATCATGAGCCGCGCGCAACATACCATCCTCATCGCCGGGTCGCTCTCGGAGTCCAGCATCACGAACGTTATCAAGTACGAGGCGGAAGGTAGTCCGATTACGTACGAATCCGGCGAGGAGAACGTGCGCAATGTTCTCATCGCGAACGTGCAGGAGATGAATCCGCCTAGAGGCGAATAAGGGGACTCGTAGTTGACCCGTCTGTCCGCGATCACTAGGATATTTCGAGCGGTCCTGGGTGTCGCAGGGCCTTGAGCAGAGCAATACTTCCCAAGAGGAACATGTAATGAATCACATCGCTATTTCGCTGCTTCCCCTGTTTCTGGCAAGCATTCTCGCGGCCTGTCCTGCTTTCGCCGAGCCTACGTACGGCGAACGTCTCGGGTGGGGCCCGGACGACCGGATACTGATCTTTCACAACGACGACGCGGGCATGTCGCATGAGAGCAATCTGGGTACGATCGAGGGATTCGAGAAGGGGTTGCTGACGTCTGCGAGCACCATGATGCCGTGCTCGTGGGTGCCCGAGTGGGCTCAGTACCTGAAAGAACACCCTGAAATCGACAATGGCGTCCACCTGACGATGACCTCGGAATGGAAACGGTATCGCTGGGCGCCGGTAGCGGGCCGTGACGAGGTCCCCGGCCTTGTTGACAGCGAGGGATACATGCACCACGGGGTGCCGCAGGTTATGGCCAATGCCAGCGCGGACGAAGTCGAGCTGGAGATACGCGCACAGATCGCCTTGGCCGAGAAACTTGGGATGCCTATCACGCATCTCGACTCGCACATGGGTACGTTGTTTTACGTGCCCGAGTACTTCGAACGGTACGTCAAAGTCGGCATCGAGAAGCAGATTCCGATTATGATCATCAGCGGGTACAACGTGGAAGACCAGCGGCAACAGGCCCTCGCACAGCGCCTCCAGCCGGTGGCCAAGCAGGTTTGGGAAGCCGGCCTTCCGGTGCTCGACCATCTTATGACCTCGACAGCCGACACGAGCGACCCTGACGCCATGATCGAGGCGTTGATAACCAACCTGCGTAGTCTGAAGCCCGGGATCACGCAGATCATCCTTCACGCTACCCGGCCGGGCGAGAACTTCGGGGCCATTTCGGGTTCGGGCGGAAAACGCGAGGCCGAACTCGAGATGGTGCTCAGCGAGAAGGTGCGAGAGGTACTCGAGGAGGAAGGCATTATCCTGACCACCTACCGGGAACTCATGGAACGCCGACAGAAGGTTGCCGCCGCAGAGAAGTAGCGCCGTTGACCAGGGGCAGGGCCGAGGGAAATCCTACCGCGCGACAACGTTGGCCAGAATGGACTTTTCGCCCTGGCTTTCGAGAATCTTGTTAAACTCGGCCAGTTCCGCGTCGTCCACAATGGTGTAGGGGAACTGCTTCACCCCGAGTTTGTCGAGGGTCGCGACCAGTGACTTCTCGAAATCGTTCTTGCTGGCTGCGACAACCTGGCATCCGAGGGAAACGTTGGGCGAAAGTGGTGTAGCGCTGTCGATCGGACGCCTCGAGTATGCCGAATGGATGTTCGCGCCGGTGATCTGCTGTTCGCCTTTCCGTCCGACTCGGGTCCCGGGGGCCGCGTTGCCCAGAAGGCGGTAACCGGGGTCGGTGCCCTTGTGTTTCCCCCGGACATAAATGACCTGTTTCGACTTTAGGCGCCCGACGCCCTTCTTTTCGCTGCTGGATTCGGTGGTCATGCGGTATTCCAGGACTTCCGGCGGCGCGGCTGGCTTCTCGACGACAATATACATGGTGTCGTCGTAGGTTTTGTTGGAGTTCGGGAGCAATCCCTTCTCGAAATCCAGGCCTCGGACAGCGATGGCGTTTGCCGCGGGCTTGTTGCCCTCGGGTTCCGCCCACTCGCCACCCTTAAGCATGACAATCAGGCGCATTTCCATGGCGATGGCCGTGGCACCCTCGGCCTCGTACAGGCGCTGGAAATTGTTGCCCGCTCCCGCCTCCACGGGCTCCGGGATATCCTTGTAGAA
Organism: uncultured Nitrospiraceae bacterium; assembly: GCA_964520685.1. GTDB lineage: Bacteria > Hydrogenedentota > Hydrogenedentia > Hydrogenedentales > SLHB01 > UBA2224. Next base: position 9,946 of record CAZFOG010000055.1, on the reverse strand, counting down.
ATCCGTGGCGATATCGTCCTCGATCAGCAGGTGGAGAGCCTTGTTGGCCACGTTTTGCTGCGTAAGCGAGCGCAATTCCCGCGTCTTAACGACCATCGGGACTTCCGTCGTGTTTCCCTGCTCATCTACCGCTTCGAGCATGACCGTTTCGTCTTTCAGGGGCGCGGGGGCACCGAAGATCTGATACACCCGCTCCTGGAAATCTACCCCCATACGGTTGCTCACGGCCTCTGCCAGAATCTGGGCCTGCTTGTTAATCGTGTCTTGAAGCGAATTCGGGGTGGACGCGCTACCAGAAGCCGCAGCGCTCCGCTGGGCCTGGCGGACTTGCTGCATTTCCCTCAGAACCGCCCCTATGTCCTTGGCGTAGTCCGAAGCCGTCTTTTTCTCGGGCGGCGGCTCGGGAGCCGGCTTGGGCGCGGTCGCACACTGGACAAGCGCGAGAGGGAGAAACAGCAGCACCAGGATACGAAGAAGCGGGGCATATGTTCTCATGCCAATGCCTCCAAATAACGTAATTCAGATCATACCGTCCTCTATCTCCTATGATACCACTGCGGACCGGGAAATGGCGTTAGGAAACTTCAGTCCCCGGGCAATACTTGGCAAACTCAGGGCGAGGCGGGATGGCTCGTGTGTGGTGGCCCCTGGGCTCTGGGTGGACCGGGTGGACAAAGTGGACCGGGGGGACAAAGTGGACCGAGTGGACGGGGTGGACAACTACTCATGAGCCGTCCGGCTCAACCGTAGGCAATGAAAGCGAGAATGACCGGGTACCCACAGAAAGCCACACCATAGCCCGAAAACCAATCCCGACTTGGGTGCTCATACATACTGCATCGGAAGACATCCTGGCGTTGCGTGCCCTATCCCGGCTTCGGGCGAGGTGATAAGGAGACTCGCGCGAGAAGTTCGGCCAGCCCACCGGTTTTCCGGAATGCAGCCAGGATCTGGTAGCATGTGTGGATAGACTGAACTGCCCCTGGACTCGTCCTGTATAACCAATGGAGATTCTTGGAATGGAATACCGCCGCCTGTCTATCCGCAAAGTGCTGCGTGCACTAAGCCTCCTGCTGGCGCTGCCGTTTCTGGTATTTGCGGCCCCCTCGATTGCCGCCGAGAACCACGTTAGCATCGAGAACACGGGCCTTCGCGTGAGCTTTGACAGCGCCACAGGGCAACTCGTGGAGTTTACCGACCGCGAGAATGCCCATGCCTTTGTCGAATACACGGCGGGAGACGAGCTTTGGACCATACAGGCGCTGGCGCCGTCTGAAGTCGCCGAGCTCAGGCCAAGCATGGCAGGAACCTTCACCCATAGAGTACTCGATGAACATACGGATTCGCTGGAACTCGCCTGGCAGGACTTCGGCATCGCGGAAGCCCCGGCTTTGTGCGTGGTGGCCAGAGTATCACTTCACCCGGAAGATGCGACGGCCTACTGGAGCATCGCCATTGAAGACACAGGAGACCTGCCCGTGGGTTCGGTACATTTTCCTCGAATCCCCGGTATTGCCCCCCAGGAAAATGAGCGTCTGGCGACGCCGATCTGGATGGGGCAAATGGCGGAAAACCCCCGGGGCTTCCTGTCCGACTCCGGGAAGGCGCGGCGGATGGAGTGGGCGTATCCCGGATTGCTGTCGCTACAATGCATTGCCCTGTATCGCGAGTCCGGCCCGGGGATTTTCCTCAGCGCAGATGACCCGGCGGGCTTTGTGAAACGCTTCTGCGCGTTCGGCGGGGCAGAAGGCAGACTGGGCATCGAGGTCGTACACCTTCCGCAAGGCGGCTCCACGGGCGAGCGCCGGTACGAACCCGCTTACCGCGTGGGGCTCGGCGCATTCGAGGGTGACTGGTTTACGGCGGCGGAGCGCTACCGTAAATGGGCACTGAAACAGCCGTGGGCTGCCGAAGCGAGGCTGCGCGCGAATACCGTCGAAGCGTGGGCAGCCGAAACGGGTCTCTGGGTGTGGAACCGGGGACGTTCGGAAAAGGTCCTCTCGCCGGCCATGGTACTACAGAAACGTACGGGCCTTCCGGTGAGCGTATTCTGGCATTGGTGGCACGGCTGCCCCTACGACATCGGATTCCCCGAATACCTCCCGCCGCGGGAGGGAGCGGAAGCGTTTCGCGAGGGCGTCAAGCTGGCGCGTGAGGCCGGCGTCAACGCGATGGTCTATATGAACCAGCGGCTTTGGGGCATGACGACCGAAAGCTGGGAACGCGAGGGCGCCGAGCGGTACGCGGTCAAGGGGCCTGACGGAAAGGTGCACCCCGAAACGTACAACACGTTCAAACCCGCTCCCTGCGCGGCGATGTGTATAGGCACGCCGTTCTGGCGCAACACGTATGCGGGTCTTGCGGAGGAAGCGGTTGTGGACCTCGGAGTGAGTGCGATCTACATGGATCAGGCATGCCTGAGCCTGGCGTGCTATGACCCCGCGCATGGCCATCCCGTCGGGGGCGGCACTTACTGGATGGACGGATTCCGCCTGCTTCAGGCGGATATTCGCGAAAGGTGCGATACCAGGCCGGAGGCCGGAGCTTCCCCGGCGCGGCAGAATGTTGTCCTGGCCGGGGAAGGTTGCGGCGAGGCGTGGCTCCCCTATCTGGACCTGATGTTGAGCCTTCAGGTAAGTATGGAGCGCTATGCCCAGCCGGGTGTCTGGGAGCCAATCCCCTTCTTTCACGCGGTCTATCACGGGTACGCTATTTTCTTTGGCAATTACTCGTCCCTGACGATGCCGCCGTACGATGAGCTATGGCCGGCCGAGTTTGCCCCGGAGCCCCCCCTCGCGTTGCTCGACACCACGTTCTCGCAGCAATTCCGTCTCGAACAGGCCCGCGCCTTCGTCTGGGGGCAGCAGCCTACGATTGCCAACTTTCTCCCCGAGCATCTCGAGCAGCGCTCCGAGGAAACAGCCTACCTGATTCGGCTTGCGAAGCTGCGGCTCGCGGGGCTCGAGTACCTTCTCCACGGCACGATGTTGCGTCCCCCTGCGCCGGGTGTTCCCGATGAGGAGATCGACATCTCCCGACTGTCCATTTATGCGGGCCAAAAGGATGCGTTGAAGCAGTACCGCAAATCCTGTCCGCGGGTAATGGCCAGCGCTTGGCAGGCACGGGACGGCCGCGTGGGCCTTGTGCTGGTAAACGTGACCGAAGAACCCCAGCCCATTTCGCTGGACCTTCCCCGCGAGGTGTACCCGATTCCCGATGCCTGCACGATGGTGCGCATCGGTGCGGATGGCAGAGAGGACCTGGGGGCCGCCGAGGGGGAAATCCACATCGAGACCACACTGCCGCCAGCCGGGGCATATATCTACGAATTCACGGGAACCTGAACATCCGGCCTGCATCTACCCGTTTGATCAACCGGTGGATGCCTCCTGCCCGGCCAGCACGGCAACGGTCTTTCGGAACCACTCTGCACATTCGCGGACCTGCGGCAGGTTGTTCTCCCAATTGGATTCGTACTCGATTCCAAACAGGGCGGGCTTGAGGCCTAGTTCGTGGATGGTCCGCAAGACTTTCTCGAGGTCGCCGCACCCTGTCCCCCAGGGCTTGTCGGTTCCATCGGGCGCTGCCTTGTCCAAATCTTTGAGGTGCAACGACATAAGGCGCGGACCGAGTTTCCGCACCGATTCAGAAGGGTCGAGGCCCGAGCGCAGCCAGTGGCCGGTGTCGGCGCATACACCGATGTGCGGCCCCCGTCCCTCGCAGACTTTCAATGCTTCTTCGGGACTCCAGTAGCGGGATTTGCCCTCGGGGTGGTTGTGAATGGCCACGCTGATCTTGTATTCGTCACAGAACCGCTCGATGACGTCCATGGCGTCGGGGTGAGGCTCCGAGACGATGAACTGGACGCCCAGTTTTCGTGCAAACTCGAAGACGCGGCGGCAGGCCTCCTCCTCACCGGGAATCGAGCCGATGTATATGCTGACCAGTGAGACCTTGGCTTCGTCCAGCTTGTTGCGGAGCGCCTGGATCGCTTCATCTGACAGGTTCACGTCGAGCTTGTCCTCCGAATCCGGGCGCACCTGCTGCCCCTGGAATGCTTCAATGAAGTGGAGCTCCGCCGACACGGTCTTGTCCACGGCTTCGTAAAACGAAAAAATCCGGAAGGTCCAGGCGGTCGGACCCACACGCCAGCCCAAAGGGGTTTCTTCGGCAACGGCGCCGACGAAAACGGCCATCGGCGAGGCCAACACCAGCATCAGAACGGCAAGACGTCTTCTCTGCATGATTACAGCTCCCAACCGTTATGCATGTCGCGGTGCAACATGGCGTTTGCGGCTTCATTATTCACGAAGCGCTCCGTAGCGGGATCCCAGGAGAGCTTCTGGCCAAGACGCGCGGAGATGTCGGCCACCATGCCCAGGTAAGTGGCGATATGGGCGGATTCCACATTGGATACGGGGTCTTTGCGAGACGCCACGCACTCGAGGAAGTTGCCGGCATGGTCGGTGGAGTCCGTGAGACGCAGATCGCTGTCTTTGAACTCGACCGCCAGCAGGGACTCGGGGTCGGCCTTGATTCCTTTTCGGCTCACATGAACCCACCCCTCGTCGCCGATAAACCGGCAGCCCTGCTCCAGTCTTCCGCTGCCATCGCTGTCCGTGAAATGCATTTTGAGGCCATCGGGGTAGGTGAAGGTCGCATCCCAGCCGTTGACGTTGTTCGTAAACCCCTGATTCCGGTAATCGGCCTGGCACTCGACGTCAAAGGGCTGGTTGCAGACGCGGGGACATCCCCAGTTGGCCTGGTCGAGATTGTGGACGCCCCAATTGCAGATGAACCCGACGCAGTAGTCCCAGATAAGATACCAGTCGGGCCATGCGACGCGCCCGGGATTGTAGGGCTGTTCCGGCGCAGGGCCGCGCCACATCTCCCAGTCGAATCCTTCCGGCACCGGTTGGGGCTCGAGCGAACCGTCATATTTGGGAACATAGTGAGGACCGGGCGCAGCCACTTCCACGGTGTGAATGGCGCCGAGGTAGCCGTTCCGGGCAAGGGTGCAGCCCTGCTGGAAATGTTCGAGGGAACGCTGCCACGTGCCCGTTTGGAGCACCCGCTGGGTCTCGCGGATGGTGTTGCGGATCGCCTGGCTTTCTTCAATGGAGACCCCGAGTGGTTTTTCACAATACATGTCCTTGCCGGCCTTTGCGGCCGCGGTCGCGATTAGGGCGTGCCAGTGGTCCTGCGCCGCAATGGCGACGGCATCGATGTCATCCCGGGCGAGGACTTCCCGGAAATCACCGTAAACGGCGCACCCCTGGTCGCCGTAAACCTCGTCGATAATGCCTTTGGCGGTCTGGCAGCGGTCCTGGTATGCGTCGCAGACAGCTACCACCCGGCACGTGTCATGGGGCAGGAACGATTTCAGATTGCCGCGCCCCATGCCGCCCACGCCGATGAACGCAACGCTCACCGTCTCGCTGGGCGGCGGCGCATCTTCCGCGCCCCAAACAGATGCGGGGACGATGGTGGGCACGGCGGCCGCGGCCCCCGCAGCCACTGAATAACCGAGAAACGTGCGACGATCGAGCTTCCGATGCATATCCACCTCACTTCTCTAGGTATTGACGCCACGCTGGAACACGTGCGATGGGCCACTTCCGGTGTCCGTCCCCCGTGGCCCGTCACAAAAACGCACCCCCGTGTTTTACTTCTTATCCCCCGCCATAGTCAACACGATTGCGCGCCCCGCGATCCCGCGCGCAGCACTATCCTGAGTTCGTACGAGAGGCGAATCAGCCCCGCTTCACGAGTTCCACCCGCCGGTTCTTTGCCCGTCCGGCCTCGGTGTCGTTCGATTCAAGGGGCGCCGTGTCCCCGTGCCCGCTGGTTTCGAGCCGTTCGGGCGCGATGCCGTAAAGCAGCATGAAACTCTTCACCGTGGCGGCGCGCTCTTTCGAAAGTTCGAGGTTTCGCGCCGCCGTCCCCGTGCTGTCCGTATGGCCCTGGATCTCCACCCGGAGCTCCGGATTCTGGAGCATCAGTTTCACCATTTCCGCGATGACCTTCTCGGAACCAGCTTTGAGAAACGCCTTATTCACGTCGAAATTGATGCCATACACGGCGACGCGACCCGCCTTGTCCAGTTCCTGCTTCATGTGCTCAGCGCCAAATTGAAGCTTGGTTTCCAGCGGCTTCTGTTTCACGATCCAGAGCGAATACTTCCCGGTAAAGGCCTCCAGGTACCCCCAGTACACGCCCCCGTCGTCCGCGGGAACCGTGAACGTCACCACGTCATCCTGGTTGTAGAGCACCGTCCCGCCTTTTTCCCGGGCGGCGTTACAGTAGTTCGCCGCAATCTCGCTGCCGCTGATCGCTCGGTCGACGTCTCCGTTCGCGTCACGGATTTCGTACGTCAGTTCCCAATACTCTCCCGCAATGGACTTGTTTGTGGTCGTGTCCTTCTCCGTGACGGGCATTTCCGTTGTTTCGTGGTTCTTGTGCACATAGTAGTCGGCTTTCAGCGTGGAGCCGGGGTACGGCCTGATCACGTCATGGTCCGCCGCCCTGCCCTCCCTGCCCTGCGAGAATGCTTCGGCGCCCACGAGGCCCACGAAAACCAACAGGATCAGGAACAGCCGTTTCTGGTTGCTCATCGCATTACCCTTTCATGAGACACTTGCCCTCACCACTTCCGGGGCGGATGGAAAACCCGCTCGCTCTGTATGCCATGTCCGCCCGGGGTGATCATCTTAAGTATAGGACCGTTCCGGCGTTTCGGCAATACGATATAACGGCCTGTCCGGGAAGTCCGTGCGGGCAGAGTGCCGCGCGTTCGCGGTCTCACAACAGGGCGGATACTCATACTTTTAAATCGTGAGAACGGGTTCATGTTCCAGCCCTGAATCCGACTGCAACTGGGGCATGCTCACAGTCGACAAACGAATTCTGGGGATTTACGGAAGCCCTGTTCTGGTCTAAACTGATCTCACAATCCACGGTGGCATAGTCACAGGGAATTCGTGGCATTCCGCTTCGGACAATCTCCCCTGAAGTGGATAGCTGACCGCCGTCGGACGGAACTGTGGAGGATCGACCAATGAAACGTACGGTTATCCTGATTCATGCACCCGTGGAGATGGATAGCACGCTGAAGACTGCACCGCCGCTCGGCCTTCTCTACATTGCCGCCGTCTTGAAATCCCAAGGATTTCATGTGGAGTTCTTCGATTTCCATCACGACAAGCCATCATGGAGCGACGTCGAGGCCGCGGTGGCTAACTCGAAGGCGTGTCTGGCCGGCTTCTCATGCACCACGAACAATCTCCATCGCGTGCTGCATTTGAGCGACCGTTTGCTGGCTCGATTTCCTCATGTCACGGTTGTCCTGGGGGGCCCGCATGTAACCCACCGATGGAAGCCATACGTAAGAGCGCGGCGCATGGTCATACGCGATGAGGGCGAATGGGCCATGCTCAAGCTCGCGGAATGTGTCCTCTCAGGCGAGGGCGCGCTCTCAGACGTGCCCGGACTCGTTCACATGGTCGATGAAGAAATGCGCGTCAATCCCCTTTCTCTTGGCCCTTTTGAAGATATCGACGCGATTCCCTTTCCGGACTATACCCTCTTGCCTGACCCGAACTTCTATATCCCGGCGATCATCACGGCCCGCGGATGCCCTCATCGATGCTTCTTCTGCTGTGCCTCGAACCTGTTTCGGCGCCACGAGCGGCGCAGTGCCGAGAACGTTGAAAGCGAAATGCGTTTTCTGAAGGACTTCTATGGAGGCGAGATCCGGTATTTGGCTTTCCTGGACGACACGTTCACGGCCTCGGAAGAACGCCTGCTCGAGTTGTGCGATGTGGTCGACCGGGTGTTCCCCGACAAGTCGCGGTTCAGTTTCTGCTGCGAAGCGAGAGTGGATGTTCTGGCGCGTCAGCCCTCGCTGATCGCGCGTATGAAACGGGCCGGGCTTGTGGGGATGCAAATCGGCCTGGAAAGCGGCGACCAGAGATTCCTCGACGCCATGAACAAGCACACGTCGCCCGCGGATATCGTATCGGTGATTAGGCATTGCGAGGAGTACGACATCCCCTTTGTTGCGGGCAACTTCATTTTTGGTCTGCCTCATCAGACCCGGGAGGACATCGAGCGCGAAATCGAGTACGCGAAGCACCTGTCCAGCCTCGCTCCCAGACGTCTTGAACTGACCGTTAAAGCCCTCATGCCGTATCCCGGCAGTGAATACGGCGACCATCCGGAAAAATGGGATCTGACAGTCGTCGATGAAGACTTCGCCACGGGGCGAATCCATTCGGCGAGCTTTCTGGAGACCGATTCACTGACCCGGGATGAAATCGAGGAATCATGTAAGCTTTTTCGAGCGGTTGTCGGTGATTTTGCACTTCAGCAAGCCGCGCCTCTGATGTCTCCGCGCGAGTGCAAAGCGATGGTGGCGCTGGCAGCCGAGACATCGCAGCCGAGCTTTGTCTTAAGCCGCCTTTCGTGCTTCGCGCACATCGCCAAACTTGTGCTGTTGAGGCGCCGCCATGATTACCGGTTCCTGTGCGAAATCAAAGAAAACCGCTGGCGAGAGTGTGCTCCAGTAGCGATTCCCGAGAATGTCACATCTCGTTGCGAGGACGGCTACATGATTAACCGGGGCTCGCCCTTCGAGTTCGTCCTGAATCCGCGTGAAATGCTGTACTATCGCTATTTCGTGGGAAAGTTAAGCTTTGGAGAGATAACCTCGCGTATTGCGGCCAATGAAGGGATTAGCGCAAATCGGGTCTACGAGGAGTGCCTTGCGGCCTATGGGGAATGCGAAGATTCTCTTGCGGCGATCGCGCTCGTCTAGCCGAGAGAAGCGCTCCGGAAAGCACTCCCGCCGCTGGCATGCGAATCGGCCCCGCCGGGGTTGGCAGGGCACGAATCAGAAAATGATCATCGCAATGGCTTGGGGTAACGTAAACGAGAAAGCCGAACCGATGCTGACCCGCGCGCCACCGTCGTTCGCGAGTTCCTCGATTGTGATAATCCCGAAGGGGCCTGCCTTCACCTGTTCCTGGGCGAGTTGGGGAAGGTTCTCGACCTTGATACGGCTAATCGGCTTGCGTTCATCCTTGCCCATAGCGTACTCCCTCCGCGTCTTCAACAACCCGGTATCGCGGCTACCACTACGAAGCGCTCCTTTATGGAATTAAGCATAATACAGAGACCGTATTTCGTCAAGTCAGGCGAGTTGGAGCGTTCTGCTGGGGGTGCAGTGAGGGCGGCGACGGTATCGACTTTATCAAGAAGCTGCACGGGCTATCCTTCAATGACGCATGTTGCCATCTGGGAATTACGCCGGGCCGTCCGGTACAACCTGATCCAGAAATTCAGCGGCGGCGCGAAATCCAACAAACCTACAACAAAGCAATCACCGAAATCTATAACGAGCTATCTGACCGGGCGCGTCATCTTCATCGGGTGCGCCTGCAGGTGGAAAAGAACCCTGGAGGATTGACGCCGATCGGTGCCATCCTGTTCGCAAAAAGCATGGGCGAACTGGCAGAAGTGGACAACAAACTTGACGTACTCCTAACAGGAACTTTTGAGGATCAAAAATACATTTTAGCGGAGACGAAGAATGAGCATCGCACAACCACTATCAGCAGAGCAGCTTGATGAATTTCAGCAGATGTTAGGCGGCGACCAGAAGTTAGGAAATGAGCAAGCGGCAGATGACACTGTGTGGCCTGACCCGATATCGTTTGACGATATTTCCCTATTGCCGGACTTCCCCGTAGAGACCCTGTCTGGAGTTGGACGCGAGATGGTTGCCGAAGTCAGCGCCGTTGCACAAGTTGATCCTGGCCTGACCGGTTCACTTTATCTGGCGGTCATATCTGCGTGCCTTGGCGGCAGAATCGATATCGATTTAAAATCACATAAAGAGCCAGTCAATATCTATGCTGCCAGCGCCTTACCCTCAGGCGAACGGAAA
>CAZFOG010000054.1:21581-21815 GCA_964520685.1 uncultured Nitrospiraceae bacterium | reverse complement strand
GGGCAACACGCTCATCGACGCCCAAGCGGCTATTGAAGCCGAGGCCCTCGTCGTCGGCCTGATTACGCGCGAATATCACGCGACCATCCCCAAAGACAGCGTGGTGGATCAGACTCCTGCTCCGGGCACACTCCTCGTGCCCGGAGCCGTGGTGGATCTCGTGCTTTCCGACGGCCCGCCGTTCGTGCAGGTGCCAGACGTGCTCGGGCTTGCCGTGGCCGACGCCGAGACCCA
>CAZFOG010000054.1:15900-21522 GCA_964520685.1 uncultured Nitrospiraceae bacterium | reverse complement strand
TAACGCGTACACGACCTACTCCGCCGGGCACGTGGCACGCCAGTCGCCAACCCGAAAAGAAACGGCTCCCCCGGGCTCGCCCGTTGACCTCGTCATTTCACTCGGAAAGGGCATGACGCGCGTGCCTGACGTGGTAGGCCTGACACAGGTCGCAGCCCGCACCGCCCTGAGCGATGCCTGGCTCAAACTCGGCGCCGTAGCGCAGGTAATCAGCCAGACTGTGCCGCCCGGAAACGTTGTTTCGCAACGGACAGCCGCGAACACGTTTGTAATGACGGGAACGTCAGTCGACATCAGCGTGTCCATTGGCGTGGGCACAACGCAGGTCCCCGATTTGTTGGGGTTGACAATGGAAGAGGCGGGAAGCGCGCTGCAGCTAGCGCATTTGCTTTTAGGTGACGTGACCGAGGAATACAGCAATACCGTGCCCATCAATCGTGTGATGCGGCAGGGTGTGGAGCCGGGCGCGACCGTGGCGCGGGGAAGCAGCGTGTCGCTTGTCCTGTCCCTGGGCGAAATTACGGTCCCCGTGCCCGATGTGGTGGGGCAGACGCAGGCCGTAGCCCAAAACGCTATCGAACAGGCCGGACTTTCGCTGGGCTCGGTGGATGAAGCGTACAGCGATACGGTAGCTCCAGGCCTGGTGATCTCTCAAGACCCCGTGGCCGCCGCCGCTGTCGCCCCTGGATATCCTGTGAATCTCATCGTGTCGACAGCCATTGAGCCGGTGACGGTCCCTGATGTCGTTGGGCTGACGCAGTCGGCGGCTTCGTCGGCGTTGACGGGCGTGAAACTCTCCGTTGGGACGGTCACAGAGGCCTACAGCACCACGGTCGCGGCGGGTTTGGTGATTAGCCAAGACCCGTCGGCGGGGACGTCCGTCGCGACAGGTTCTGCCGTCGCCCTTGTGATCTCGCGCGGCAAGGCTACCGACGCCAACCACGACGGCTATGTGAATGCCGTCGACGTGCAGCTCACGATCAACGGCGCGCTCGGCCTCCCCACCCCCGGCGCGGACCCTGATGTCAACGGCGACACCTTCGTCAACGCGATTGACGTGCAGATCGTCATCAACGGAGCACTCGGTATCGCGCGATAGGATAGACGGCATACGGTGAAAGTACTCAGCCAGGCATCAAGTGCCTACACGACCTTTGCGTTGCTGTACGATGACGGAGCTAACAGAGAGAGGGTAATGGAACCAAGTTGAACCAGAATAATAGGAATAATAGGGGACATTAACCATTTATAAGCATTCCTGCGCTCCATTTCGGGTCTTTCTTGCAGTCTTGCGGCGCGTGCGTTTGGTGGAATCCTTGCTGCTATTGGGGCGGCTGCGAGGGTGTGCGCGGACGCGGCACTGTCGATAGGGCGGGCGGAAAAACTGCGCGACAACAAACCAGGAGCCGGTGGGCTCATGGCGCGCTGTCCCAAGGTTTTTGCCGAGGCTTTTGCCCTTCATATTCCTCCCGAGGGCATCGCGGTCTCTGCCTTATGCGCTGGGTTCGGGCTCGGGAAGCGGGCGCCGACTGTTTTCTGCCAGGAATGGAGCTTGTTCGCCAATTCCTGGGCCTTCTCCGGCATGGTTTCGGCGAGGTTGTTCTGTTCGCCCAGGTCTTCGCGAAGATTGTAGAGCTCGACACGGCCGTCCTCGAAAAACTCGATGAGTTTCCAGTCGCCTTGGCGGATGGCCGCGCCCGGGCTCCCGCCCTGGTTCCCGTAATGAGGATAGTGCCAGTACAACGCGCGGTCCCGCGGTGAACCCTGCTGCATGAGGAGCGGCACGAGGCTCACGCCGTCGACATGCTGCTCGCTGCGCCACGGCAATCCGGCCATCTCGAGCAGGGTGGGGTAGAAATCGGTGCTGATCACGGGCACATCGCACGCCGTGCCCGGTTTCGCAACGCCCGGCCACTTGATCAGCATGGGCTCACGGATGCCTCCCTCGTACAGCCACCCCTTCCCAGCCCGCAGCGGCAAATTGCTGGTTGGATGCCCTTCCGAGGTGCTCAAACCGCCGTTGTCGGACATGAAAACGACGATCGTGTTGCCGGCCAATTCCAGACGGTCCAGTGCATCCAGCACCTTCCCGACCGCCGCGTCCATGGCCTCGACCATACCGCTGTAGACCGGATGGTCTTGAATCAGCCGCACCTCGCGCTCGCCCTCCTGTCCCCAACGCGGTGCATCGGGCTCGATGGCCTTGGCCTTCTCTGCGTACTTGGATTTGAGGTCGTCGCGGGCCTGCAAAGGAGTATGCACCGAGTAGAACGACAGGTAGGCAAAGAAGGGCCCCTCGCGATGCGTTTCGATGAACTCAACGGTCTCGGAAGCCAGCCGGTCGGGCAGGTGTTCGCCCGCGGGACCGTCCTCGAGCTTGGGGTTTGTGTAGGGCGCGAAATAGCCCCCCGGAGGGCTGCCGCGATGGTGGCCGCCCTTGTTAATCTCGAATCCCTGGTCCTCCGGGAAGAACCCGTCTCCGCCCAGATGCCATTTGCCCGCGAAGAAGGTCCGGTAGCCGCCTTCCTTCAATGCTTCCGCGAGGGTGACCTCATCGAGAGCGAGTTGTTCTTCGCATGGGGCAGGCAGCAGCGGCTTGTCTTTGGTCCAGTGATTCCCCACCGAATCCGGCTGGGGCGCGCCAAACCAGTCCGTCGTGGCCATGCGGGCGGGATACTTCCCCGCCATGATACTGGCACGGGTCGGGCTGCACACGGGGCATGCCGCGTAGGCGTTGGTGAACTTGACCCCCTCGGCCGCGAGGCGATCGCAATTCGGCGTTTCGTAAAACGAGCTGCCAAAACAGCCCAGGTCGGTCCACCCGAGGTCATCGACGAGGAAGAACACGAGATTCGGCCGCGGGATGGTCTCCTGCTCCGCCCCATAACCCCTGCGGAGCAGCGCCAATCCCAGTACCCCCCCGGCCATCGCCCTCAGAACGTCCCGACGTGTCATGCCGCATGCCCTCCAGGAAATCAGTGGATTTTCGCCGCGTTTTCCCCTCGAGGGCAGTATTGCCCATCGTGGCATTCGGTGCAAATGGGCCGTCACTTATGCAGGGCGATACTCACGCAAGCATCATGTACTTCTCGATCTGGGTGGCTGGGATTCTCGGAAAGATTTCGGTAGGATTAAAACTAACTCGATAGGAGAATGAAGATGGTGGACTTGGAAGCACGGAAGAGACTGGCCGTTATCATTCGGGGTTATCTGAACGATGAGATGACGGCTTTCAAATTCGATGAGGCATTGGACGAATTCCGGTGGGATCAAGATGACGAAACGGTCGGTGAGATCGCGTGGGAGTTGGCGTCTTACTGTGACAACCTCCGCGACCACCTTGTTGTGGCCGACAAAGAGCTCTGGGACTATTTCCACCGGCTTCTCCTCGTTCTGGAGTCCCAATGCGAGTTTGAACCCGTTGACCTGGACGGCCGCAGCGGCCGCGTGAAGCGATTCATCGCGTGTGCTTGCCTCGTAGCGTACTGCGCCGGTGCATTGTGGGTGGGATGGAACACAGAAAGTCTTTGGCTGCTTTCTGTCCCCTTCGGCGTGATCGCGATGGCGCTGGCATTCGGGATACGCGGCGGTAGCCTGAACATCCCGAGAGAAGCAGCTATCGTACCGTTCACATCGGTCTACCAGATCCTGCAGGCACGTCGGCGGGTGCCGAACTTCGCGAAGCAGCCGTATCCCAAGGCTCTGGCGGACCGCCGAATCCGGGGATGGGCTTTGGGGTGTGCGCTCGGGGGGGGCTATACCGTCCTGTATCTATGCAAGCTGATTGCTGCGATGCCGTTCGTCGTGGGTTGGACGCTACTTCAACAATCCTTCAAGAGGCAACACTTGCGCGTCGCCGACCCGGTGTGACAGTTCGCGCTTTTGAGCCGCGCCTAAACGACTCCGTAGGAGTCGAATTTGAATAGCCCCGGGCGAAACCCGGGGATCAGCACAACCCCATATCCGACAACCCCGACGCGGGTTGAACAGGCGGTTCTCGCGCTCAGATCCCGTCGCCGAAGCCGGCGAAGATATAATGGTCCATGTCGAGGGCGGGCTGCTCGGACTTGGGACGGCCGACGACACGCGCGGGCACGCCCACGGCGGTGGTGTGGGGCGGGACATCGTCGAGGACGACGCTCCCGGCGCCGATTTTCGCCCCTTCGCCGATCTCGATATTGCCGAGAATCTTGGCCCCCGCCGCAATCAACACGCCCTTGCGCACTTTCGGATGCCGGTCGCCGGTTTCCTTACCGGTGCCGCCGAGGGTCACCTCGTGGAGCATCGATACATTGTCCTCGACCACGGCCGTCTCGCCGATGACCACGCTGGTGGCGTGGTCAATGAGGATGCCCCGGCCGACCCGCGCCGCAGGATGAATATCGACGGCCAGCACCTGCGAAATACGGCCCTGGAGAAAGAGCGCCAGCGATTCGCGACCCGTGGTCCAGTAATAGTGTGCGACGCGGTACGACTGGATCGCGTGAAATCCCTTCAAGAATAAGAGCGGCGTCGAATAGTTGAGGCAGGCGGGGTCACGGTCCAGCACGGCGGAAATGTCCGCGCGGGCCGCTGCCCCGATCTCCGGATCACTGACAAAGGCCTCGTCGATCAGGTCCCGAAGGGCCACGGCGTTGATCGTCGTGCTCTCGAGCTTGGTGGCCAGGATAAAGCTCAGCGCGTCCTCGAATGTTTTGTGATTCAGGACCACGCCGTAAAGGAAATTGGCCAGCAAAGGCTCCTTGCGCGTTTCCTCAGCGGCTTCCTTGCGGATCGCCTCCCAGATTGGATCTGCTTTCTCGACGTTCATGAACTTCCCTCCAGACCGCGCGCTATACGTGCACCAGTGTAATCGAAGCCGGGCCGGAATTGAAAAAAGGCACTACCCTTGCTCCAAACCGCGACAGGGGCAGACCTTCCATACTGCATATTCTGGGCAAACGCACGGCTGCCCCTCCAGGATTCCCGCTCCCGAAACGGGATTTGCGGGTTAACGCCCCGCGCGATACGCCGGAGAATTGACCCGGAGCGGCCGGAAGTGTAGACTTGGTGGATTCTGTGCGTTGGGAGGCAGGGGCGTTCATTGCCATTCACTCGAGAAAAGGTTGCCATGGCAGCATTCGGCATTGATATAGACCGCGACCGCATCTGCGTTTTCAAGAAGCCGTTGTCCAAGCACGAAGCCGTGGACAGGCTGGTGGATGCTCTATTCGCCACCGGGGCCATCCCGGACCGGGAAGCCTTCCGCAAGGCCGTTTTCGACCGGGAAGCCGTCATGAGCACGGGCATCGGCGAGGGAGTGGCCATCCCCCATGTACGCTTCGAGGGGGTGCCCAAGCCCGCCATCAGTGTCGGTGTCTCCAAACAGGGTCTCGATTTCGATACCCTCGACAACCAGCGCGTTAACGTCATCGTGCTGTTTGCCATGCCGGCCGGTTCGCAGAAGGAATATCTCGGGCTTCTCGCCCAGGTCATGACGGCCTTCAAGCAACCGGGCTTTCGCGAGCGGCTGATCGGTTGCAGCACCCCCGACGAGGTGG
This sequence comes from uncultured Nitrospiraceae bacterium, assembly GCA_964520685.1. Taxonomy (GTDB): domain Bacteria; phylum Hydrogenedentota; class Hydrogenedentia; order Hydrogenedentales; family SLHB01; genus UBA2224. Next base: position 15,982 of record CAZFOG010000054.1, on the reverse strand, counting down.
AGGACATGCTGGCCGAGGACATCTAGGCGGGGCGAGCCGGAACGCTCCGCGGGAGCTTTCGATGAAGTTCGTGACCGAACTC
>CAZFOG010000054.1:5633-15890 GCA_964520685.1 uncultured Nitrospiraceae bacterium | reverse complement strand
TTCTGTGTCCACGCCCGCTACGGAAGCCGGATCACCGCCCCCCTCAAGTCCTTCCTACGAATGGGTTTGCGTCACATCGAACGCGCAGTTTGCGCCCCGCGACGGGGCCGGTGCCCTGGTCTACCGCGACGCCATGTGGCTGATCGGCGGCTGGAACCCACGGGATAAGGCCCATTTCCCCAGCATCTGCACCAACGACGTCTGGCGGTCCACCGACGGCGCCACGTGGACCTGCGTCAAGCCCAATACATTCGGTACGGAGCAGTTCGACCCCGAAAACGACTGGGAGGGCCGCCATACCGCCGGGTATGTGGTATTTCAGGACAAAATGTGGATAGTTGGCGGCGACCCCCTCCAGGGCCACTACCAGTCCGACGTGTGGAACTCCGAAGACGGCGTCCACTGGACCCACGTAAACAAGGGTCAGGAGCCGCCCTGGGCGCCCCGGGCACTCCATCACACCCTCGCCTTTGACGGCAAAATATGGGTTTTGGGCGGCCAGACCACGCCGCAGTTCGCCCCGGCCGAGGAAGTCTTCCACAACGATATCTGGAACACCTCGGACGGCATTCACTGGACCCGGGTCGAGCCCGAGGGGCCGCACTGGACTCCCCGCGGCATGGTCGGCGGCAATGTGGTGCTCGACGGCCGCATGTGGATTCTCGGGGGCGGCACCTACGACACCCCGGAACAGCCCGAGAGGAACTTCTACAACGACGTCTGGAATTCCGCGGACGGGGTCCGCTGGGAATGCCGCCTCGAACACGCCCCGTGGCATCCCCGGCAATACCATGACGTGGCGGTCTTCGACGGCCGCATGTGGGTGCTCGAGGGCTGGAACCAGCAAAACCGCAACGACGTCTGGCACTCGGCGGACGGGGTGCAGTGGGTGGAAGTGCCCGATACACCCTGGGCAATCCGGCACGCTTCGAGCATCTTCGCCTACGACCGCGCCCTCTGGGTCGTCACCGGCAACAATATGCAGAGCGACGTCTGGAAACTGACGCGGAAGTAGTGCGGCAAGCTCAGCCGCATCGCTCCGTTGGGTATGAGTTGACCCTATCGGCACACTGGTCGAAATGGACACTGCCGTAGCGCGCGCCTGGCGGTCCCGGAAGAGAGGTACAACGACTACACGATCTCTTCCCGCTCGCGGTCCCAGCGGACCTGGCGCTTCTGCTTGTACGACTCGACGCTCATCAGCAGGGTCACCGCCTCGATGAACGCCTCGTTTTCGTTGCAGCGCGGCGGTTTCCGCGTGCGGACCGCCTCGAGGAAATCCTCCATGTGGGTAGGTTGTGACGGGGCGGCGGCCGGGTCGAAGCGTTCGGAAGGCTCGGGAGGCGTGTCTCCCATGCGCCATGCGGGCGCGTCGGCGTATACCTCGTAACGGCTGGCGTCCTGGCCGATGCCGCTGTAGATAAGCCGGCCTTCGCGGCCGATGAACTCGGGGCTCTGGAGCCGGTTCGAGTTCATGATACCCTCGAAAATGGCCATGCAGTTCTGGCTCTCGAACTCGTACGTCGCAATCCACGTATCGGGGACCTCACGGTCGTCCTTCCAGAAAGCATTGAGCCCGGCCGTCACGCAGGTATCGGGAATCCCCCAGCCGAGGACCGTCTGCACGTAATCCATCTCGTGGGACAGGAGGTCGCCGGCCTGGCCGGTGCCGTAGGGCCAGTAGCAGCGCCAATGCCAGAAATGCCGCTCGTTGAAGTCAATGGCGGGCGCGCTGCCCAGCCATCTTGCCCAATCCAGGTCTTTGATGACCTGGTTCGGGTCGGGACGGTCATACCACGAGTAGTTGCCGTACCAGCGCCACGGGGCCCGGTCGGGCGTACCGTTGAAATAGCGGCCCACCTTGACGAAGGTAAGGGGGCCGATCTTGTTCTCGCGGATCAGGTTGCCGCCCGCGGCCGCGGCAGGCCATTGCCGGCCCTGGTGGCCGAGCTGCATGATCCTGCCCTGTTTCCTGACGGCCTCGCGCATGCGTTTCGCGGCGGCGACCGAGGTGGTCCAGCCTTTCTCGCAATACACATCCTTGCCCGCGTTCACGGCATCGGTGAGCATCTGCTCGTGCCAGTGGTCCGGCGCCGCGATGACAACCGCTTCCACGTCCGGATCGGCCAACACGTCATGGTAGTCCACGACCGCCTTCACGTCCGGGTTATTGCAGGCCTCGAGGCCGCGCTGCAGATGGGGTTTGTACACGTCGCATACGGCCACGACCTTGGCGCCTTTGTGGGCGCCCGTGTACTTGACGAGGTCCCACCCGCGCACACCCGACCCGATATGAGCCAGCCGCACGGGGTCCGCCAACGGTTCCGCCGCGCCCACGATGGCCGGCGCCGCCGCCATGACCGCCGCGGTGGTTCCCGCGGTTTTCAAGAACGTTCTGCGATCGATACTGCTGTTGTTTTTCATAATTACCTCGCTTATTCATTCGCCAAAGACAAACGCTGTCATTTCGAAGGGCTTACCGGTTACCCACGCCTTTGACGCGGGTTTTGAGCCGGTACAAGCCTTTGCTGGCCGTGATGAACAGGCAATCCATGTCTTTTCCGCCAAAACACACGTTGGCGGTCCACGGTTCGCCAATTTCTATGTGCGCTATCTGTTTGCCGGTCTTGCTAAAGACGAACACGCCGTTGCCGGTCAGATAGACGTTACCTTCGTTGTCGATGGTCATGCCGTCCGAGCCCATTTCACAAAACAGGCGCTTGTCCGCAAGCGAGCCGTCTTCCTGAATCGCGTAGGCCCAGGTTTTCTTGCCCTTGATGTCCGTCACGTAAAGGGTCTTGCCGTCGGGCGTGCCGATGATGCCGTTGGGCTGCTCGAAATCGTCGATGACGCGGGTGACGGTCTTGCGGTCCGGCGCGAGGTAGTAGACGCCCTGGCACGGCTGCTCCATGGTTTCGCTGCGGTTCCAGTAGGACCGTTTGTAAAAGGGATCGGTGAAATACAGGCCGCCATCGGGACGAATCCAGAGGTCGTTGGGGCCGTTCAGGAGCTTGCCTTCGTGGGTCGCGATGACGACCTCGGCCTCCTTCTCCGGGCTGATGCGCCAGAGCTGATTCTTCTCGTCCGCACAGGCCCACAGATACCCTTCCTTGTCGAAATAGAGGCCGTTCGCGCGCCCGGAAGGCTGCATGAAAGTGGTCAACTCGCCATCCACGCTCCACGTCATGATGCGGTCGTTGGGCTGGTCGGTAAAGTAGACGTTTCCGGCTTTGTCGGCTGCGGGTCCCTCGGTGAACTCGAAGTCACCTGAGAGCTTCTCGACTTCCGCTCCCGAGGCCGCGATTCCCGTTGTCTCCCCGGCCGTGGAACATGCGGCACAGACCCCTGCCAACAACACCAACATGAGGCTGAATCGCATGGCAACACTCCTTGAGTGAGATTTTGTGCAGTCATCGCGTGCGATGCCTCCAACTATACCATAGCCCCTTTGCCCGCCGTCACTTTTCACTCAGCGGTTGGACGAAGACCGTCTGCGCGGCTATAGTGTGGCGGGTTTCAAGGGGTAAGGGGATTGGGGACCATGTTACGAACCGGGCAGCGGGAATTCACGGGCCTCGAGGGGTTCGCGTTTTTCCTCGCCATGATCGGCACCCAGCTCTCGAGCGAACTCTTCGCCCAATGGGGCACCTATTTCTACTCGCCGACCCTCGACACCGGCCGCACGGTCTACGTCGCCATCGGCCTTGTCACTATCATCTTTTTCACGGGCCGCATCTTCGACGCGGTCACCGATCCCCTCGTGGGCATGTGGTCGGACAAGACGGGCGCAAGACGTATCCGGTGGCGTATCATAGCGATCAGCGGGCGCCGGCGTCCCTTCATCTTCTGGGGCTCGCTCGGCATGACCGTGACGAGCATTTTGTTCTGGTTCCCGCCCGTAGGACACGCATCCGCCGTGAATCTGGTGTATGGCACCGTGGTGATGTGCGCCCACTGGTTCTTCTTCACCGTCTGCAACATTCCCCTGCTGGCGCTGGCGCCGGAAATCGCGTTATCCCAGAAGGAGCGCGTACGCCTGGGCGCCTGGGTCGCCGCTGGCATGACCATCGGCCTCGCCCTCGCCATTGCGGTGCCGGGTGAACTCATCAAGGTTCTGGATACGGCCCGGGCGGCCGCCAAGTCTGCCGGCGATGAGCCGGTATATTCCGCGGTGGGGTACCAGCGCGTCGCCATCATCTACGCGGTGTGTTCGCTGGCCTGCTTCCAGTTTCTGGTGTTCACCGTGCACGAACGGTTTGCGCCCGGGGTCCACACACCCACGATCGCGCCGTTTCGCGACTTCACCCGCGCCCTGAGAAACCCCGTATTCCAGCGTTATATCGTCATCTTCGGCTTTTTCTACATGGGCTATCTGGCGGTCCAGCGCATTCTCCCGTATTGGGCCGAGGCGGGATTGGGCGGCGACGAAGGCACAGTGACCTTGCTGGCCGCGCCGTTTATGGTCTCGTGTCTGCTGACCGCCCTGGTTACGCCGGTCTTCGCTGCGCGCATCAATCTGAAATGGCTCGTAATTGTTGCCCTGGGTATCGTGACCTTGGCGCTGCCCCTTGTTCACGCCGTCGGAATCCTGCCATGTGCAACGAATACGCGCGTCAAACTTGGCATCCTTCTCTTCACCACCGTCGGGATTGGCCAGGGCCTCATCTACGTACTTCAGACGCCGCTCATCGGCGAGATCATCGACCTGGACGAGAAGACCTCGGGCAATCGCCGCGAAGCCATCTTCAACAGCGTGCACACGTTCATGGTCAAGATGGCCCAGGCCCTTTCGATCGGCGTGGCAACCGGTTCGATGCATTTCTTCGGCAACTCGGCGGCGCGGCCCACCGGCATCTTTCTGGTCGGACCCCTGGGCGGCATGCTGGCCCTTGTCGGCCTGATCGCCGCCTTCACCTATCCCATCCTCAACCCCGTGCGGCGGACGTCCGGGCACGAATCGGAGGATATATGACAGGCGCGCGGTTCCAGGCAGTACTCTTTGACTTCTTTGGAACCCTCGTGGACAGCCTCAGCGCCTCGGCGCACAACGCAGCCGTGCGGGCTATGGCCCGTTCCGTGGGTGCGCCCGAGGACGCGTTCCTCGAGCGATGGCTTGACGATTATGACGCGCGCGGTTCCGGCCGGTGGAAGACGGTCGAAGACTGCGTCGTGCATACGTGCCAAGTCCTCGGAGTACCCGTTGACAGGGCACGCGTGGCTGACGCCGCACAAACACGGACTGCGTTCATCCGCGACGGCCTGGTCCTGCGGCTGGACGCCCGCGAGACGTTACAGGCGATCAAGGCTCGCGGACTCAAGACCGGCCTCATTACCGATTGCCCGCCCGAGCTGCCCTCGCTGTGGCCCGAATTGGGACTGGCCGAACTCATCGACGCGCCAATCTTCTCATCCGTGGTGAAAGTACGCAAGCCCGATCCGCGGATCTACCTTCTCGCGTGCGATCGGCTGGCCGTCGAACCTCAAGCCTGCCTGTTCGTGGGGGACGGAGGCAGCCGCGAGCTTTCCGGCGCCGAAAACGCCGGCATGAACGCTGTATGCATCAGAGCCGCCAGCGAGTTCGGTTACGACCCCCACCGCATCGACCCTGAACTCTGGCACGGAACGACCATCAGCGCCCTTTCGGAGGTGCTGGGGCTCCTGGACCCGTAAGTGGGCGGGCGGTCACCCCGCCAGAACGAGCAAGGCCTCGCGCGAAGGGGCCAGCAGCGGAAGGATGCCGCGCAGGTCCACGGAATGATCTTCCCAGCCCTGAGCCGACGGTTTCGACAAGCGCAAGGTCCATGCCGCGCCCGGGCCCGGCTCGGCGAGCTCGATCTCGAATTGGTGCATGGCCACGACGTTGTCGGCTTCTTCGAAGACATTCCCCTCCGGGTCGAGAAGCGCGGCGCGGATGGCCTCTCCCGAACCTTCGCCGGCCACGCGCACGGCAAACTCGGTGGTACCGGCAGGAACCCAGAAAACATAATCACCCGGCGCATGGATGAGTCCAACCCGCTCGGCCTCCCCGAGGATGTTTACGGGGTGTGAGCTATTTGTCAGGGCGATCCGGTTTTGGCCGGGATCGGCGGTGATGCGATAAACCCCTGTCTCGGGCGCGGTGAACGCGATCCCGGTTTCGCTCTCGAATGCTGCCTCGGCGCGGTGTGCCGGTTTTCCGGAAGGCCCCTCGATGCCCACGGGAATCGCGTTGCCGCTGTAGCGGCCTACCCGGCCGTATTTCAGGGTGAAGCGCACCTCGTCACCCTCGGCGGCATAGAGCGCGAAGCGCGCGGTTCGACGCAACTGGGCATGGCCGAACCCATAGTCCACATCGGCGGCTGCCTCCGACAGCGGCCGCAGCGCTGTCCCGTCGAGGCCTAAACGAGGAAGACGCTTGATCGGGGTAACCGGCATCCAGCGCTCGAGCACTTCGCGCTCGAGGGGGATAGTCTCTTCGGTTTCCCCGCGTACCAGCGTCAGTGCGCCTGTGATGCCCCCGAGAGGCAGCCCCCCGGCGCCGTCAAGATACCCCATCGGATTGCGCTCGACGGGGTCTACCAGCCGCACATTGACGAATTCGATGCCCCCGACAGGCTGCTCGGCATTCGTCCGGCTGCCTAACTGGATCGGCGCTGTTTCGGGCGCTTCTGCGGCGGGATTCATCACCGTCACATTCTCGAACCGGATGGCCAGGCCGGACACGGGATTGTCGCTCACCGAGATGCCCGCGCGACCGCTTCCCTCGAGCACGCAATCGGCAAACACGACGCTGCCGGTCACGGCGTGGTCGGGCAGATTGTTGTTGATGACTCCCGCGCCGACTCCGTGGTCGTTGAAAGCGCGGCAGTGTTCGAACCGGACCGAGAGCGGTTCCGAGCGCGCGGCCATGGGCCGCAGGTAAAGCACGTAGCCTGCGCCCGCGTTGTTCTCGGTGAGACAATTGCGCATGACCACATTCACCAGGCGTTCCTCGGGATGGTTGGGCTCGAAATCGATGCCCGCCTGGGGAGGCGTGCCGCCGGTGTTGCGCATGACCGTGTTCTCGATCAACAGATTCTCGGCAGTGATGACGCTGATGCCCTGGCGGTAATGGCTCTCGCAGAACACGTCCTTGATATGGATATCTTTGTTGGTGACCCACTGGGTGGCCGTGCCGAGGTAGATTCCGTCGCCCCCGCTTTCGGCAAGGGTCAACCCGAACACTCTAATATTCGAGCTGCTGCGGATACTGAGGGTGTGCCGCCATTCCGCCTTCGAATACAGCTCGGGGTTGTCGTAGTCCGACCGGTGCATGCGCCAACTGGCGCCGTAGCCGATAAGGGTAATGTTCTCCTTGTTGATTGCCGAGAACAGGCAGTCGCCGCCGCCCTTGAATTCGCCCCGCTTGGCCAGGACCTCGACGCCCTCCGCGAAATGAATTTGCTGGTTGCTCGCCAAGCGGATCGGACGCACGACCCACGGTTGGCCCACGTTGTCTACCAGGAGCCGGGCAACGCCCGAGTCGATCGCCGCCTGCAACGCCTCGGTCGAATCCTCCGGCTCGAACCCCCACCACGACGCTTTGGCCTCACTCAGTTCGCCCGAGGCGACGCGGTCGAGCATCTCCTGGTTGACGGCGGCCCGCGCCGGTACGGTTGCAAGAAGCATGGCCATCACAAAAAGCCTCAAAAACGCCCGGATACGCATCGTCATTCCTCCAGTCCGCTCGATCACTGTCACTTGGCGGGCAACAATCGGGCCGAATCCACTGCCCGCTGCTGCGCGCGCCTGCAAACCAGTCCAATATGCAGAAACAGTAGCAGATGACTCATTTCCGGACAAACCACCGGATATGCCCGGGCTCCGCATTCCCATTCGGTGGCGAACGTGCTAAAATCGGCTCGTGGACTCAGAAGGGAGGACGCCCATGCCTACGTTCGACTATCACGCCATTCGGGCGGAGGGGGATGAGGAGAAATCCTTTGTCGGGGGCGTAGTGGTTGCCAAGTCGCGCCACGAAGCGAAAGAGAAACTGCGCGAACTCGGTCTCAAAGCCACCATGCTCAAGAAAGCGCGGGGCATTATGGCTGTGCTGAAATGGTTCGAGGCGGATATCCGGTAATCACGCAGGCCTCCGGCAGAGGGCCGCCGGAACTCTTCACGGCGGGGGAATTGTACTCAGTCTCACAACTTCTTGTGCGTGCCGTCGCACATAGCCCCGTTACCGCTGTGCTTGCACTGGCAGATGGCGTACCGTTTTTTGACCTCGATCGTTACCTCGAGAGGGGTAAACGACGTGGTTTTGTGAGACCCGTCGCACCAGGGCTGGGATTTGGAATGCCCGCAGCGGCACCACCAGTAGGTTCCGGGCTCTAACTCCAACACGGCCGGTTGCTTCTCCGCGATCTTCGGCTCATCCATCTGCAATACTCCTTTGCATCCCGGTCCCACGTGCGCGCAAAAGCCGCTACCTGCCACGAGAATTCAAAAACCGGGACTGACCCAAGCGAGCGACGCAGGAGCGAGACGGGTCTGTCCCTGGGTTTTTGCATCCCTCCTGGGATCGCCGAGCGCCAGCTCGGCACTCTTCTTCCTCAGCTTCCGAACGGGGACACGTAGTCGCGCCGCGGACGGCGCTTTGAACATGTCCCCGTTCGCCCCATTTTCATTGTCGATGGGTGAGCCGAATGGCTCATGGGTCGCTGCCCCGAAACGCCTTTATATCCGGCAGGGTGAGCGTGCGCAGTATGGTCGCTACCGAACGGGATTTGTTGAGACAGTAGAAATGAACTCCCGGACAGGCGCCCCGGCTCACCAGATCCTCGACCTGCCGGATGGCGTGGTAAACGCCCACATCGAACTGGCCCTGCGAATTGTCCGGATGCGTCTCGAGGCGTTCCATCAGGGCCTTGGGCACATGGGCGCCGCACATGGCCACAGCGCGCTTGAGCTGCGGCGCCGCGGTCACCGGCAGTATGCCCGGCACAATCGGCACCCCGATGCCGATGGCCTCACAGCGGTCCCGGAACCGGTAGAAATCGTCGTTGTCGTAGAAAAGCTGGGTGATCACCACATCAGCGCCGGCATCCACCTTGCGCTTGAGGTTTTCGAGATCCGTCGTTCGGTTGGGCGCCTCGGGATGGGTTTCGGGATACCCGGCCACGGCGATCCCGAACTGGGGAAAATTCCCGCGGATAAACGCCACCAGTTCATTGGCATAGCTGAAGCCGCCGGGTACCGGGACGAACTTCTTCTCGCCTTTCGGGGGATCGCCCCGCAACGCCACGATGTAGTCGATGCCGTTTTCGGCGGCCTCCTTCAGGAACGCGCTCAGACCGTCCTGTGTGGCGCCCACGCAGGTGAGGTGTGTGGCGACGGGGATGGCATGTTCGCGTTTGAGCCGCCCGGCAATCTCGAGGGTCTTGTCGCGCGTGCTGCCGCCGGCGCCGTAGGTGCAGGTAGCAAACGCAGCATTGTATTTGACCAGTTCCTGAAAGTTCTCGAACAGGTCCGCCTCCCCCTCGGCGGTCTTCGGCGGGAAGAACTCGTAGGACAGGCCAAACCGGCCGTCCGTGTATACGTTACGAAGCTGCGCTGGATTCGATAGGTTGTTCAAAGCGGGCCTTTTCCATGCGTTTCAAATCCACACCAGACCTGCATCGGGGAGACAGCGCGCTCATTCTACCGACTGCCCCCAGGTTCATCAAGCGAGAGGCTCCGAGAGAAGCTCCGGTCCTGTGCGGATGCGCTGCGTTCGTCCGTGTTCGTCCGTGTTCGTCCGTGTATGTCCGTGTATGTCCGTGTATGTCCGTGTGGTTCTGCCTCAGCCGTAAAAGAAATACACGGTGGCATTGCAAGGGCGTTCGGCGCGCGCGCGTACCCAATGGGCAGAGAAACCATCGGGGAATTCGTGATGGACGCAGTGCCCCGGCAGGATGACCCACGACTCGCAAACGCACCAAGTACCGTTGCCGAGGAAATCCACCTCGAGCGTGAACCCCACCTTTTCAGCGCTGTCGTGGGTGATATGCACGCCTTTCTTGTCGAAACCCGTCATCAGGAAGGGGTCCGACGGCTCGTCGGGCGTCACGGGCGTATCCCACCAGGGGCCACCCCAGCCCTTGGGCTTGCCCATCGACCACAAATCGTCGATGTTGCCGAACCACAGGCCGGACTGGGGTTGGCCGACGGCGTTGTCGGTCTGGTCACTCGCCATGACGAAGAGGCCGCGCCAATGGCAGAAATCGGGGACGATGCGCAGGTGGGTCGCGATGGGCC
>CAZFOG010000054.1:0-5533 GCA_964520685.1 uncultured Nitrospiraceae bacterium | reverse complement strand
AGGCCGCGCCAATGGCAGAAATCGGGGACGATGCGCAGGTGGGTCGCGATGGGCCGGACGCCCCAGACGCGGCCTTCGTACACCAACGCCGGGAGCTCGTAGAACATCCCGTGGAGGTCCATGAGGTAGCGTTCGGTCTGGGCCTCGCGAATGCGCATCCACTCGGTGTTCCAGGTGTGATCGAAGGCGTGGCTGGCTTTCGGCAACAGGTAGCGCGACCATTCGCCGTTGTGGAGCACGCGCAGGATGGCCGACGATTTGTTCCAGCCCGTGGCGTACAGGGTGTTGCCGTACCGTTTTCCGGGGCCGGGGTTTTGTTTGCCCGAAACTTCGACGAAGGGGTTACGCTCGATGACACGCCACGTTTCGCCATCCCATTCGGCCAGGCATCCCGCCGCGCGTTCGCCCAGGAACTCGGGTTCTTCGTAGGTATTGTTGGCCACGACGAGGCGGCCCTGTGCGCTGTGAGCACCCTTGAAATGGGGCTGGCCTTTGATATCGAGTTCCCTGACCAGGTCGGCCAGCTCGCGCGTCTCGAGGGTCTCGAGGTCCGTCTCGAAAAGCAGCCCTTCCATGGTCACGAAATAGACCATGGTCTCGGGATGCACGAGGTGCCGGGCCGTGGCCGTGAGACGGTGTTTGGCCAGGGGCTCGATGGTACGCACGTTGCCTTCGGCGTCAATAACGTGGGGACCAATGACGGCCTGCAGCGTTTCCCAGTGTACGAGGCGGTTAGCAAACGTGCCGGTGACGGACTCCGGGTGCAGATGCATGGTCATATCGTCGCGGATTTCATACAACCCGATGCCTTGCCCGCTGATGTGGGCGACATAGCCGATGGCCCAGAGCCGGTCAGCCCAAGGAATCAGCGCCCCGATGCCCGTCTCGCTGCGGCTGCCCGCCCCCGGAGCAAAAACGGTCATATTGGGAAACACCCCGTCGACCTGGATGGGCGGCGCTTCCTCCGCGTACCCGGACGCACCACACAGAATCGAGAACACTGCGGCAAGAGCAATGAGTGCACGCATGGCTATACCTCCGGAAACGTGATTTCTCCTGCAATTCCTGATGGGCATAGTAGGCAGGTTCAGGCCAATCATCAAGCCTTTTGCTGACATCGCATCGCGAGGCACGGGCTGGATTCCGGAAGAACCTGCGGGAGAATTTGACATTTTGCGCCTGGAAACGGGATACTCTTCCCGTGTGCGATCCTGGGCCCTCGTGGGATTTTCCATGAATATTCCGGGCCGCAGATGCGTCTCTTTTACGGAAAAACTGTTGGGCTGAAAGCCTTGAAGTTCAAGGAGGTTACGAATGAAACACGCAATGATTACCCTTCTCGGCGCGGCGGCGTTGTTCGCATTGGCGGCCGCTCCGGCGCTCGCTGGTGAGGAGATGGCTCCGCTGAAAATCGAATTGCCCGAGAAATCGTTCATGGGCACCCCCCTGGATTACTGGTCCGAGATTCTCGAGTTCAGCTACAAGGCGCGCGAACCCTTTATGGCCCCGGCCGGCACCGAACTCGTGTCCAAAGGCAAGCCGGTCACCAGCAGCGACAAGACCCCTTCGATGGGCAAGCTCCCGATGGTCACGGACGGCGACAAGGGCTTCCAGGAAAAGAGCCTGGTGGAACTCGATAAAGGCCTCCAGTGGGTCCAGGTTGACCTGCAGAAAAAGCACAAGATTGCCGCGATTCTCGTGTGGCACTTCCACACCTCGGAACGCGTGTACCACGATTTCGTGGTGAGAGTGGCCAATGACCCGGATTTCACCCAGGACGTGGTGACCCTCTATAACAACGACCACGACAACTCGGCGGGCCTTGGCGCGGGCAAAGACAAGGAATATGTCGAGAGCAACGAAGGCCGCCTGATCGACGGCAAAGGCACGGAAGCGCGGTATGTGCGCCTGTACAGCAAGGGCAATACCTCGAACGAGCGCAACAACTACGTCGAAGTGGAAGTGTGGGGCATCCCGGCCGAATAGCGGCCGCGCTTCCATTTCACCGAAGCAATAACGCATACTCGTCCCACCGTCCTGACGACGTGCTCGACGGTGGGACATCTGTTTTGGGGGATAGGGCTCAGCCGCTTCGCGCCGCAGCATGATTGTGAGAGCGCGACGCCGGCGGATGGCCGTCAAACGCCCAGTCTTGTGAGAGCAGGCCGATGGACTTGTCTGAGCAGAGCAACCAGAAGAAACTCGCATGGTGGTTCATCGCGGGGTTCGCGGTGCTCCTTGTCGTGGCATCTGCGTACCGCCTGCCGCGTCTGGGCGAGCGCGCGTTTCACGGTGACGAAGCGGTCCAGGCGTTCAAGGCCGGGCAGGAGCTCTACGAACACGGCGATTACGTTTACGATCCCGAGGAGTACCACGGTCCCACGCTGTATTTCCTGACGGTGCCGGTGTTGTGGTTGAGCGGCATCGAGCGCTTTGCCGATTCGGCTGAGGTCCATTACCGCATCGTGCCGGTGCTGTTCGGGCTGGGCACGGTGCTCTGCCTGTGGTGGGCGCGCGACGGCCTGGGCAGGCGCGCCACGCTCATTGCGGGCGTATTCACGGCCATTTCGCCCGCCATGGTGTTCTACAGCCGCTACTACATCCAGGAGTCCCTGCTGGTCTTCTTCACGTTTGCCACGCTTGTAGCGGGATGGCGGTACACGCGCCGCAGAAGCGTGGTTTGGGCGGCTCTCTGCGGGGCATCTCTCGGCATGATGCACTCGAGCAAGGAAACCTGCGTCATCTCCTATTTCGGCGTCGCGGTAGCGTTTATGCTCACGCCGCTCTGGGCGCGAATCCACGACGAGGAACATCCGCTCAACCGCGTCTTCCGGCGGGGAAACTCGGAAGATTTGCGGCCGCGGCTGGTGCGCCAGGTTGCGGCATTCGTCATTGCCGGCGCGCTGGTGTCGATGCTGATGTTCTCGTCCTTTTTCACCAACCCCCAGGGCATTGTCGACTCGGTGATGTCCTATACGGTTTACATCAACCGCGCGGTCGAGGCGGGCATTCACCACCATCCCTGGACGTACTACCTCCACTTGCTGCTTTACACCCACCGGGCCGCGGGACCGGTCTGGAGCGAGGGGTTGCTTGTGGGCTTGGCGCTGGTGGGCGCGATCAGCGCGCTCATGCGCCACGATCGCGACAACAAGCCGGGCAACGTCCATTTCCTGCGGTTCGTGACCGTCTACACGATCACCACCACGATCGTGTACTCGTCCATTCAGTACAAAACGCCGTGGTCGATCCTGAGCAGCGTCCACGGGATGATTCTGCTGGCGGGCGCGGGCGCCATTGTATTGCTGCGCATTACGCCGTGCCTGCCCAAAGCACACGGGGCGCTTCGGTATACCCCCAAGGTCCTTGTGGGGCTGGTGCTCGCCGCCCTCACCGTCCAGTTGGGGTGGCAATCGTACCTGGCCAATTTCGATTACTACGATGACCCCCGCAACCCCTACGTATACGCCCACCCTGTAAGCGGCGTACAGCGGTTGGGCGAACGCGCCGAGGCCATCGCACAGCACGTACCCGACGGCCACGACATGCTGATTCGCGCCATCACGCCCGGCCTCAACTACTGGCCACTGCCGTGGTATCTGCGGAGATTTGCCAATGTCGGGTACTGGCAGGATGTGCCCCAGGACTGCGATGCTCCGATGATTATCACCACCGCGCAACTTGCCCCCGAAGTCCACCCGCGGCTCAAGGACAAGTACCAGTCCGAGAATTACGGATTGCGTCCCGGCGTCAGGCTGGTGGTATTCATCCGCAAGGATCTCTGGGACGCCTTCATGGCCACCCGGATGTAGGAGCACCAGACTCCTGCGGCCACCATTCGTTTTCCAGGGCGCCCGTGGTATGTCCAGGGCCATCGAGGCGAAACAGACGCCGCGCGCCTCGGGATAGAGACGCGCGGCTGGCAATGTTCTGCGATTGAGCGCTTAGGCTTCCGGTGCTGCGTCGCGCGGAGCCCCTTTTGCGGCTGGTTTCGATTCGGCCTTGGCTGGTGCTGTTTTTTTGGCGCCCGGCGCCTCGTCCACGCCTTCCGGCGTCAACTTCGCCAGATATTCGGGCACTTCAATGCCGCCGACGTCTTTCATGACCTGCAACATGGGCGGCAGGGTGTGCGACAGGTTCCGGAGGAAGTTCGAGGTATTGCTGCCCTCTCCATTCCCGCCGTTTTCCCAGACCACGACCTTGTCGAACTTGATGTTCGCGATAGCCGCGGCCGAGGTTTGTGCCAGCGTGTCGAGGTGCTCGAGCATAAGCAGTTGGAAGGCCTCTTGCGCCCCGCCGCACGCATCGATGATGCGCTTCAGACCGTCACCCTTCTTGGCCAGCATCTCGAATTGGCCCTTGGCTTCGGCCTCGAGTTTTGCGAAGATGGCCGCGGCCTGGCCTTCGGCCTCGATACGGCGCTTCTCGGCTTCGGCCTCGGCCTCGACGATCGTCTTGGCTTTCTGGGCTTTGGCGGGCGCTTCGAGTTCGGCGCGCCGCTCGGCTTCGACGCGCTCGGCATCCGCCAGAGCCGCCTTGGCCTGAGCGCGGTACTGGGCCTCGCGCACGGCGGCCTCGGCTTCGCGTTTGCGCGTTTCACCAAGCTGGTAGGCCTCGGCTTCTTTCACCTGCAGCCCGGCGTTCGAGTTGGCCACGGTAGCCTTCGCCTCGTTTTCACCCTCGATGGCCGCCGCATTGGCGCCAGCAACACGCACACGCATGTCGCGTTCGGCGTCTTTGACGGCCACGTCACGCTGGAACGCCGCCTGCTGTTCGCCAACGGCTTGTTCTTTGGCCAGTTCCGCAGTGCGCACGGCCTGGTCGCGCGCAGCAGCGCGTGTGCCGATTTCGCGATCCTTGGTGGCTTCGGCCACGCTGACCAGCTTGTCGCGTTCGGCTTCCGCCACACGGATTTCGCCGAGCTTCACTTCTTCGGCCACGTCGCCGCGGGCCTGCTGGATAGCCTGCGAAGCGGCCTTCTGACCGATGGCCTCGATGTAGCCCGATTCGTCGGTGATGTCGGTGATATTCACGTTGATCAGTACCGTGCCGATCTTGCGAAGTTCGGGTTCGAGGGAAGACTGGATGTTGTGGAGGAATTTGTCGCGGTCGCGGTTGATATCCTCGATGCTCATCGACGCGATTACCTGGCGCAACTGCCCGAAGATGATGTCTTCGGCTTGATGCTTAATCTCCTGGGCGTCCAGACCGAGCAGGCGGATGGCCGCGTTTTGCATGATCTCGGGCTGCGTGCCAATGGCCACCGTGAACACACTGGGCACGTTGACACGAATGTTCTCGATCGACAGGGCGTCTTTGAGCGGAATGGCGATCTGGAACGGTTCCAGGCTCAGGTACGCGTAGTCCTGGATGAGGGGCACCACAAACGCCGCGCCGCCGTGAATGCACCGCGCGGGCGTGTTGCCCCGCACCTTACCGTAGATGACCAGCACGCGGTTGCTGGGGCACCGTTTGTAGCGGTTCGCCAGCAACAGCACAAAGCTGAGGAATACCACCACCCCCAGCACAACGA
>CAZFOG010000053.1:0-21959 GCA_964520685.1 uncultured Nitrospiraceae bacterium | reverse complement strand
GCGCCGCGCGATTCGTCATGACCTGCAGCCCCGGCCTCTACGACATGCAGGACGTCCTCGGCCTCAAATAGGGTCAGCGTCGCTGGGAAGACGGTTCCACTGCCTCGAAAAATTCAGAAACCGTGATTTCCCGCTCTGTTGTGGGACCGGTGCCCTCACCGGTCATTTCTATTCTCATCGTCTATGGGTGAAGCCGCGGGCTCATGGTGTGCTTTTCCCGGGTTTTTGAAGTATCCTCCCCCAGAACGCCTTCCGGCGTTCCACCCCTCCGGAGAGGGAGATGCGCGGCGTTGAGGTGGCATGCGCATCTTGCGCAAGATTCGCCGAACGGCTCATGGTGCGCCGTCTCGAAGGTTCACCCCGTGTATCCCCGTCCGTGTAGGTCCGTGTTTGTCCGTGTGGGTCCATGTGCGAGGGTTTTGCCCATCGTGGGCTTCCGAGCGGGTACGCGTAGTCGCGCCGCGGACGGCGCTTTGAACATGTCCCCGTTCACGCTCGTTTTCATCGCCCACGGGTGCGCCCACCGGCTCCTGAAAACCGGGTATCTTCTATGCCTCGTCCCGGATATGGATGGTGCGCTTGCAGTTTTTACATTGGACGGTTTCGCCCTCGAAGTCCGGCGAGAGGTTGTTGGTCTGCCCGCAGGGACAGCGGAACGTGGTCCACATCCCGGGTTTTCGCTTGACGGCCAGCGGGCGTTCAGGCACTTCCGGCGCGCTTTTCGGTACGGGTGGCGGCGTCTGTGTTGTGCCTTCCAGCGCATTGCCCAGGGCGCCTGCGGCAGCCAATGCCGCGACCGGAATGACCAGCTCCCGATGGCATCTCGGACAATTGACTTTGTCTTTCTTGAAATTGGGGGGAAGCTTAAGGCGAAGTCCGCACGCACACGCCAGAAACGCAAAACTGTTGGCGCTGCGCAACGCATCGGTGGCCTGGCGCCATTGCGCTTTCTTCTGTTCGCGCGGCGCTTCACGCTGGGGTTCGCGGATGGCCGCGCCCGCACCCGCCGCCAGGGCCGACGCAGGCACTCCCGCGGCCGCGCCAATGCTTTCGGACGCCCGCTGGTATTCCGCGAAGGACGCGCTGCCCGCCATGCTACGGAGGATGCGGATGCGTTCCTCGGTGGGGGGATGAGTCTGCATCAGGCCCGAAGCCGACAATTGCTGCTTGTAGGGGTTACAGATAAACATGGGCGCGGTGGTGCGGTTGATGCGGGCGAGCTGCTGGCTGTCGTGCTCGATGATCTCCAGCGCCGAAGCCAGCCCGTCGGGGTAACGGGTCAGGACCGCGCTCTGGGCGTCGGCCAGATACTCGCGCCGGCGCGAGGCCGCCAGATAAATGAACTGGGCGAGAATCGGCGACAGGATGGCCAACACCAGCGCCACCACCATGAACAGCGCCTGCGCCTGGTTGCCCTTGCCGCTGGATGACGACCGTGAGCGCCGGCGGCCGCCCATGGACGAGTAGAACATGCCCCGCACATAGAGGTCCGAGAGCATCACGATGGTGCCCGCCATGATCCCGAGCATCTGCATGAACAGGACGTCGCGATTCACGATATGGCCCATTTCGTGGGCGATGACCCCCTGCAACTGGTCGCGGTTCAGCCGGGCAAGCAGGCCCGAGGTGATGGCCACGGCGGCATGGTCCTTGTCGCGGCCGGTGGCAAAAGCGTTCAAGGCGGGGTCGTCAATGATATACACCGCCGGCATTTTGCCCATACCGGCGGCGATGGTCATTTCCTCGACCACATTGAACAGTTGAGGATGGTCCTGCTTCTGGATTTCGCGGGCGCCGCTGACCGCCATGAGGATTTGGCCGCCGCTGTAGTAGGCGACTGCCGTCAAGATGGCCCAGATGCCGCCCGCGGCCAAAACGCCGAGCAGGCCGCCGCCAATGGGAAGGGCCTGGGCTTGCCCTCCCGCCTGCATCTCGATGGGAACCGGAAACAAGGCCATGCCAATGAAAAAGCCCAACGCTCCCAGCAGGAGGAGCATGGCCGTGGCGAGATACATGGATTTCCGCTTGTTCGCCCGTACGGCTTCCCACATTCGAGCCTATCCCCTCTCGAAAAGAGCCCACCCGGCCCGGAAAGTCCGGGCCGCTGTTGGCGTGACGCCGGCCTGCTAGAACTGGACCTTGGGTGCTTCGCGCGCTTCGGGCTCTTCCAGCTCGAAAAACTCTTCCTGCTTGAAGTTGAACATGCCCGCCACGATGTTGCTCGGAAACATCTGCACTTTGTTGTTCAGTTGCATGACCTGGTCATTGTAGAACTGCCGCGCAAACCCGATCTTGTTCTCGGTCGAGGTCAGCTCTTCCTGGAGGGCGAGGAAGTTCTGATTGGCCTTCAGGTCCGGATAGGCTTCGACTACCAGCCGCAGCCCGCCCAACGCCTGGTTGAGCTGGCTTTCCGCCTTGGCCTGTTCAGCCACGCCCTGGGCGCTCATGGCCGCGGTGCGCGCCTGGGTGATCTTCTCGAATGTCTCGCGCTCGTGTTTCGCGTACCCCTTGACGGTTTCCAGCAGGTTTGGAATCAGGTCATAGCGCCGCTTGAGCTGCACATCCACCTGTGCCCACGCGTTCTTGACCTCGTTGCGCAACCTGACCAGGCCGTTGTAGATGCCGACCACCCACGTAATCAGCACGAACACGATGGCCACCAGCACGACCATTACGAAAAGTATACTCATGGTGCGATTCACTCCCTGGTTGCGCCGCGCCGCTCCACTCGAAGCGCGGCAGGCTTATCCTCACGGTTCGCGCCAAAATGCGCGGCGGCCGTTGCTATGCCTCAGGACCCTCTCCCGATTCTCCTCTGTCTACAAACATCCCGCGCAAGAATTCGGATAGTTCCCGCCCGCCCGCGAATTCTTGTGCATGCTCGACGACCGTCGCTAGTTCGCCTTTGTCGAAAAACAGCCCGTGGTTGTGGGGGCACCGGTCATACACCACGGGGGGCTCGGAACCGAAGACTTCCTTGAGCATGGGCTTGTCGCACGCAGGGCAGCGCCGTTTCGCCTCGCTCGCCGCAAGACCGCCGCCGCCCGCGATCAACCGGGCCTCCTCGGCCGCCTCAAGCCCGAGAAGTAACTCGAGTTCGCCTTCGTCCAGCCAAACTCCCGAACACTCGACGCAGAAATCCACCTCAACCTCGGCGTATTCCAGCACGATCATCGGCTCTTTGCAGACGGGACAATCCATTTACCCTCTCCCTGGCACGGCCTGCAAGCATTGTAACGGAGCGGCTCCCGGATTGCGAGAGGGAGGTCACCGGCAGGACCATTGCCGGAGGAATCCATGCCGTCAAGGGTGTTCCCGGCCCCTACTGGGCGGCAACCTGGCGTTTGCCAACAGCGTGTGGCTGGATGTTGTGCTCGTTCGACAGGAGGGCCGTGACCCGTTCGCGCACGTCGTCATAGGGCCATTCATCGCGAAGGGGGCGCCAGCGGTATCCATCCATGAGATACCGGGCGCTGCGGAGAATGTCGGCCGGCGCGGCACTCAGGCCAAGGTCCTCGAGGGGGACGGCCCCGCGAACGGCATGGGCCCATCCGTCGATAAGCGCCCAGAACGCGAGGCAGATGGAGGCGACCGCGCATTTGGATGGCAGTTCGAGGTCGCCAATGCGTATGGCCTCTTCGACCAGTTCCGAAAGCACCCTGAAGAGCCGCAAATCCTGGTCGCGCAACCGCTCGCGTTGTTTTTCGGGGATTCTGTCGCGGACGGTTTCCTCGCCGATCACCGCCATAATGCGCATGTTATCGGAATAGAGACGCGCGTAGAGTTCGATGGCCTCGCCAATGGCCACCATGCGCTCGCGGGGGCAGCCCTCGATGCGGCGCGCCAAATCCAGCACCTCGAACAGCTCCGCCCGGCAACGAATGGCCAGTTCGATCATCAGCTCTTCTTTGCCGGTGAAGCGCTGGTAGACGGTCCCCTTGGAAAACCCGGTCATCCGGGCAATGCGCCCAACCGTTACGGCATGATACCCTTCTTCGAGAAAGATGGTACGGGCCAGTTCAAGAAAACGCTCGTCGCGCTCCAGGATTTCCCGTTGTTTGCCCGATAGTTCGGGCTTGAGTTGGCTGGATAGTGCGTCCATGTCCCTTACTGCTTGACCGCGCGCCGCTGGCGCCGTGAATTCGCACGCTCCTGTTTGGGACGGCATGCCCGGAGTTCCTGGCGGCCATGCCCCCCAACGGCATCTCCAAGCATACCCTTTCGAGCTGCCCTGTTCCAGCCTGCCGCTACCGGCGCGCTTCTTTGTCCGCCGCGCGTGGTCCCCCGACGGGATCAGGGGACGCGCGCTTCAATGGCCTCGGCAAGTTGCCGGCGGAGTTGCGGCAGCATGGCCGGGTCCTGTACCCAGGTGCCCCACGTGGGGACCGCCTGATGCACCAGTTCCTCGACCAGTTCCGCGCCGCCGCGCGCTTCCAGTATGACGAAATACTCGTAGTCTTCCATGCCGTCCCGGAGGCTCTTGAGCCGCATCGAAGCGACGGGCCCCTCGATGCCCGCGTCGGTGCCGGGATACAGCAGCGCGCCGTCGCCGTTCCAATACCCGCGGAAACCCGGTTCGTCCCACGGATTGCGGTCCGGGCTGCCCCAGTAGCACGTGGACCAATAGAGGAGGCCGGTGATGCCGTAGCGCCGGTTCAGCCACGGGGCCACGCGATAGCTCACCAGGGGAAAGTGAATCTGCCAATACGGCGGATTATCGTCCTTCACCTGCTCGTACTCGGGGTGGTAGGCGGGCGCACGCTGCACCAGGGCCGTGTAGCTCCATACGTGGTCGCCCTGGGCCTGCTTCTCTTTCACCGTCGGCTCGTGGATGAAGCCAAACAGAGGACACCAGATGTCCATGGCCTCGTCCAGCACGCCCCATGCGGCGTTCTGGGTGTAGGTTTGCTCCACCACCAGGCGGCGGATACGGGGTTCCGCCTCCTGGACCATGGCCCCCAGATTCCGCACCGTCTCGTAGGCTTCCGGCGTGTTGGGCTCATCGAGCATGTAGTGGTACGACCGCGCTGCCCATCCTTTGCTTTCGAGGTAGGCGTACCAGGACCGGAAGAAGTTCAGGGCCTTCTCCCGGTCTGCCCCCAGCACGTCACCGAAAGGCGCACGGGGAATTTCGAGGTTCGTAACATGAAAGCGCTCGACAAATTCCGAGATGCCGGGCTCCACAGCCGAAAAGTCAGCCGTTCCGTCCTCTTGAATCGCGGGCCAAAGACGGCGGGGCAGGGCCGGGTTGATGCGGTGTTCGGCCAGCATCGCTCCGTACCGTTCCTCGATGCGGTGGAAATCCTCGGCGTCCTGGTCCATGCCCAGATACCCGGCAATGCGATCGACACCGCCGAAATGATTCTCATGGGTGGGGCCGTCGGGAAGGGCGAAATCCCAGACCCGCAGATTCACCGGGAGTTCGACGGCATCCACGCCATCCGCGGACACCCGCACCGCGCCGGTATAGGCGCCGGCGGGGGCGTCCCCCGGCACCATTACATCCACCCAGACCACCTGGTTCTGGCCTTGCCAAACGTCAAATCGGTCCCCTCCGAAGCGTCCGGGCTGCAGTTTCCGCTCTTCGCTGTTCCACCGGGCCTTGCCCACGGGGCTTCCCGTGTAAGGGTCTACGAACGGCACAAGCGGGTCAGGCACAAGCCCCGGCCCCTCGGTTGCCTTGAAACCGACCCGCCGAAGGGGGACATATTCCGCACGGTACAGCCGGATATTGCCCGGAGGGATTGCATAGTCACCATTCTGGAGCGCACCCATCTCGACCCGGGCATCTGCAATTAGCCCGCCCCGGGCCACGACCGCGATCTGAAAGGATTCGGTTTCGTTCTTTGCCGCGTCAATCGCGACGCTGCCCGAGCCCTCGACCGCGTCGGCAGGGCGTACGCGCACGGTGGAAGGGAGGCCCCAGGCCTCGAGAACCGGCTGAGCCCCCGCGCTCGACGCACACGAAAAAACCAGTACTCCCAGCATCAAAACGGCATAATTTCGCATTTTGCGGTCCTCCATACCCCGAAAAACGCGCACATTCGGTGCGGAACGGTCGGTCCCGGGGGTTTCTGCACAGTCTCATCTTAATGCATAACCGTTTTTTTATCAAGCAGTTGTGACACCGTCACCACGAAATCCACATGGGCACCTGTTGCACGGACGGCCAAAACTGCGATAAGATTGATAGTGTGTCAGGCGGGCGGGTGTATTTTCCATGCTTTGTGCAGTTCGCTTGCGTATACGATGCCCCGAGGGATGCGCGTGGCCGTTCCGAACGCGGAAGGAAGAGGAGAATAGAATGTGTCGTGAGAGATCCTGGGTGGTCGGGTGTGTTCTGGGAGTGATGCTGGCCGTTGGATGGGTGTATCAGGCCGCAGGCGCCGCGGAAGCACGCGCGGCCGCGGAGCCCCCCCGCGAGATGAAGGGCATGCCCCTTCTCCATTCTGAGGATTTCGAGGGCGACGCGGAGGCGATTGCCAGGCAGTGGCAGCCGACCGACCCCAAGGCGTGGGCCATTGTCGAAGACGGCGGCGGCCATGCCTACGCACTCAAAGACAAGAGCGATTACACGCCGCCGGTGCGCTCTCCCCACAACATCTCCCTCCTGAAGGATCTCGAGGTGACCGATTTCGTCCTGCAAGCGGATATGAAGCAGACGGGCAGAGAATACGGCCACCGCGACCTGTGCATCTTTTTCGGTTACCAGGACCCGGCCCATTTCTATTACATTCACATCGCGACGGAAGCCGATCCCCACGCCCATTCGGTGTTTCTCGTCAACAACGCGCCGCGTGTTTCCATCGCCAAAGAACGCACGAAGGGCGCGGACTGGGGTTCCGAGGTCTATCACAAGGTTCGTATCGAGCGGGACACCGCGTCGGGCTCTATCAAGGTGTTCTTCAACGATATGGAGAAACCGATCATGGTTGCGGAAGACAAGACGTTTCTGCACGGCAAGTTCGGTTTCGGTTCCTTTGACGATACAGGCAATGTGGACAACGTACTGCTATGGGGGAAGAAGAAGGAGTAGCTGCGCCATATCATCGTGACACGGTCAGGGGGTAACCAGGACTTATGAATTGTGATTTCTGTGGCGTCCGCAGCTCGGTCGGCTACTGCGGCGAGTGCAAGAAGCTTCTCTGCGAAGACTGCGCGGACCGGTGCGAGAATTGTGGCGGGCTCATCTGCCACGAGCACGTGCGCGAGACGGCGTACCGCCGCCTGTGCCCGGCCTGCATGCGCGAGCGGAATCAGCAGTTCGCAACCATCATCGACGACATGCAGCGCTATGCCTACGAGATGGCCAGCCAGAGCGAGGGAAAGGCGGGCACGTTCTTCGAACAACTCATCGACGTGCTCGAGGAAGTGCGGCGGCGGGACCGGGACCTCCAGGGTGCGCAGGCCCAACTGGAGGCGCGTATCGCCCAGCGTACCGAGGCCCTGCAGCGCCAGGTGCACGAGTATATGCGGCAGGTCCAGGAGAAGGACGCGGCTTACCGCAACGTGCTGGCCATGAAGGAAGTCGCGCTCCAGGCCAGCCGCGCCAAAAGCGAATTCCTTGCCAACACCAGCCACGAAATCCGGACGCCCATGAACGGCGTCATCGCGATGACGGATCTCCTGCTCGACACCGACCTGACCGCGAGCCAGCGGCATTATGTCGAGACGATCCAGCGCTCGGGCCAGGCGCTCCTGTCGCTCGTGGGCGATATTCTCGACTACTCCCGAATCGAGGCGGGGCGGTTGACCATTACCCCCATCCCCTTCGATCTCGAGGTGACCATCACAGACGTGGTCGAGCTTCTGGCGCCGCGGGCCGAGGAGAAAGGATTGGCCCTCATCATGCGGTATGCCCCCAACGCGCCCCGCCGGTTGATCGGCGACGCGGGACGCGTTCGGCAGATCCTGACGAACCTGATCGGCAATGCCATCAAGTTCACCCACCAGGGCCATGTGCTTGTGAACACGGAGTGTCTCGGCCTGGACGAGGAACGGGCCATCCTGCGCATTGCCGTCGAGGATACCGGCATCGGGATCCCGGAATCGCGCCTGAACGACATTTTCCGCCAGTTTGTGCAGGCGGACAACATCACGTATCAGTACTATGGCGGCACGGGACTCGGGCTGCCGATCACGCACAAGCTTTCGCGCATGATGGGCGGGCGGATTGGCGTGAAGAGCAAGGAGGGCGAGGGCTCGCGTTTCCGCGTCACGCTTCCCTTTGCGCTGGACCACGAAGCGGCGCTCGTGCCGGCTGCCGATGACACCGACATGAGCGGGGTGAGGGTCCTGCTGGTAGATCCGAGCCAGGTCAATCAACGCATCCTTTACGAGCAACTGTGTAGCTGGGGGCTTCGGGTTGAAACCGTCTCGACGCCCGAGAGGGCCCTGGCCGGTATGCGCAGCATGACCCGCGAAGGGGATCCCTTCCACATGACCCTCGTCACCCATCAGCCGGGTCAGATGGACGCCATCGCGCTGGGCGAAGCCATCAAAGCCGATCCGGCGCTTCGGGACGTCGTGCTCGTCATGCTTTCCCGCACGGGCCAGCGCGGGGATGCCGCCCGGGCCGCCGCCGCCGGGTTTGGGGCCTACTTGAGCGGCATCCTGCGCAGCAGCGAATTGCACGACGTCCTGCGCGCCGTGTGGTCGGCCCATTCCTGCGGCGCCACACCCGGCCTGATAACACGCCACACACTTGCCGAAGCCCGGGAAAAGAGCGTCGCGAAGGAGTCGCGGCCCAAACCGTATATCAACGCCAACATCCTGGTAGTCGATGACGAACCGGTGAACCAGGACGTTGCCGTCGAAGTGTTGAAATCGCTGGGATGCCAGGTGACCGTGGCCTCTAACGGGCAGGAAGGGGTCGAGCGGTACCGGGAAGGGCAGTTCGATGCGGTCTTCATGGACTGCGAGATGCCCATTCTCGATGGGTATGCCGCAGCCCGTGCCATCCGCGAAGGCGAAGGCGAGGCCGGCCATGTGCCCATTATCGCGATGACTGGCCACGCATCGGAACTCGAGCAGCAGAAGTCCATCGAGGCGGGCATGGACGAGCATATTGTGAAACCGGTCGAGCCGAGAATGCTCATGGACCTCCTCATGCGCTGGCTCCACAAGCAGCCCACCGGAGTACCGGAAGGAGATGCAATGCGTACCCCACAAAGCACCCCATCCGACAAGAGCACACCCGGCCCAGAGTCCGGATTCGTTGCGGACGACCCCACAGTGCTCGACAAGTCCCGCGCGCTGGAAGTGACCGGGGGAAGCGCCAGGATCCTCAAGCGCGTCACCAGCGTATTTCTTGAAAACCTGCCGAAGCAGGTAGCGGAACTCGCCGACGCATTGGCCGAGGGGCAACGCGAAACGGCACAGCGCAAGGCCCATGCCCTGAAAAGCGCCGCGGCCTCCCTGGGCGGAACACGGGTCAACGAGATCGCCCTCGAGATCGAAACCGCCGCGAAAGAAGACCGTCTCGCCGAGGCTCAAGAGCGGTTTGGAAAAGAACTCCTCGCCGAATTCGCGCGCCTGAAAAAGGCCCTCGAAAGCGTCGACTGGGAGCGCGAGACCGCGGCGTTGTCCTGACCGTCGCGCCCGGGCCGTGACGCCGGTTCCTGTGCCCTCCGCAGGATAGCGATCACCTTCCGTCCTTCTTGAATTCAAACGCCCCGATGTCGGGAGCGTTCCCTTGTGGGACGGGCGTTCCCTCGAAGTCGGCAGGGCGGGGGAAAAGCGCCTCGATGCTCTGCGCGGCGTCGATGCAGGGCGAACCGGGCCCCAGATGGAAATCGAGGGCCTCGATATTCACAAACCCGGGTTCTGTGACGAAGGAATGGGGTTCGAGACCGGTCAACTCCCGGTAGGCATCGAACCCTGCCATTAAGAATGGATGGTCCTCTAGCGCGACCATGGTGCCCTCGGCCTGGTACCAGCAATTGTTGTCCATGGTCAGGCTTTTGATTTGCTCAAGAGGCCACTTCGGCGCGTAAAACGCGTTGGTCTTCGCTTCATAGAAGATGTTGTTCGAAATGACGAACTCGGATTGCTGGGCCGGGCTCGTGTAAAAACAGATGTGGCGTCCGCTCGGGTCGGGCCGTTGCGCATGGCCCCACCCGTGGCCCGCGTTGATGCACGTGTTGTTGATGAACCAGATGTGGTGCGTCGAGGCGTCTTCGGGACGGTTCCAGTACTCGAACGAATACTCGCAATTCCACACGAGGTTGTTCTGGTAGACGATGTTGTACTGCGCGCCGCCCCCGTTGCCCTGGTGGGTCATGGCGGCATCGTAGATCTCCCAGAACCGGCAGCCCTCGACCAGGCAGTCGTGAGCCGCATGCCAGAACTCGACACCGTTGCCGTACCGCACCGTGCGGTCCCCGCCCATTTGATCCCCGCCGCCGATGTACCCGAAATCGCAATCGCGCACGATGATATGGTGGGCCGCGCTGCCTCCCACCCCGTGAGCCGCGCCGTACATGCAGGCGAGATTCTCGTAGATGACGTAGTGTGTGCCGTTCTGGCTGATGATGTGGTCGCGAAGGGCGCATTCGATCGAGGTAAAGCGCTCAGCCGGGTTGGTTTCGGAATAGATGTACAGGGCGAACCCGTCCTCGTCGTACCAGTATTCGTCCTGCTGGTCGAGGTCCTCGCGGTTCCAGACCTTGACGCCGCACTTAGGACCTTGGTCGAAGATGATATTGCCGACGTCGCGGGGAATCAGCCCGGACCCGAGCTGTTCGAGGCGGATGCTGTCGAGCCACAGGGTCACGCCCGCGGGCAGACACCCCCCGAGAACGAAATTGAGGCGTCCGTCCTCCGCGGTTTCGACGGCGCTGTACATGAGCGTGTGAACCGCCCATTCGGTGGTGACGGCGATATTTTGCGGATTGCGCGGCTGGGCGTAGCGCGACCAGGGATGGCCCTGCTTCATAATCGCGGGCTGGTACATCTCGAACGGTTCGGAAGCGCGGACGGCGAGTGTCAGGCGATAGACGGCGCCCCGCTCGACGGGAATCCCGCTCGTATAGAACTGGATGTGGTGGGGCTCGGTACCCGAAGCGGCGCAGGCGATGCGGTATGCGCCGGTGCCCGTCTCGAACTGCTCGCTGTCGCGGCCGTGCGCTACCTGCGCGCCTTGCTCGGTATGAACGGCCCATCCGCCTGCATCGGTGTCGAAACCTGGATTGGCAATCAGGTTGTTAACGCCGTCGCTGTCCTCCGTCTCGATACCGCCGGCCAGCCAGATGTTGCCGCCCTGGTCCTTCCAGTCTTCTGGGGCGTCTTTCGCAATCGAGCCCAGCAGAAGCGGCTTGGGACCTTCGCCATACGCCCCGTACGTGACGAAGCCGCCGTCCTCGCTGCCATCCTTGGGCGCCAGCTGTCCGCGCCACGTGTCGCCGCGTTTGAACAGCACCGAATCGCCGGGGAGCAGTGAATACGCGTTAACCTGGGTCAGCGTGGCCCAGGGCTCTTCAGGCGAAAGGCCCGTGTCTTCGTCCGAGCCGTCATTGGCCACGTAGTAGGTCTCTGCTCCCGCGGGCAGGGCAAGGGCGCACAGGAAGAACAGGACCAGAACAAAGATGACGTCCTGATGACGATTCTGGTGCGTATGCATGGTGCTGTGACTCCTTCACTCCGGTTGGCGGCGCGGCCTGCGCTACGCAAGCGCCCTCCCCGTGCTGCTCATGGACAGGGTAGCATGTAGCACGCCTTTCAACTGGCGCAGCGCATCGGCCAGGGCGCGGATCTGCTCGGCGCGGCCCCGCACCATGATCATCTCGGCGCAGAGATGATGCGTGAGATGCACGTGCGTGGTGGCCATGATCGTTCCCTTGAAGTCGTGCTGCAAATCGAGCAGTTTCTCGGTCAGATTCCGCGAATGGTGATCGAACAGGATGGTAACCGTTCCCAACGCTTCTTCGTTCTTCTCCCATTCTTCGGCTACCAGCCGGTCACGGATCATGTCGCGAATGAACTCGGAGCGGTTGCCGTAATTCCCATCGGCCACCATACGCTCGAGACGCTCGAGCAGCGGCTTCTCGATGGAAAAACTCAAGCGGGCCAGTTCCGACATGTTCATTCTCCCTGCGGCGCGGAACCCGCGTCTTCCGCCTCAAGTTCCCACTCGGAGCGCAACTGAACCACCCCTTCACGGTGGGGCAGCTCGTCGCCCGCGGTCACCGGCGCCACGGTCAACGGGACGCCCTCGATGAAATCGACGCTCTCGGGTCCCGCATGGATGCCAATATCCATGCTGTATTGCCCCGGACTGAACACGTTTTTGAGGCGCGCGGTCAGGGTATAGATGCCGCCTTCCTGCATCTCGAGACGATCAATGACGTACGACGTGCCGACGGTTCCCAGGATGAGGCCGTCGTCGCGGCGGAACTGGATGGTGACCGCATAGTCGGGCCGCGCCTTGTGAACGCGGCAGTGCAAGCGCAGCCCGAAGGGCTCTTCCATCAGCACAAATCCCGCGGGTTCGCTGTGGCGGTTCAGGATATCCACGCGGAAGACCTCGAGGTCACAGGGGTAGCGCCGGTGGTATGCGGGCGGGATCTCGGCGCCAGCTTCGACGGCCGTGGCATGGGCGAGATACGCCTCGACCACCTCGGCAATCGGACCCCGCTCGATAATGCGCCCATGCTCGAGCAAAATGCCCGAGTCGCACAGCGCCTTGACCGCCTGCATGTTGTGCGAGACGAACAGGACCGTCCGTCCGCATCCCGCGACATCCTTCATCTTGCCGATGCACTTCTTCTGGAACTCGGCATCGCCAACAGACAGGACCTCGTCGACGATGAGGATTTCCGGTTCGAGATGGGCGGCCACGGCGAAGGCGAGGCGCACGCGCATGCCGTTCGAGTAGCGCTTTACGGGGGTATCGAGGAATTCATCCACGCCTGCAAACGCGACGATGGCATCGAATTTCCGGCGGATCTCGGCCTTGCGCATGCCCAGGATTGCCCCGCTGAGGTAGATATTCTCGCGGCCGCTCAGCTCGAGGTGAAACCCCGTGCCGACTTCGAGAAGCGACCCGATACGCCCATGGATCTCGGCGCGGCCTTTGGTGGGTTCGGTGATGCGGGCGAGAATCTTCAGCAGCGTAGATTTGCCGGCTCCGTTACGGCCCACGATGCCGAGCACGTCGCCGTCGTGGATGTCGAGGTCGATATCGCGCAACGCCCAGAACGTGCCGGGAGGCGTCTCGGGGTCGCAAATGCTGCCGCTTGCCGCGCTGCGTTCCCGCGTCCTGTTGCGCAGCCACGCAGGCAGGGTGACGAGGGTGTCGCGGAAGGTGCGGTATACCTCGTGGGTCGCGCCCAGGCGATACCGTTTCCCCAATCCGCGAACCTGAATGGCGATGGTGTTGGCGCTCATCAATTCCCAGCCGCTATGGCGTACTGCGCACTCCTCGCGGCCGGTCTGCGCCGCTCGAGAGCAGCCCTCTAGACGATGTCTGCAAAGGTGCGTTCCATGCGTTTGAAGTAGTATATACCAACGGCCAGCATCACGACCGTGACCGCCGTTCCCAACACGAGCAGGTCCCACGGGGGCGCCGCGGCAACTGTGACCGGCTGCCCTGCGAGCAGCTCCGTGCCGTTGATGTGGCGAAAGAGGGCCCACCGCGTGCCCTCGACCACCGCCGCCATGGGATTCAGGCCATAGGCATACCGCCACGGGCCGAGCGCATCCTTGACCGCGCTGTACGGCGTGATGACGGTGAGGAACATCCAGATTTGCACCAGGAACGGGATGATGTGGCGCACGTCGCGGTATTTCACGTTCAGGGCCGCGAGGAACGCTCCCGCTCCGAACGCCGCCGCACACGCCAGCACCATGAATGCGGGCAACAGCAGCCACGCCACCCCCGGCACGATTCCATAGAAAAACGTGAGCACGAGCAACATGGCAAAGGCGATGGCAAAATCGACAAACGCCGCCGCGCACGGTGTTGCGGGCACCATCAGGCGGGGGAAATAGACCTTGGTCAGCATCGGCGCGTTCTGGACCATGCTGTTGCTGGCCTGGGTAATCGACGACGCAAAATAGTTCCACGGCAAGAGGCCTGCGAAGTAGAAAAGCGGCCCGGGCAGTCCGTCCGAGGAGAAGTTGGCCACGCGCTGAAAAAGAATGGTGAACACGGCCATCTGGCACAGCGGCACCAGCACCGCCCACGCCGCGCCGAGCAGGGTCTGCTTGTACTTGATCTTGACATCACGCCAGACGAGAAACCCGAACAGCTCGCGATACTGCCACAGTTCGCCCCAGCGGATGCGCATCCACCCGCGAGACGGTTCGATCACGTAAACCTCGCGCGGCATGTCGTCTGTGGACTGGTCCATGACTCTCCCGTGGCCTCTGCTTGCGGCACTTTTCGCTCGAGTGATTGTATGCGCTGGGTTTGAAGCGGTGCAAACGTTACGGGGCAGGACGTTACCGCAAAGGAAAGTGTTTGGGTTCGACTCCCGCGAATTATGTGCCCCCCTGTCAAAAGCCTTTTCGCGCGACGCCGTCTCGCGGCGCGCCTCGTGACGACATCGATGCTGTTGTTGTGGTAAGGTCTAACCAGGCCGGGGCGTACCAGCGTGCGCCGAAACACCCTTGATACAAAAACCCATCGGAGAAACAAAATGTCTCGAGTAGGTATCATCCTGTGTTGTTGCTTGAGCGCTGGCGCCGCGGCTGGTGCTGTCGAACTTGACGAAAGCCCTGCGGTCACGGGCGAATGGGGATACCGCCCGGAAACCGGCGCGTACCCCGCGACGAATCCGCCGGGGTTCTCGTGGCGGCCCTGCAAAGGCGCGGCCGCGTACCACCTGCAGGTCGCGTCCGATGAATCCTTCGAAACTATCGCCTACGAGAAGCCCGACATCCGGTGGTCGGCCCATTGTCCGTCCACCGCATATTCTCCGGGGGATTACTTCTGGCGTTATGCGGCGCTGGACAACGACGGCGCGCGCACAAACTGGAGTGCGGTCCGGAAATTCACGGTAACCGCGGAAGCAATCGAGTTTCCGTTGCCGCCGACGCCGGAACTCATCGCACGCATGCCCGCTGAGCATCCGCGGCTTTTTTTCCGATCCGAAGACCTTGGCCGCCTGCGGGAACTTGCGCAGGGGCCGCTTAAAAACCAGTTCGATGCGCTGGTGAAATCTGCGGATAAGCTCCTCGAGAATCCCCCCGACACCAGCGAGCCGCCGTTGTATCCCGAGGGGACGGTCCGCCTCAGCAATGAATGGAAGAAGATGTGGTGGGGAAATCGGGTACGCACGCAGAAGCTGACCGATGGCGCGGCAACACTGGCGTTTGTCTACCGCCTTACCGGCGACGAGAAATACGGCCAGGCGGCGCGCGAGCTGCTGCTGGCCTTCGCGCAATGGGACCCCAAGGGTTCGACCAATTACCGCTACAACGACGAGGCCGCCATGCCCGGACTCTATTATCCGTCACGCGCCTATTCCTGGGTCTACCCGATGCTGTCCGATGAAGACCGCGAAACCATCGTCCGTGTCATGAAGGTTCGCGGCCAGGACTGCTTTGACAACCTCGAGCGCAGCCCCCATCTGTGGCGGCCGTACAACAGCCATCATAACCGCGCCTGGCACTGGCTGGGCGAGGTGGCGATCGCGTTTCACGGCGATTTCGAGGAGGCCGGCCTCTGGCTCGATTACGCCATGACGATTCTGTACACCGCGTATCCGGTCTGGAACGACAGCGACGGCGGCTGGCATGAGGGAATGGCCTATTGGTCGAGTTACCTCGGGCGGTTCACGTATTGGGCGGATGCCGTGGATGCGGCTTTCGGCATCGACGTGTACCAGATGCCCTTCTTCAGCAATGTCGGCAGCTACGGCATGTACCTGATGCCGCCCGGCACGCAGCACGGGGGATTCAGCGACCAGACCACCACCATGAAGTCCAGCAGCATCGCGAGTCTCATGGCGACCTTTGCTGCCGGGGCCAACAATCCCTATTGGCAGTGGTACGCGGACGTCCACAAGGCCGGTGTCGGAGGCGGTTACGCCGGGTTCCTGCGCAATGCGAAGTCCATGAAACTCGAAGGCAAACCGCCCACGGACCTGCCGTCGTCAATCCAGTTCCGCAAAACAGGGCTGGCTGTGCTCAACACCAACCTGCTCGACGGCAGGAACAACGTCCAACTCCACTTCAAGAGCAGCCCGTTTTACGGCCGCCAGAGCCACGGTTACAACTCCAACAACGCATTTCTGCTCACTATCGGCGGACAGCCCGTTTTTCTGCGTTCCGGGCGCCGCGACGTGTATGGCAGCCCCCATCACAAAAACTGGATGTGGCATACCCAGTCCGACAACGCCATCCTCGTGAACGGCGAGAGCCAGCTCAAACACTCCGCGGAGGCCCGGGGTGAACTGATCGCGTTCCATACGTCACCGGTGCTCGATATCGTGGCGGGCGAGGCCGGCGCCTCCTATGAGAATCTCGATAGCTGGAAACGGCGCATCGTGTTTTTCAAATCCCACAAGACCCTCATGTATGTTGCAATCCACGACGTGCTGAAAGCCCCCGAACCCAGCAGCTACCAATGGATGCTCCACACGAAGGGCGCCATGACCATTGATGACTGCCGCGTATCCTGGGAAGGCGAACCCGGCCGGGTCGACCTCGCGTTTCTCTATCCCGACAACATCGCGGTTACCCAGACCGATCAGTATGACCCGCCTCCTGCGGAATGGACCGGATGGGACCTTGGCGAGTGGCATTTGACCGCCGAGCCGCGCGAGAAGGCTGCCCAGCAGGAATTCCTCACGCTCTTGACCATCAACGGTGCGAACGTGGGCATTGACGCGGCCGCATCCAGCCTTCCGCGCGATATCACGCTTACATTGCCCACGGGCACATCCAGGGTGCAGTTCGACGACGCCGCAATCACCGTCACGCTGCCCGGCGCAGACCCCCTGACCGTTACGGAGAGCCGGTAGGAGAGAGCGAGCCTCAAGGAACGCTGAGGCGCTCCGCCACGGATTCTGGATTCGCTGACATCCAGTCCACGCGTGTGCCTAGTTCGGAAATGGCCGCGAGGCACCTTCGCCCTACTCGAACTCCCATTTCTGGAGGCTGTTGGAGCGGAAGCTGCACACGAGTGTTCTGCCGTCAGGCAATCGCCACGTGTACCGCGTCATCTCGCGGGCGCCGGACCCGATAACCGCGTGGCGCAAGGGCTCTCCCAGGCACGCGACTGCATCGTCCACCGTCATGCCCTGGGCAAGGCGTTTAGTGATATCCAACGTGTCCGAGTCGCGCCCGGCACCCCCGTTGCCGGATGCTGCGGAGGCGGTCCTGCGGCGCCGGTCCCGTTCAGACGGCGGAGGAGTGGTTTGAAAGGCGCTCCCGGCGTATACCCCAGGCTGGCCGCCCCGGGCGGTGTTGCCGGCGACCCGCGCCCCACTAGGGGCGATCCGCGGCACATGCGCGACCAGGGCCGGGATCTGGTCATCCGGCAGCGCACCGAATCCCGGACCGTCGTCCGGCTTCTCCTCGGGCGGCTCGCCTCCCTGAATGAACGCCTCGCCAATCGTGCATCCAAGGCCGAGGTCGACCAGCCGGACCAGCGCATTCTGCCGGTAGGCCGGGGCCTGGTCCCCGTATACGCCGACCTCCTCCAGGAGGCGCTCGACCTGGATGACAGTCCCCACCTCCCCAGGGTGATGTGCCGCAATGTCTCCGGGCAACTCGAATGTCAGGGGAAGGACGGCGCAGTCCGTTATGTCGACCACAACAGCTTTGGCACGAATATGGACGCCTCCCTCGAGGGGCGGTTCGAGCCACGGATACTCCTCGGAGTACAAGGCGGCTTCCGGGTCAAACGCAGTCACATCACTTTTAGGCCCCCACTCGTCCCCCAGGTATTTCCAGACCCCAACGGCAATCACTCCCCAAACAACAAGCGCTATGAGACCCTTGAAAAGCAACGCGACCGTCTTTTCCGAACGAAATCGACTCATGGCCTGTTACCTTGCGGCATGCCGCCTCAGGATGGATGATGGGGAGAGCCCGGGGAAAGGTCTCACGCAAAGTCTGGCAACCCACGCACGAATGCCCGGTGGTCCCGCACAAATCCTGCCGGTCTCGGGGGTTGCGCGGAGCCGGATGCCGGGAGTTTGCCCCTGAAAGCACCTCGGTAAACGCCCGTACCCTTGCCCCCCGAAGCGTGCCCCGGCACCGTAATGCGCGCGCATGGCTTCAGCCCCTTGCCCTCGATGGCGGGCAACTGCCCGTGTGTGGGTTTACTATAGCCAAACGTTCGCTAGTTGTCCATACAAATCACGGAAGTTCCGCGTTCCCCGCCCCCTGCTTTCTCAGGGCCGTTCGCCGCGGGCAAGCCGCTGGTTAATGGCGTCGGCCAGCGCGGGCACGGCTGCGATTCCTTCAGCAACGTAGTGCGCGCCTGCCCGGGCGAGTTTCGCCGCGGCCTTCGCGCGTCGCGCGGCCTTTTCTTCCGCGCTGAGCAACTGGTACTCCTCGAGGGTCAAGCCAATCTCGTTGCCCGAATCGGTGAGCCCGATGGTCCACATACCCGCGTTCAGGCCCTCGAGAATGTCCTGGACAGTATCGCCCACCTTGACCACCGCCTCGGTGGGATACACGCCGAGACGCTCGCAATTGCGGAACGCCATCCACGGGGCCGGCCGTCCGCCCGGCACATCCGATACGCAGACCATCGCGTCGGGAGCGTATCCTTGCGGGCGAGCCTGGGCCACGACCACCTCCATCATCTCGGCGTTGTAGCCGGTGGTGCTTCCGATTTTCAGGCCTATTTCTCGCAGTTGCGCGATAGCCTCGACCGTGCCGGGAATCACATCCGACGAGCCCGCCAGCGTTGCGACTTGCAGCGGGACAAATTCCGCGAACATGGCATCTACGTCGGCATCGCAGGGGCGTGCCCCATGGACCGATTCCCATTGTTTCGCCACCGGTTCCATGGCCGTGAGTGCGGCGATGTGGTCGCGCTTGTGCTGGCCCATGGGTTCGCGCGCCTGTTCGATGGTGATGGCGACGCCATGGCGCTTGAAGATCTCGAGAAAGACCACCGCGGGAGCGCAACACCCGTAGTCGACGGTGGTTCCTGCCCAATCGAAAATCGCGGCCTGCAACGGGCCCTGGTACCTGCGTGAATACCGGTAATGCATGTGACGGTTCTCCAATCCCACGTGTTTCGTTATCAGGGCCGGAAGCCCATTTCATCCATGACGGCGCGGATGGCATCCAACAGAGCGCGCATGTCGTTTTCATCGAGCCGGCCGATGTTGCCGATGCGGAAACAATCGGCGTCGCTCACCTTGCCCGGGTAAATGACATAGCCCCGCTCGTTCAGTTTCTCGTAGAACGTCTCGAAGTCAAAAGCCGGGTCTTTCGGATACACAAAGGACGTAATGATGTGGCCCTGCACTTCGGCGGGCAGATACGCGGAAAACCCCATGGCCCGCATGCCTTCCGCGATGATGCTGTGGTTGCGCGCGTAGCGCCGTGCGCGGCCCGCCACGCCCCCCTCGAGGACCAGCTCTTCGAGGGCCCGATGAAACGCCAGCAGCGCGTGGGTGGGTGGTGTAAACCGGAATTGCCCGTTGCTCTCGAGCCCCTTCCACTGGGCGTGGATATCGAGGCTGAGGCTGCGCGCATACCCGGCCGTAGCCTCGAGCGCTTTCCGGTTCGCGATGATGAGTCCGAATCCCGGCACGCCCTCGATGCACTTGTTGGCCGACGACACGAGAAAATCGATGCCGCACGCCGCAACATCCAGCGGCACCGCGCCAAAGGAGCTCATGGCGTCGACGAAATACACGCGGCCGGCCGCCTTCACCACATTACCGATGGCCTCGATGGGATTCATGATGCCCGTGGTCGTCTCGCAATGCACCACCGCCACGTGGGTGATGGCGCCGTCTGCCGCGAGGGCCTGCTTCACGGTCTCGGGGTCCACGGCGGTGTTCTCGGGAAACGCGAGGCCCGTCCATTGGACACCGGCCACCGAACAGATTTTCGCCATGCGTTTACCATACGCGCCGTTGATCAGAATCAGCGCATGGCCGTTGCGGGGAATGGCCGAAGTCAACACCGCCTCGACCGAAAATGTTCCGCTCCCCTGCAGGATGACCGCTTCGTACGCGTCGGACTGTGCCGTGGCCAGGTTTACCAGGGCATCACGAATTTCCCGCACGATGCGGATGAACGCGCCGTCACGCGACCCCAAATCCCGCAGCATGGCCTGTTTGATTGAAGCGCTCGTTGTGAGCGGGCCGGGGGTGTAGAGAGCCTTGTCCTTCCAGCCTGGAAGCATATTGTGCTCGATCATGGGTTCCTTTCCGCATGGCCTTTGCCGCCGTGGCCTCTCGAGAGGCGCATAGCCTACCGAACCGGAGTACGGGTTTGCCAGCTCGCATTCTGCATGAGGCCGGTTCATGAAATCCGCACGTCTCAGTCGATCATGGAATCCGGCAGCAGGCTCTGGCGCCGGGGAAGGGAAGGGAGGTTCACCCGTTTCGCCAGGGCCGCGCCCGGGTCGGGCTCGCCGGTCAGGAGATGCGCGGCCAGCGCCATGACCCCCATGGCGTCTGCGAGAGCCCGATGCAACCCTTCCCGCTTCACGCCAATGGCCTCGAGCAATATGCCGAGGGCATGGCTCTTATGTCCGGGAAACCGCTCGCGCGCCCATGCCAGGGTATCCACAACCCGCAGGTTCGGTGCCGGTTCCGCGGCGTTTAGAAACGTCGCGTTGATGAACCGGATATCGAAGGACGCGTTGTGTGCCAGGAAATACGCATCGGGGCCGGCCCACGCAAGAAACGCGCGCACCACCTCGATGGGCGCCGGGCAAGCGGCCACCATTGCGTTCGTGATACCCGTCATCGCGGATACCGTTTCCGGGATGGGGTACCCTGGATTCGCCAGCTCCTGGAAGGTCTCGACAGCCGTGCCGTTGGGATGGAACTTCACCCCCGCAATCTCGAGCAGGGCATGTTCATAGGGCGACAGGCCGGTCGTTTCGGTATCGAAGGCAATCAGTTCGGCCATGGTGCCCCTTCAGCCTGCCCCGTTCAGGGAATCAGACGATGAATCACCGCACCGCTCGGGAGTTTCGGGAAGAAATACGTCGACTTCTGCGGCATCGGGTCCGCCGCGTGCGCGCATGCGCAGATCTGGTCGGTCCGGGTCCCTTTCAAGAAGAACCCCAGGCCTTTCTCCCCGGACACCACCATTTCGAGGGCGGCGTCGGCCTTCGGTTCGTAGGCGTACTCCGTGCCTTCGGGCATGCCCATGATGCGCTCGAAGATTCCGCGATGGAGCACGGCCACATCGAGGTCCCGCCACGCATCGGTTCGATCATCGCCCAAAAATTCCGCGCGGTCGATGTCGCGAAGGGTCAGAAGATACCGCCCGCTCCCGTGCACGGCCATGCCGATGGTGCATCCGGGGGCTGCTTCGACCCGGGCGGCAAGATCATCCCCGGCGGGGGCGATCGTAAACCACTTGCCGGCGGCCTCGAGGAACGCCGATTCACTGAACCCCTCGGGCGGGTCCACCAGGCGGTGCGTCGGCCACACCCGCAGGCCGGGGTCCTCGATGGCCACAAACCCCATCAGAATGAAATCGTAAGGCCGGTCGCCTTGCGGGTTTTCGCGCTCGTGCATCCGGTCGCGATAGAGGCACGCCGTACGGAACCGGTGGTGTCCGTCCGCGATATAGAGCGTTTCGTCCCGTAAGAAACGGGTGACCGTGTTGTCCTGGGGCACACGCCACACGCGCTGGGTCACCCCGTCGATGGTACCCGCGCAGATGTCTTCGGGCCGTTCGTCCATCACGCTGTACAACGATTCCAACGCACCCTCGGGATCGCGGTACATCACGAACACCGCCCCGAGGTTCGCCCGCGTATGTTCCGTCAATGCCAGACGGTCGCTGACCTTCTTCTCGAA
>CAZFOG010000052.1:0-21985 GCA_964520685.1 uncultured Nitrospiraceae bacterium | reverse complement strand
TTTGGTCAGCGTGGTTTACGCGATTACCAGGGGCTTTTCTCGACGGCGCCCCAACTGTGATTGGGCTTTTTCGCGAGCGTCAATTCCAGGGAACTGCCCGAGCGAATCTGCGCGTGACTGAGCCAGGGGGTTGTCAGGGTTCGGCCGTTCAGTTTGGCCGATTGGATGTACCATGCGTCAGGCCCCCAATTCCTGCAGACGACGCGGAATTGTTTGCCGTTGGCGGTATCCAAAGCTACCTCTTCGAAAAGGGGTGCGCCCAGCGCATACAGGGGCCGTCCGACGCAGAGGGGGAAGAGGCCAATACTCGAGAGCACGTACCACGCCGCCATGCACCCGTCGTCATCGTCCATTTCGGGAATGAGCCCATCGGGGGCATTACGGAAGGCCGGCCCCACATAAGGCTCGGGCAATGCGTTGTGGGTGCCGTACCGGTGGCACATGGGCTCGGTGAGGATGCGGCGCACCCAGCGCTGGCTGAGCCACGGTGCGCCGGCGGCGGCGAACATCCAGGGGGCGTGAATGCCGGGCTCGTTGCCGTGGTTGTGGAGGTCTTTCTCGAAGAAAAGGCTCAGTTCTTTGATGAATGCGTCACTTCCGCCAAAGAGGTCGACGAGACCGGCGATGTCGTGCACGACCGTCCAGCGCCAATGCCACATGGAGCCTTCGTAGACGTGTTCTTCGTCGACAAGGGTGGGGTCCTTCGGGAAGTCGAGCCATTGGCCTTTCTCGTCGCGGGCGCGGAAGAAGCTGCGCGACTTGTCCCAGACATTTCGGTAATAGAGGCTTCGCTCGTAGTAGGGGTGGCGCTCCTGGCTCTTGCCCAGGGCTTCGGCCATGGCCAGGACGGCCCAGTTATCATACGCGTATTGGCAGGTGGTGTCGGGACGGCGCGGGACATAGCCCAGGCGGTCGCGGTCTCCCGTGAACTCCATGTTTGCGATGGCGCGCATCACGGAGAACACGGCTTCCGTGTCGGGAGCACCGGCGTTTTTGAGGTGCGCATCGAGGAGGATCGGGTTTGCGAGTTCCATACGCACGTTGGGTACGGGCGCGTAGCCGTGGCAGTCGAACAGTTCCTCGCCGGGGAGGTAGCCGAGGCGGTGGTCCAGGGTTTCGGTCAGGGAGGTCATCATGTTCGGCATGCGGTCGGGCGTGACGAAGGTGAGGAGGGGGAACTTCGTGCGGTACGTGTCCCAGATGGACCATCCGTGGTAGAACGTGCGATCTTCGCCGGCGCGGTGGACTTCGCCATCGTCGCCCATGTAGTAGCGGAGGCTGTCGGTCATGTGGAACGGCGAGAGGCAGGCCCGATAGATGAAGGAGTACACGAGGCGCTCGTGTTCGTCTGCACCACTGACGTGGACCCGGCTGAGGAGTGCATCCCATGCCTCTTCGGCGGCGGTGCGGAGGTGTTCGAATTCCCAGCCGTGCGCCTCGTGTTCGATGTTTCGGCGGGCCTGGGCGACGCTGATGGCCGAGAATCCGACCTTAATTCCGAGGGGTCGCGTATGGCGCCGCTTGAAACGCGCAAGGGCGACGAGGCCCTTTCCCGGAACACTGGCCCGAACGGAAGCCTCATTGCGGTACGGGGGAAGCAATTCGACGGAGGATGCGGGATGCTGGAAGCGGAGCCAGAAGTAGAGGCGGTACCATCCGCAGGCGTTCATTTGCTCGGAGGTGAATTCCCCCGCGATCTCGGTGGGGCTCACGACTACACAATGAGCATCGCGCACGGGGGTGAATCCCCGGCAGAAATCGATCAGAACGGCATGGTCGCCGTGCTCGGGAAAGATGTAGCGGTGTATGCCGACGTGATTCGTTGCCGTGAGTTCGGCCTTGATTCCAGATGCGAAAGCCAGGCTGTAGTAACCCGGCCATGACACTTCGGATTCTTTCACGAACGCTTGTTTGTAGGCCTGTGGCTCGATGGCTGGTGGTGAGTCCAGGAGAGGCAGCACGGAGACATTGCCGCCCACCCCGGCGTTTCCAACGCCGCTGAAACGCAGATGGGAAAAGCCGACGATGGAGCGGTCGTTGTAGTCGTATCCGGTGTGAGCCGTCCCGGTGACGGCCCCCGGGTAGGTATCCGGCGCCAGCTTGACGCATCCGAAGGGCACTTCGGCGCCCGGATACATCTGGCCATGGTCGCCCGAGGTGCCGATAAACGGATTGACTTTTTCGAGGAACCGCGATAGATGGGCGCCCATTGGTTTAGCGGAAACCCTCCATGCGAAGTTTCAGGTCGCGCGGGCTCGTGGAATTCTCGAGAGCGGTTTGCGCGTCGATCCGTTTATCTTTCCACAGGATGAACAAGGCCTGATCAAACGTCTGCATCCCGTACTGCTCGAAGCCGTCTTCGATGAGCTTGGAGATGTCGTTGAAGCTTTTGCCTTGTTCGATGTATTCACGGACGGTGCGGTTGCCGATGAGGATTTCGGCGGCGACGCACCGGCCCTTGCCCTCGATGGCGGGGAGCAGCCGCTGGGAACAGACGGCCCGCAGGACGCTTGCGAGCTGCTTGCGAATCTGGGGCTGCTGGTGAGGCTCGAAGAAATCCATAATACGGTTGAGGGTCTCGACCGCGTTGACGGTGTGGAGCGTCGAAAACACGAGGTGGCCCGTTTCCGCGGAAGAAATGGCGGTGCGCACGGTCTCTGCGTCGCGCATTTCACCGATGAGGATCACGTCGGGGTCCTGCCGGAGGGCGCCGCGCAGGGCGTTGGCGAATGAAAGGGTATCCTGGCCGACCTCGCGCTGTGTCACGATGCCGATTTTGTCGTGGTGCAGGAATTCCATGGGATCCTCGACCGTCACGGTATGCACGGGCCGGGTCCGGTTGACTTCGTCGATCATGGCGGCCAGTGAGGTGGACTTGCCACTGCCGGTAATCCCCGTGAACAAGACGAGTCCGTTTTTGAGCTGGCAGACTTTGTGGAGCACGGGGGGCAATCCGAGTTCGTCGATTTCCTTGATTTCGATGGGGATTGTCCGGAGGACGATACGGGGGTCGCCGTCATCGAAACAGACATTGACCCGGAAACGGGCAATGTTCTCGAGCATGTAGGATGTGTCCAGCTCTTTGACTTTTTTGAACTTTTCGATTTCCTGGGGGGGCACAATCTCGGTGAGCATGCCCATGATGTCATCCATGGTAAGCGTGTCGCCCTCGAGGCGGATCAAATCGCCGTCGATGCGAAGTATGGGCGGGTTGCCGGTTTTGAGATGCAGGTCTGAGGCATTGGCATCGACCGCCTCGCGCATAAGATCGTGCAGATTCATCCTTCCGCGCTCCTTTTGTGACAACGCACATTCTTGGTGCTCCCCCTAATCGTAGCACGACACCTTAAGCATACCACGTTTTGGCGTCCCATGCCCTACGCAAGCCGTAGTCCGGGATGGGGGCGCGTGCGGGTGTCTCCCAGGAAGCCATGGTTGAACCGCGAGAAGCCCGCCGCGGCTATCATGGCGCCATTGTCGACGCAGAGCGCGAAGGGGGGCATGCTCACGGGGATACCGAGTTCGCCTGTCAGGCGGTTGCGCAAGAGCTTGTTTGCGGCGACGCCGCCCGCCAGCACAAGTTGTTTTGCCTTAGTCAGTTCCACGGCCTGGCGCGTTTTGATGAGCAAGGTGTCCACGGCAGCCACCTGAAAACTGGCGGCGATATCCTCGCGGGAAATGCCGCCCTCGCGGAGGCGGTAGAGGACTGCCGTTTTGAGCCCGCTGAAACTGAAGTCGAGGGTTTCGAGCTGGGTCATGGCGCGCGGGAAATCGCACGCTTTCGGGTCCCCCGCCTCGGCTGCGCGCTGGATGGAGGGTCCTCCGGGATAGGGCAGGTCGAGCAAGCGGGCAACTTTATCGAAGGATTCGCCGACCGCGTCGTCGCGGGTGGTTCCCAGGAGCTTGTATTCATGGGGTTTCTCAGACCAAATCAGACAGGTGTGGCCGCCGCTGACCACGAGCGTGAGAAACGGAAAGGCTGGCGGCTGGCCGGCAAGAAACGCTGAGAAGATGTGACCCTCGATATGATGAACCGGCACGAACGGTTTTTTCCACGCGTATGCCAATGCTTTTGCGAAGCAGACCCCGACCAGAAGCGAACCCATGAGCCCCGGGCCGTTGGTGACGGCAATAGCGGCAATATCTTCCTGGCGGCAGCCGGCGCCGGCAAGGGCTTTCTGCACCAGTTGGGAGATACAGAGAATGTGCTGGCGGGACGCGAGCTCGGGGACGACGCCGCCGAATTCGGCATGGATGGGGATCTGAGAGGCGACCTCGTTCGCGAGAATCCGGGCGCCGTCTGCCACCAGGGCAACGCCGGTTTCATCGCACGACGTTTCGATGCCGAGTATGAGCGTCATTGCACCAGCTCCGAGGCATGTACGAGGGAGACGCCATGGCTTTCGAGAATACCGACAGTCTCCGGCAACATGGCGGCGGTGGTGGAACGGAAATGGCAGATGCCAATGGCGGAGCCCTGCGACCTGGCGGTTTCGGCGAGTTCGGCGACCTGAGCGCGGATGTAGTCCGGGGCGGATTCGTTGTCGAGGAAGACCGCGCGCCGTGCAACGGGCACCTCGAGCTGCCGGGCAATGGTTTCTGCGACCGTATCGGCGGTGGTCCGGCTGTCCACGTAGAACAAGCCGCGCTTCTTCAGGCTTTCGAGCAATCGCGTCATGGCTGCGTTATCGGCCGTGAACTTCGAGCCCGTGTGGTTATTGAGGCCTTTGGCACCGGTCACTTCTTCGAGGGCGGCATCCAATCGTTCCTGGATTTCCTGTTCATTCATGGCGGTAGTCAGCTCGCCCGGAAAGACCTCCTCGCCATTGCCGGATTCGAGTGGCATATGAACCATGATCTCGAAGCCGCGCGCGAGTGCGGATTCCGCTGTTTCGCGGGCAAATGGTGTGCCGGGGAGAATGGCCAGGGTCAGGCGGGTATCCATGGTGAGGATGGCATCGGAAACCAGGCCGCCATAGCCGCCGTCGTCAACGATTATGGCAGCACGGGGCGGGTCGCCGTTTGTGTTCGACTGGGGCGGCGCTTCGGGGGCGTCCTGCCGGGCGCCGGCCTGTGCATTCCGTGACAGGGCCGGAGCTTCAGGATCGAACCCGAAAACGCTTCGGAAAAACACCGGGCATGCCTCATAGATGAGCCCCGGGTTAGCCAGGAAGTCAGGGGCGGGGTCATCAAACATACGGATGCCAGCCGCCAGGGCGATGCGCACCACTGGGA
The DNA here is from genome assembly GCA_964520685.1 of uncultured Nitrospiraceae bacterium. GTDB lineage: Bacteria > Hydrogenedentota > Hydrogenedentia > Hydrogenedentales > SLHB01 > UBA2224. The sequence goes on along the minus strand of CAZFOG010000052.1, from coordinate 16,750 downwards.
GGCCGCGCCAGAAGACGTCCACGGCGTTCCGGGCAGGCTCCGGCGTGATTTTGGGCAGTTCGCCCTGGATTTCCGGCAGCGAGCGTGCGAGATACTGGGCGAGGTGTTCGGGGCGGATGGTGGGTTGGACGACGGCTTCCATGAGACAGGACCGCCATCGCACGGGGCCGTCTTGCCGGGCCTGGGTGCTGGACTTCGATATCCTGGTGACGAAGGGGGCTTGCGCGAGGGCAGCGCGAACACCCTCAGCCAGTTCGTCAGAGGCAGCCGTGAGCTCGTACCGTTCCGCGCCGCCCATAATGCGCACGACTGCAAACGGGTGATTCATCATGGAAAAATGCAGATCGGTCTGTGTGTTGTCAGGGGTTTCACGCAGCTCGATTGAGACATTCTGGAGGGCCATGCCGTGTTGTAGGGTGGTCTGGATGCTTTGGGCGGACATGGCAGGGGGGACCACCACATCGAAGGCATACTCGGTCCAATGGGCAGTCTCATTTTCCTTCGCAACGGGCTCATAGCGTCTGATGGCGTCCGGGGGCAGGTGGCTCATCGTGAGCAAGTCTTCGATGTGGCCGGCCATGGCGGCGTTTGCCGGGGCGAGATTCAAGGGGCGCGAAGACATATAGCGCCACATCAGAACACCGCTTGTGACGGCGAGCAAGGAGACTGCTGCGAGCCCAGCAACCGAAACGGTCCAGTTCGCGAAGGCGCCAGTTTTCCGTGGACGGGGCAAACGGGTGCCGGCATCGGGGTTCTGTGGGCTGTCCGCCATTACACGTCCACCCATTCGACGGGGCTGATGGCGCGGCCAAGGAACTTCTCGCCAACGCGGGCGAAGTTATCGGGCGCATCTGTCACGAGGAAGGTGTACTCGGGCGGAAGGCCGGGGGAGCGTTTCAGATCCAGACCATCCAGAGTCTCCGCCACTGCGTTGGAAGTAGCCTGTGCGCTGTCGACAAGCGCCACGCCTGGGCCGGCGGTTTCCTGGATAATTTCTTTGAGGAGGGGATAGTGAGTGCATCCAAGGACGAGCGTATCGATGTTGTTTTGGAGCAGTTCCGCAAGGTAGGTGCCGGCCACCTGGCGCGGAACGGAGCCGTGAAGCCACCCTTCCTCGGCAAGGGGGACGAACAGCGGGCAGGGCTTTGGAAAGACTTTTGCCTGGGGGGCCATGCCGCAGATGGCCTCCTCGTAGGCCTTGCTGGCAATGGTACTGGTTGTGCCAATCACGCCGATCCGGCCGGATTGGCTGATATCGACGGCGCTGCGGGCTCCCGGCATGATAACGCCGATTACAGGGACATCGAGGGTGTCGCGGAGCGAATCAAGGGCGTGGGCGGAAGCGGTGTTGCACGCGACGACCAGCAGCTTGATGCCGCGCGCGACGAGTATCTCGGCGCAACCCGCCGCGTAGCGTATGATTGTGTCGCCGGACTTGGTGCCGTAGGGAACGCGTGCAGTGTCCCCGAGGTAGATAATGGACTCGGCCGGTAGCCGCTCGGCGACGCGTGCGAAAACAGTCAGGCCGCCTACCCCGGAGTCGAAAATCCCGATGGCTGCATCTGATTCAACCATTTCAGGGGCCTGTCGATTGACTGCTGGCGAGCCACCGGGTATCCCGCTCGAATGGATTCGCCCAGTTGCAGTGCGCGTCCTGGAAGGATTCCTCTGCCGAGGCGCCCTCAATTAGAATTCGGACGCGAGCGACGGATGCGGTGTCTGTCCCCAGCAATTCCGATGCGGTCAAGGTATGGAGAATGCCTTGGAGAAAGAGCATTTCGCTCGAAACGCTGGGCTGTTTCCGCAATCCGGAAACGGCCTCCATGGACACGTCGACGATGAGTTCGCCGCTATCCATGAGGAAGAGCCCGTGAACGCGGGTCGTGGGGGGGACGACCGGAGTGAGAACACCTTCGGGCCCTTTTATCAGGGCATCAAGGGCGGTGTGGAAATTGGCGAGGGAATCGTCTCCGAGGGAGAGGCGCCGGGTTTCGGGAACCAGGAGCCGTCCATCCTCCGATGCGAAATAGAGGGGCGTTTCGCGCAGCGTCTCCGATGCGAGCTGCGCTTCCATGGCCTGCGCCTCGGACAATGCGTTTGCCGGCGGGGCGGGGAAAGGGCTTTGGCCCTGCTGCATGAGGTTGTATACAACGAGGCCAAGGGCGATAACCAGGATCAGCGTGAGCATGGCCCAGAGGCCGAGCAAGGCCTTCTTGACGAATTCCTGGCGTTGTTCGGCTTTCATGGTCCGGCTCCATCTGCGGCGCGGCCGGAGGCGCAGGCGCGCAGTCCCTCGGCGATTCCCTGGGCGAGCTTCAACTGGCAGCTCTCGTCGGCAAGCTTAGGTGCTTCGGTGAAATTGGTGAGGGAGCCGAATTCGACAAGGATGCAAGGCGCGGTTGCCTCGTCAAAGAGACGGCAGGGAGCGGACCGTACACCGCGGTTTTCGGCTCCCGTTGCGGCGGCGATTTCGCGGGCCAGAACATGCGCGATGCTGGCGCTTTGTTCGGCGAACTTCCGGGCTCCCGTGGTGTCGGCGACGGGGTTGCTAATGCCGGTGTCGAGCCTGTTGCCGGGTGGGACGAACAGCTCGAATCCCTGGGCCGATGGGGACATGCCTGCACCCGCATGAATGCTGATGATGAGGTCCGCCCGCTGAGCGTGGGCCAGCCGGGCGCGGGCCTCGAGGGGAGGATTCAAGTCCTGGGCACGGGTAAGGACGACGCGGCCGTCAAAAGAACCCTCAAGCGCTTTTGCTGTGAGGCGGGCCACTGCAAGCGTGAAGTCCTTTTCAAGGATGACGGTACTCTGACATCCCACGTCATTTCCGCCGTGTCCCGGATCGATGATGACGGTGCGAATGCTCCACTGCCGATCCTGTGGTGTGTGTTGGGCGGTGTCGGCGGGGGCCAGATTTTCAAGGGGAGCTTCCTCGCGCGTGTCCGGGAGTGTCAAGTCCTCCATCACCACGGTTTCGGGCTCGCGTACGCGCTCTTCGGGCCGCTCGCCCGAGGCAAGCTCCTGGCTGACGTCTACCCCGAACGCATCTTTAAAGAACGGGACGACGTCGGACAGGGCCATGAGGGTATCGGGTCCCTGTCGCAGGATATTGTGGCGCAACTGGAACTGTTTGAGGGATGCATTCACGCTCTTGTCGTCGAGCTTGACCCATGCGCTTCTGCCGAGAAAATCGAGTTCGATGCGACCGGGCAGGGTACTTGATCCGCCCCCGAACTGCTGAATGATGGAATTGACAGCGACATAGGCGACGTCGTCGATTCTGCGCAGTTCGACCGTGGCGGTTCTGGATGTGTCCGCCACGGCGGTTTTGAAGGAGACGCTTGCCCCCTCGGGTTCGGCGGCCTGGCTCGATGGCGGAACCGTGAACCCGACGGCCAGGGCGACGGTCATGCAGGCACAGAGCCTGCGGCGGCATGCCGGCCTGTATCTCGGAACGCTATACGCAAACAAAGGCGCATCGACTCCTTTATGCTGGGAATGTTGCCTGAGGATAGCAGTATTCCGCAACCGTTTCAGATCAATACCGGCCAGGAGCGCAGGGTTCCGACCACATTGCGTTACTTGTTGAGGTTAATCATGCGCTGTCGGACGAAGATGCTGTCTTCGGGCGCATGGCTGCCCCCCCACGGCTTGATAGTCAGAACCAGAATTACACAGAATGCGACAAACAGACCGATTAACACTCCCAGCCCGATCTTATCGCGAGTGGTCATTTCAGGAAGCTCCGTGCCGGACGCCAACCCACCGCGGACCCGACTTTTCCCGATTCGCGCAATTGCAAGTATACCATCGACTTGTGTGCCGCGGTCAACCCGCCCGCGGGGATCAGTCGTCCTCCTGCCATTTTCGGATGTTCATGGCGGTACCGATTTCGACTTTCTTCTTTTTTGCCAGCTTGATGCTGGCCTGTGCCTTGGCGACCTCTGAATTAAGTTTCTGGAGGCAGTGTTCACAGAGACGCTTACTGAGGCTGATTGCTGGCGCTCCACATCGCCCGCATACGACCTTTGTCTTTTGATCGGGCATGGAAGCAATGCGGCCCTCGTCAAGGAGACGCATAATACAGGTCAAAACGACTCCGGTCATTTCGGTCAACTGCTGAGGCGTGAGGTTTGGCTGCTCTTCGAGCGTCCTGCGGACGATTTCGTAATCCGCATTTTCTGCGGGCTCGCATTTTGGGCAGATAGGAACGTTCCGCTTGTTGAACATTTGCTGACAGCGTGGGCACTTCGAAAGTGGCATGGCTCCTCTCCCTTACTTGCCCCAATCCAGAGAAATTCCGTTGCGGTCCAGCTCGACATTTCCCAGAATCCCCGCTTTCAACACGTACCCATCCGGTGAGATATCAACACCGACCACGATGCTTCGAATTGGCCGCCCGGTTTCGTCGCGCAATGCGGCTGTGGCTATGGGGTATTCGACACGCAGCCAGGTGCGCTCTTTGACGGGGCATGCGAGCGGATCCCCCCGTGCATCTTCGCGCTTGTCGGAACCGAGCAGTTCAATCCGGGCGCCAGGTGCGAACACGTACTTGTCTTCGACGCCCTCGGGGCGAAGCCGGTTTCCCTCGAGCGTACGGCTGAGAATATCTTCCCGGAGTTGTTCGCGGGCGGCTACAAGGTCGTCCGGTTCATCCGACCCCATACGGACGCGTTTGAGGCGTTCCTGCATCCAATATGTCATGCTGATGACGTCGTCGGCGCGGCCCTCCTGGAGGGCAAGGGCATAGCAGACTGCGGTACACGGAGGTAAGGCATTGGAGCACGATTCCTGGAGAAAGGCCTGAGGCGGGACGCGGCTCCCGGCCTCCGCGGGCACGTTCTGTGCATGGACTGCCGCTGTCCCGTCCTGGGCGGAGGAAAGCGATTCCCCGTCTTCGGCGTAACAGGCGGTTGCGGCGCCGGAAGGGGCCAGATCGAAGCCCCGCGAGGCATACGATGCCCAAACACTCACCCCGGCCGCGGTTGCGGCGGCTCCCAGGGCAATGAACAGAGGCCAGATTTTTGCTCCTGCAATGATCATTCTACGGTATCGTGTCTCGCAGTAACCGGCAACGCAGAGACACTCGCCCTTCGGTTGACGGAGTCCTCCACTAGCGTATCCGGCGCTCCCCTGTACCTCGATGTGCCCGTTCATCCGGAACACCGCTCAATTGTAGCACAAATGGCGGGTTACTGGAAATTGTCAAGAGTAAATCCCGGTCCAAGTACAGGCTGTAGGGGCAATTCCGCGCCACGGACCCGTGGGGAAGGTCATCAAGGTCATCGGCGATGGGTCCAGGAATGGTCGCGGTATTTCTGTATGGCGAGTTCCCGTGCCTGTGCCATCTCGGCGGGCAGAGGCTCAATGACCGCGAAATGCACGTCAAAGGCCTGGCACACCACGGTACGCAATTCCTGAGGCCCGAGAGGGAGGGACGCGATGAACGCATGGTGGGCACGTTTGCCGCGATAGGCAGGGCGGTCTTTGGGCTCGCGCAGGTACCGGCTCATTGCCGCAGCGTCCGCATGGTAGAGAATCGTGCCATGATGCAGCAGAAAGCGTTTGCGGCGTTTCTGCGCATTCCCCGAGACCTTCTGGCCGTCGACCGCGAGGTCCGAGATCCCCTCGAGTGCCACCTGGATGCCGTGCCTGGCCAGGGCCTCCCGGATTCTGCAGAGTATGTAACAATAAGAATTGCGGATATTGCGCAGGGCCGGGTCCCGGTCGTACGCGAGCACGAGATTGAAGTTGATGGAGCCGGGTCCCTGGAGGACAGAGCCTCCCGCCGAGCAACGCCTGAGCACCGGAATGCCGTCCTTCAGGCACGCGTCTTGGTCAACCTCATTGTGGAGAGACTGGGATACCCCGACCACCACGAACGGTTTGGGGCATTCCCAGAAACGCAGGCTTTCGCGGGCCCGGTCTTGTTCGGCAGAATCCAGGAGGACCTCGTCCAGGGCCAGATTCAGCGCGGGATCGTGGAACGAGAGATCAAGAACCCGCATGATGGACCTACATGCCGCAGTTGAGTTCGCGTGCGGCGCGGACTTCGTCGAGGCGGCCGACTGGTAATGTGACGGGCGCTTCATGGAGACTGTCGGGGTCGCTTTCCGCCAACCGGGCGATTTCGAGCATGGCATCGCAAAAGGCGTCGAGGGTTTCTTTGGATTCTGTCTCCGTGGGCTCGATCATGAGGCTTTCCTTCACCGTCAGGGGGAAATACACGGTGGGTGCGTGGAACCCGCGGTCCAGCAGGGCCTTGGCGATATCGATAGCGTGCACTCCGTGTTTTGCCTGTGGGGCGGCGGAAAACACGCATTCGTGCATGAATGGCCCGTCAAACGCAGGCTCAAAGGCATCTTTGAGCCGTGCGTGGACGTAATTCGCGTTGAGGACGGCATTGTGAGCGAGCTCGCGCAACCCTTCGGCGCCGAGATGAAGGATGTAGGCATAGGCCCGTACCCCAATCATGAAGTTACCGAAGAAAGCCGACAGTCTGCCGATGGACTTTTCCGGCATGGCGAGACCGAAGGCATTGCCGGTGCGCAAGACACGGGGACCGGGCAGGAAGCAGGCGAGCCGTTCGCCGACGCCGACCGGTCCCGAACCGGGGCCGCCCATGCCGTGGGGTGTCGCAAAGGTCTTGTGGAGGTTGAAGTGCATTACATCGAATCCGAGATCGCCGGGCCGGCACTCTCCAATGATGGCGTTGAGATTTGCGCCGTCGTAATACATGAGGGCGTCGCTCTCGTGGGCCATGTGAGCGATCTCGCGCACTTGGGGCTCAAAAAGGCCGTGCGTGTTTGGACATGTCAGCATAACGCCGGCCACGGAATCGTTGAGCGCGTTTTTGAAGGCGCCGGGATCGAGGGTGCCGTCGGGAAGGGAGGGCACTTCGAGGACCTTGAATCCGGCGATTGCGGCGCTGGCGGGGTTGGTGCCGTGGGCGGAATCGGGGATGAGGATCGTATCCTTGGCATTGCCCTTGTCGCGATGGTAGGCCGCGATCATCAGCGTGCCGGTCAATTCGCCATGGGCGCCGGCAATGGGCTGGAGGCTGACCTGCTGCATCCCGGCGATTTCGGCAAGGAGCCGCTCGAGTTCGAAGAGCAGCTCGAAGGCCCCCTGGCACTGCGGCCACGTCGCGGGGGCAGACGCCAGATGGGGATGCAGCGATAGAAATCCCGGATGCGCGGCCACGGCTTCGGCCATTTTGGGATTGTACTTCATGGTGCAGGACCCGAGGGGGTAGAAATGGGTATCGATGCCGAAATTGCGCTGGGACAGCCGCGAGAAGTGCCGTACGACGTCCAGTTCGCTGACTTCGGGCAGCGCGGCGGATTCTTCGCGGCGCAATTCGGCAGGAGGCATGACCTCGGGCACATCCAGGGCGTCGAACGCGATGGCCCTCCGGCCGGTGCGAGATTTCTCGAAAATCAGTTGCATTCCATGACTCCGTTACGGCTATTGCTGAGTGCATGCGGCGGCCAGGGCGTCCGCGAATGCGTCAAGCTGGGCTCGAGTGCGTTTCTCGGTGACGGCGACGAGGAGGTCGCCAGGTTCTCCCTTTCCAACGGTGTGAAGGGGCAGGCCCGCGAGAACCCCCTGGCGGGCCAGGGCTGCGCACACGTCCTCCGCGTTGCGGGGCAGCCGAACCGCAAACTCGTTGAAGGTCGGACCGGTGTTGAGCACCCGGGCGAAGCCCAGGCGTTGCTTCAGGTACTCGGCCTTGGAGTGACACTGGATGGCTGCTTCGCGGAGGCCTTCCTTTCCCAGCAGGCACATGTAAATCAGGGCCCGCAGGGCGATGAGGGCCTCGTTCGAGCAGATGTTGGACATGGCTTTCTCGCGGCGGATGTGCTGTTCGCGTGCTTGCAGGGTCAGCACGAACCCGCGGCGGCCGCGGGCGTCGACGGTTGCGGCCGCCAGCCGGCCCGGCATGCGCCGGATGTGCTCTTTGCGCGTGGCGAGGATGCCAAGGTACGGGCCACCGAAACTCAACGGCACGCCCAGACTCTGTCCTTCGGCGACGGCGATGTCCGCGCCCATAGCCGCGGGGGTATTGAGAATTCCCAGAGACAGCGGGTAGAAGGACACGACCAGCAGGGCGCCGGCGTCGTGGCATTGTCGAGCGAGAGCGGTGAAATCGCAGATGTCTCCCAGAAAGGAAGGATTTTGAACGATGACGCAGGCTGCCTCCGCGGGGTCTTCACCATCGAGGAATTCCAGGCCGAGGTTTGCGGTGTGGGTGGCCAGAATCTGGCGGTACAGCGGATTGAGAGAGGCGTGACAGACAATTCGCCGGCGGCGGGTGAGTCGTACGGCCATGGTAGCGGCTTCGAATACGGCTGTGCCGCCGTCGTAGAGGGATGCGTTGGCGAAGTCCATCCCGGTTAGACGGCAAATGGCCGATTGATATTCGTAAATGCTCTGGAGGGTTCCCTGGGCGGCTTCGGGCTGGTAGGGCGTGTAGGCCGTGGCGAACTCGCCCCGGGAGGCCAGGGCATCGACGGCGGCAGGCACGAAGTGGTCGTAATAGCCGCCGCCCAGGAAGCAAACATGCGAGCCGTTGTCCCTGCTGGCCAGGGCATCGAGTTTGGCGCGCACGGCCATCTCGGATTGTCCGGCAGGCAAGTTCCACGATTTTGCCCGGAGGGGTTTGGGTATGCTCTGAAAGAGGTCTTCGATTGACGTGAGGCCGATGACCTTGAGCATTTCGGCCTGTTCCGCGCGGGTGATGGGAACGAAGCTCATTCGTCGAGTTCCTCTACAAACCGGGCGTATTGCTGAGCATCCATGAGCGTGTCATATTCGCGCAGGTTGCCCTCGCCGATCTTGAAGAACCAGCCGTCCTCGTAGGGACTGGTGTTTACGAGTTCGGGGCGGCTCTCGAGTTCGGTGTTAATCTCGATGACATGGCCACCGATGGGCGCGTAGACGTCACTGGCCGCCTTTACCGACTCGACGGCCCCGGCAGCTTGCCCCTGATCCAGCTTCCTTCCGACATCGGGTAGTTCGACGTAGGTTACGTCACCCAATTGCTCGGTGGCATGGCCGGTAATGCCCACGGTATAGACATCGCCGCCGTCGTCCCGGATCCATTCATGTTCGCGCGTGTACTTGAGTCCTTCCGGAAAATCCATGGTCCCTTTCTCCTTAATTCCTGCAGGTTCCACCCTTGTAGAAGGGAAGTTCCGTGACCTCGATGTCGAACCGGCGCGGCCCGGTGGTCAGGGTTACGCCGGGTTTGGCCAGATCGGGAGGCAGATAGGCCAGGCCGATGCCGTGACCCACGGAGGGGCCGTAGGTGCCGCTGGTCACGGCGCCGACGGCTTGATCTGCGTTGTAGACATCGAAACCGTGGCGCGGGGCGCGGCGCGAATCCGACTGGATGGGCGCCAACACGAAGTATCCGCCGTTTGCCCGTTGTTTTTCGAGAGCGGCCTGGCCCACGAACGGCTTGTTCCAATCGACAAACGCTTCCTGGCCCGCTTCAAGGGGCGTGCGTGTGTGGTCGAAATCCTGTCCGGACAGGGGATAGCCCATTTCGAGTCGCAGGGTGTCGCGGGCGCCGAGTCCGGCGGGGGCAACCCCGGGGTGTTCGAGGAGTCTGCGCCACAGGGGCACGGCGGCTTCGTTGGGCATGTAGAGTTCATATCCCAGCTCACCCGTGTATCCGGTTCGCGAGACCACGAGGGGGTAGGCGGTCCACTCGGCCTGTGCCAGCCCGAAATAGCGCAGTTCCGCTGCGACGGGCAGGCCGATGCCGGCGAGGATATCGCGTGACAAGGGCCCCTGGATATCTATCTTGGCTGTGGCGCCGGAGATGTCGGTCAGTCCCGGTACGCACGACGTGAAGAGGGCGGAAACGCGTTCGAGTGGTCCTGCGTTGGTGACGACGAAGAGTTCGTCGTCCGCGAGGCGCATGGTGATGAGGTCGTCAATATAAGCGCCGTCATCGTTGAGCATGGCTCCATACCGCGCGCGGCGGGGCTTTATGCGGTCCGTGTCGCTTGTGATGAGGGCGTCATAGGCCGCGATCGCTTTCGCGCCCTTGATGCGAAACTCGCCCATGTGCGAGCAATCGAACACGGAGGCTTTGGTGCGGGTGTGTTCGTGTTCCTGAAGAATGCCGGCGTATTGAACGGGCAGAGCCCACCCGCTGAAATCAACGATTTTGCCGCCGAGCGCCTGATGCTCGTCGAATAAGGGCGTTTGCCGCATGATACGCCTCCTGTGGAGAATAGCGGAGTACGAAACGTCACGGCACATAACTCACCGGTACGTTTGCCCAGGCGCGCGGCAAGAACTTTGGCCCGTCGCTTCCCCGTGGTTCCTTCCACGTCGCATCGCCAGTTACGGCGGGCCCCTGAACGGCTACACCATGCCATTGCGGCGGTGGAGATGTCAATAGGCAAATGGGGGGACACGGACGGAGATGTGTGGTGGACGGAATGGACGGTGAGAGGCGTGATGTTGTGTGCGTTTTTGGCGCCCGGGATGGCGGAGTGGTCTCTTGCCTTGCCCTGAGCGCCTCCGAAGTTGACCGGCGATTGGGCTTAATCGTTATCTTGACGGTTCCTTGCTTGGTGATTAGTATGTGTCCGTTGCGCGGCGACCGCAGGATGCGCAACTCGGGGAGCAGGCTTCTTCATCTGAATGGAGTCCGGCGTGTATTGGGTGTTTGGGGACTGCGGCGAAAATCTAGACTGGGGGACACTGGAATATGCGAAAGATTCACGGTTTTTCCATGCTTGCGGTTTGGTTGACTGTGGCGGCGTTGGGCTTTTGCTCGTTTGCGTGGGCGCAGCAGGAGGTGAGCGAGGAGGAAGCCGCCGCAGCATGCGCGGCATGCGGAGGCTTCTTTTTCTTCATTATCATTGCAGCTATCGCCATCAATATCGCGATTCTGGTCTGGGTGGCCCGTGACGCGAAAGCCCGCGGCATGGACAGCGGTGTACTCTGGATGCTTCTTGTCTTCTTCACGGGTCTCCTGGGTCTGGTTATTTATATCCTGGCGCGTCCGCAGGGAACAGTCATACAGTGTCCCCATTGCCACAACAAGCGTCTCCAGGCCAGCGCGAAGTGCCCGCACTGCGGAAACGAGTAACCGGAAAGCGTGGGGGATTCGTTCTGCTGGCAGTTTTGGTGTGTCTCGTGGCCTTTGACGCCGTAAGGCCGTCATCACACCAAGTGTGTGGGCGTGTTTATGTGCATGCGGTTCACGCGTATCAGCGCATAAGCCGCCCGCATCTGCACGGGCTTGTACAGTGCCGCTACACCCCCACGTGTTCTGACTACTCGATAGAATGCGTACAGCGGTTCGGCATCGCACGCGGCCTCGTGCTTACAGTCTCTCGATTGGCGCGGTGCCGGAAAGCGGTCCCGATGGGTACGGATGACCCGGTACCAGCGTTATGATGTGCCGTCAATAGTGTTAGTGGCGGGCCTTGACGCCCTATTTACGTTTCCTCACATTCGATTTTGAAGATGATGGCCATGTCGTGGGGCTTTGTCTTGGGGCAGGTGACCGCAAGCTCGTCGTTCTTCTGCTTCCATTTGAGGGATTCGTCGGCTCCAAGAAGAGTCACGGACTTCACCTTCAACGGATTGTCGGAGACTTTCTCGCCGAGGACCGTCATGGTGACTTTTTCGCCTTCGCCCGGCCATCCCAGTACGAGGGCGTAGACGGTATTGCCTTTTCGGGTGTAGCGGATATCCTTGGGACCGTACCCGAGGTCGGTCTTGACGAAGTGGCCTCCCTTTTCCATCTGGGTAGGGCCTTCGCCATAGACCGTGAAGGGGCGGGTACCGTAGATGGCCTCGCCGAACCGTCCCAGCCAGTCGCCGAGCTCGAGCAGGACCTGCTGCTGGTCTTCGGGGATGGCGCCATCGGCTTTGGGAGAGATATTAAGCAACAACTGGCCATTCTTGCTGACGATGTCGATGAGGACGTGCAGCACTTCGCGGGTTGGCTTGATTTTCAGGTCCTGGGTGTAGCACCAACTGCCGTAGCTGATGGTGTCGTCGGTGAGCCAAGCCTCTTGGGTCAATTCGTCGGTGCGGCCTTTCTCAAAATCCTCGACAGCGACCTCGAGCGGCAGATCGCGTTGTTTGCAGGTTACGACGACGTCCTTTCCCCACTCGGCGGCGCGGTTGAAGTAGTGGGCCAGGAACAGCATCTGGTACGTTTCGTCGATTTCGTCGAGCCAGGCGTCGAACCAGATTAGGTCAGGCTGGTAGTTGTCGATAACTTCGGCCAACTTGGCACGCCACAGGTCAAGAAACTGGTGACGGGGGAGGTTGCCATAGAGAAGGCGGAGTTCGGGGTCTTCGGAAACGGTGGGCCACCCCTCAACGCGGGGGTAGTGACCTTCCCAGACCAGTTTGCCGTCCTTGTTGACCAGGTGCTGGTTGTTGCGGGCGTGGTGAAAGGTGGCGACCAGGCGCATGCCGCGTTTTCGGATGGCCGTTGCGAGTTCGCCCATGATGTCGCGCTGGGGCCCCTTGCCGGCGGCATTCCAGGGGGTGAGTTCACTGGCCCACATGGCGAAGCCATCGTGGTGTTCGGCGACGGGCCCCGCGAATTGCGCCCCAGCTTTCTGGAAGAGGTCCGCCCAGGCATCTGGATCGAAGTTCCCGGCTTTGAACAGGGGGACGAAATCGTGGTAGCCGAACTCCGAGGGCTCGCCGTAGGTCTCGACATGATGTTTGTATTCGGGCCTGCCGGTGACGTGCATGTGGCGCGGATACCATTCGTTGCCGAAGGCGGGGACCGAGTAGACGCCCCAATGGAAATAGATTCCGAATTTTGCGTCGCGGAACCATTCGGGGGCTTCCTCGTGGTTCATCAGGGATGGCCATTCGGGTTCGTAAGGTCCCTTGGCGATTGACTCGCCCGCGCGGGCGGAAAGGGAGACCATGCAAAGCGCAATCAGGGCCAGGATTCCGGGTATTCCCATGTGATTCGTCATGTCTTACATCTCCTGCCGTTGAACATGAACTGCTTGCTGACTCCCGCCCGGAACGATTGGGAGGAGGACGCGTGATGGATGTGCGGCATTGTGCTCGACGCTGTTGACGGCGGTTTGGAGGCGCCGGTTCTGGTTAAGGGGTTCGCCGGTGTTCGGATTCAGGTCGAAACGCGGGAAGTTGCTGCTCGAGATGTCCACGCGAATGCGGTGCCCCTTCTTGAAGACGTTCGCGGTTGGATACAAGTAAATGCGGACCGGATAGATCGTGCCGGGTTCCATGAGCTTTTCCTCCTCGAGGGAGTCGCGAAAGCGCGTGCGGATGATGCCGTCGCCGATGATCAAGTCGAAGCCGTCGGGGTAATCGGCGCTGGGGGGATACACATCGACGAGTTTCGCGGTGAAATCGGTGTCGGGTGCGGAGGATGAAATCCATAGTTCGACCTCGAGTTCGCCGGTTACCTCGGTATCCTCGGCAAGGGGCTTGGTCTGAAACACGAGGACGTCGTTCCGGGCGGACAGGGGCAAGGGTTTCCGCCAGTTCCAGACGTGTTCACCGCCGCGCTGGTCCCACGCCCCCTGGAGCAGGATGTCGTTGCCGGAGGAGGTCTGCCCGCCGATGGACGGTACGGGGTTCTTCGGGTCGAAGACGAAACTCGTGGCGCCGCCGTCTTGCGGGGGGGCTTCGGTGGAGAGCCCGCCGCCGGGCTGGAGGTGGAAGGCCGTCGTGACGGCGCGGGCCAGGGGCCACTCGTTTTCATCGCGCCAGTATCCGCCGTGTTCGAGCAATCCCTTTTCGTTTTTCGTGCCGCTGCCGGCGCCCATCACGAAGATGCGCACTGTGGATGAGAAGGGCGGCTCTTTTCGGGTCACTTTCGATTCGAGGCCCTTGAGCCAGTGGTCGTACCACTCGAGCCGCCAATCGAGGGGGTTGGCAATGGCGGCATCGGCGCCGAAGCTCACTTGCCCGTGTGAGAAGTTGCCCTGTGCGCCGTGAATCCACGGTCCCATGATGAGATAGACCGGGCCTTCGATGTGTTGACTCAAGACCCGGTAGTTCGCGGTGGTGTTGCTACCCCACGAGTCGTACCATCCCCCGACGAGATATACGGGGATGTCTTTGTACGTCTCGGGGTAGTCGCGGATGTTGTTCTGCCGCCAGTAGCCGTCATTGCCGCCGTGCTCGAGGGCTCCGACCAGCCAATCCTCGTATTCTTCGGCCATGCGAAGGGGCGTCATACTTCTGCGAAGGGGCATATTGTAGAGGTACTCGATTCGGTTATCGGCCAACTGCTGCAGCAATTCCTGTTTGGCGGCGTCGCGGGACTGGCGGCTTCCGCGGGCCGCGTTCAGATGAATCCAGTTCCAGAACCGCAACTCGAAGGCCCCGCCGTTGCGCATGCTGGCGTAGCCCAGATTCGACATTGCGTCGACGGGGATGACTGTCTCGAGTTGGGGGGCTTTGGCCATGGCCATGGCATGCTGTGTACCGCCGACGTAGGATGTGCCCAGCATGCCGATTTGCCCATCCGACCAGTCCTGGGACTCAATCCAGGCCGCGCAATCCAATCCGTCGGGCCCGTCATCGATGAGCATGTGCCAGACGCCTTCGGACGCGTAGCGGCCGCGGGTGTCCTGGGCGACGAAGGCATAGCCGCGTTGCGCGAAATACTGTCCGTTCGGTTTGTTTCCGTTCTTATTGTAGGGCGTTCGGGTGAGGATGGCGGGCCACTTGCCCTCGACGGGCGTGCCATCGCGTGCGGGGAGATACACGTCTGTTGCGAGGAGTACTCCGTCGCGCATCGGCACCATGACGTTCTCGTGTGCCACTACATCGAATTGGGCCTCGCGGGCGGTCGCCGGGACCGCGAGAAGCAACAATAGCACTGGCAATACAAGGGCTATCCGGGCAATCGATTTCATTGTGTACTCCCCTCGGGAATCTCCCCCGCCTACGGGCCACCTGTTCACTGTCAGTTTAGGCACACCCTGCGAGAACATCAATTCGGGAAGGCCTGCGGGCAGACGGGCACAGTGCGGCATCGTCGTAATCAAACTGCCGGATCCGGAATTCACCCCCGGTCCAGCTTGCGCCGTGCGTTGCTACGCAACCGCACGCGATCTGGGCCCCTGTTTTCGCACAGGAGACGGGAGGGCAGGGGAGACGAAAGGGCGGACTTGCACGGGCCAACATGGACGAGGGCGGATGCGGACCGGGGCGGTGCGGGCCTATTTGCGTGTGACTGCCACGGTAGCCGGAACGTCGTCGATCTCGATCTGTTTACCCTCGAGGGCGGGAGCGCCGTTGATCTCGAAGGCCTCTGCGAGGACCTCGCCCGAGATTTTATCTTCAAAGGCAGCGAGGACGCCGGCCAGTTCCTGGTGGTCGGTCTTAACCGATACCGTGACCCGGGCGTCGTAGGCGAGTTCCTGCTCTTTGCGGATGTCCTGTACGCAACGGATAAACTCGCGGACCCAGCCTTCCTGGCGAAGCTCTTGGGAGATCTCAGTCGAGATGACCGCAACCATGTTGCGCCCCTGGGCGGCGGCGAAACCTTCCTTCGCGGTGAGGCGCACTTCGACTTCTTCGTTGGTGAGTTCCACGGTTTCGCCGTCGAGGTTGAGGGTAAGGGCGCCATCCTGTAGCTGGGCGCACATGGCGGCGGTGTCGCCCTGGGCAAGGGCTTTTCCGACGGACTTGACCTTCTTGCCGAGGCGCGGTCCAAGGAGTTTGAAGTTGGGTTTGAGTTCGAACGAGACATACTCGTCGGGATTGTGGGTAAACGAGACTTCCTTCACATTCAACTCGCTCTTGATAAGCTCGATGTGCCTTTCGAGTCCGGGGCGAAGCTCGCTGCTGCCGAGGACGAGTTCACACAGGCCCAGGGGCTGACGGACCCTGATGTTGGCGTTGCGGCGTGCGCTGAGCCCGAGGGTAACGGCTTCGCGCGTTGCGGCCATCTCGTCGAGTAGCTGCATGTCGAGCGAGGTCTTGTTGGCATCGGGATACGACGTGAGATGCACGCTCTCGGGGGCGCCGGGCAAGGGCTTGTGGAGGTTGCGCCAGGTGACCTCCGCGAAGAAGGGCACGAAGGGCGCGGCCAATTGGGCGAGTTTCAGCAGGCACTCGAATAGGGTCCAGTAGGCGTTGGCCTTGTCGGTGCTCCATCCGCTGGCCCAGAACCGTTCACGGCTGCGGCGCACGTACCAGTTCGAGAGACTTTCGACAAAGGCCTGGATGCTGCGTGCCGCGGGATTGCAGCCGTAGGATTCCATGGCGTCGCGGATATCGAGGGTGGTGCGGTCGAGCTCGTGGAGGATCCAGCGGTCGAGTTCGGCCCGCTCGTCGCGGGGCACGAAGGGGGCCTCTCCCGTATGGCCGGATGCATTGGCGGGGTCGATGCCCATGCTTTCCAAAAAAGCTGCCGGTACATTCGAGGGGTCGAAGCCATCGAGGTTCGCGTAGATGACAAAGAAGCTGTAGACGTTGTACCAGCGGATGAGGAGTTCGCGCTGTGCTTCTTCGACGTTGCGCTCGGAGAGGCGGCCGGTGCTGGTGGGGGGATTCTTGGCGAAAAAACTCCACCGCAGGGCGTCTGCGCTGTATTTCTCGAAGAGCAAGCCGGGTTCCTGGTAATTCTTGAGGCGTTTGGAGAGTTTCAGGCCGTCTTCGCCCATGATGTGGCCAAGGCAGATGCAGCTCTTGAACGGGTGGGGATAATCGGCTTTCTCCTTGCCGTGAACGATGGTACTGATGACGAGGAGGGCGTTAAACC
>CAZFOG010000051.1:10284-22126 GCA_964520685.1 uncultured Nitrospiraceae bacterium | reverse complement strand
CGCGACCCGAGTTCCCGGGAACGAAGAGGCTGGCAGCCTCTTCTACGCTTCCGGAGGTCGTCAGCGTAGACGCGGCAGCCTGCCGCGTTCCAGCGACGCAGCCATTCAGCCGCAAGCCCCAACCAAGCGCTATCCTCGAGGTGCCATGCGCATCTTGCGCATGATTATCGTGCCGGCGCCCCGAACGGTGACACGCAGCCGCGCCGCAGACGGCGCTTTGAACACGGCCCCGTTCGCGCTCGTTTCCACCCGCACCGGCTTTGCGGAGGTTCCCTCACGTTATTCGGCGATTACGGTTCGCTCGATTTTCGGGCACGAGAGGCGTACACTTCAGGGGCGAATACGAAGGAAGTTCATTTTCCGGCTGGATGGTTTGTGCGCACGGACGCGGGGCTCTTGCCGGTAGAATCGTGTTGAGGGTAGCTGAATGACCCTGTTTGAGGCATTGCGGAAAGAATGCGTCCTGGCGGGAGTAGCGCCCACGAACAAGGCCGGCGCCCTGGCCGAAGTGGCCCGGTGCGCCAAACGAAGCCCGCTTCTGGCGAATGTGGCCGAGGCGGCGATCGTTCAGGGCCTCGAGGAACGCGAGGCACTGGGTTCAACCGGGTTCGGGAACGGCATCGCGATTCCCCACTGCCGTCTCGAGAACGTGACCGATTTCATCGTGGGTATCCTGACGGTGCCCGATGGGGTGGAGTACGATGCGCTGGACGAGAAGGCGGTGCGGCTCATGGTCTTCATCATTGCGCCGCAGGAAGCCTCGAACGAACACGTCCGGCTGTTATCGGCCATTTCGCTGGCGTTGAGCAGCCGTGGCGCGATCAAGGAAATTGTCGCCAAGAAGACGCCGGAGGCAGTGCTCGAGAGCTTTCTGCGCCACGCGAGCGGCGAGCTGGACCGGAAAGGCCGCACGGGCAAGCACCTTTTGCATATGTTCATCCAGGACGAATCGGTCTTTCACGAGCTGGTGCAGGTATTTGCCGGGATGGACGCCATCAACGTGTCGGTGATCACGTCGGAAAACCTCAGCGCGTATTTCTCGAAGGTGCCGCTGTTCCGGGGTCTGTGGGACCACGATCCGGGGGGGTTCAGCCATCTCATTGTGGCTGTGGTGCCCCAGGAGCTGGCCAATGAGGCGGTGCGGCGTGTCGAAACGATCACGGGGAACCTCGACGAGCGCACCGGCGTATTGTTGACCGTGCAGGAATTGTTTTATTGCGCCGGCTCGCTGGAAACCTGATTCGCCCCAAATGCCATAGCGCTGTTCCGCCTTTTCCCGCGTCGCGGATGGACTGGGGACACGGTTGTGGTAGAACGGCCCGGACCCGGGCGCGCGCAATCGCGGATGGCAGACCCGCGGCGCCGTTTCTGGGGTGTGGCGAAGCGCCATATCCGCTAATCGAACAAGGAAAACTGGTTACATGACACACAGGCACGCATCATGACACTGAGTCTTGCGCGAATAGAGCTGTTTCCGCTCACGGTAGTGGGTGTTGCGGTGATCGCCGGTTTCTACGTAGGCAAGCTGGTGCGGCTGGTAAAACTGCCGTCCATCATCGGCTATATGCTCGTGGGGGTGTTGTTGGGCCCGTCGATGATACTCTTCTTCAAGGAAGACACCCTCGACAAGCTGTCGTTCATCACCGAAATCGCCCTGGGATTTGTGGCCTTCTCGATCGGCGCCGAGTTGAATGTGGGTTCGATAAAGCGCCAGGGCGCTGGGGTGTTGTCGGTGGTGTTCGCCGAATCGATCGGCGCATTCCTGTTCGTGTTCGCGGGCGTATGGGTGCTGACCCGCGACATGCCCATGGCGCTGATCTTCGGCTCGATGGCGCCCGCCAGCGCGCCCGCGGGCACGGTGGCGGTGATTCAGGAATACCGGGCAAAAGGCCCCCTGACCCAGGCCTTGTATGCGGTTGTGGCCATTGACGACGGCCTTGCGATTGTCATCTTCGCATTTGCGGCGGCCATCGCGCGAAGCATCCTTCTGGCCGGCGCTCCCGGCGCCTCGGAGAGCATACTTCCCGCCCTGTGGGCGCCCTTTAAAGAGATCGGGGCCAGTGTGCTGCTGGGCGGCGTGATTGGATTCGTCTTCTGCCAATTGGTGCGCCCGTTACAGAACACACGCGATATCTTCATCCTGCTGTTTGGGTCGGTGATGCTGGCGGCGGGCGTCTCGACCCAGCTCGGTCTATCCTTGATCTTGACCAATATGGCCTCGGGGTTCGTGCTGGCCAATATCCGGCGTGAGGCCGCCGTGCGCCACATCACCGCGCCGCTACTCGATGTGATGCCCCTGGTATTCATCCTGTTCTTCTGTCTCGCGGGGGCGCACCTCCAGCTCGCGGCGCTGCCCAAACTGGGATTGGTTGGAATTGTCTATATCGCCTGCCGAATCGTGGGCAAGATCATCGGCGCGCGCCTGGGCGGGCGCGTCGGTGACCTGAACGAAACCGTGCGGAAATACATCGGTTTGGGCATCCTGTCGCAGGCGGGGGTGGCCATTGGTATTGCTTTGATCGTACGCACCCAATTCACCGCGCTGGGCGAGCAGTATGACATTCCCCGGGCAATCGAGATCGGCGCCGCCGTGCTCACAACCGTGACTGCGACGTCGATCTTCTTCGAGATCGTCGGGCCTATCCTGGCCCGAATCGCCCTCGACAAAGCCGGCGAGATCCCGCCCGAAGCCGGCCATGCCGGCGCGCCTGGAACCTCGCACTGACCCGCAATGGGACACGGTTAATGCTCCTCGTTCGCTGGGCCGAAGCGGCCCAGCCGAACGGGCGCTTGCGGCGTGCGTTTTTGTGCAGCCGCACGCGATCTGGACCCCTGCTTTCGCGGGAGACGGAGGGCGCCGGCCGCTGGGTCATATCTATTGCGTGTGCTATGATGCGTCCCGAGAGTGCGTCTTCAGGATTCGGGGGAGCTTCGTTGGGCGGGCACTGGACACGGCTGTTGACGGGGTATGGCGCGGCCGTGGTTGTGTGTGCGCTCGCGTGGGTGGGATGGAATAGCGATCAGAATGACATCGAGCTTTTTCCGGTAATCATCCTCTTCACTCCCTTTGCCCTGAGCATCTGCTTTCTGGTGGCTTCGAGGGATTTCTGCGTCTGGTTCGTGCGCAAGATCACAAAACGTGTCCCGCCAGGTGATGAGGCCGTGGAGCCTCCGTTTATTGTGCAGATACTCAGCGCTGCCGCATTCGGATTGATGGTCGGTGCTCTCGCCCTGACATGCTGTATCGCGGCATATATCTTTATTGTCACCGGGTAAGACGGCCCTTTGCCCGCGCCGGCAACCCTGCCTGTACCACCCCTCTATCTGTTCCAATAAAGATTGACGGATTTCCGGTGTTAGGCTAGGATACGGGCAGGCAAGGGGGGCGCGAAAATGAGTACAAGGATCTACATCCCGGTTATTGTGTGCCTGTGTCTGTGTCTGGGGGCGGCGCGGGCCGAGGAGGCGGCGCTTGTCCGGCAGGGCATGTTCACCGAAATCACCGATTCCCAGACCGGCGGCTACACCATCGAGGGCTTCGGCATGAGCGATGATGGCCAGAAGGTTGTGGTGTATGCCGTCCAGCAGGACCTCAGCACCTGGGCCATACGCCTTCTGGACGCCGACGGAACCAACGAGCAGGTTCTGTTCACAGATAATTGGAACACTTCGGCCGGGGACGTGCGCCACGTATGGTTTGGCCCCGTGATCTCCGACGACGGGTCGGTCGTGGTGTGGTCGGACGTTGCCTGGCCGAGCTGGACCAATTACCGCCTGATGAAGTGGACAAGTGGCGGCGGCACGCAGGTGCTCCTGGAAAACGTCAGCTCCACGAGCTGGGGCGACCCGCCGGTCGCGAGGGGAATCTATTCGCGGTCACGGCAGGCTCTCTCTGGCAATGGCCAGATCGTGGTGTTTCTCAATAATTTCGGGCCCCAGGGACCCAACAGCGACGGCATCCCCGAGTCGGGGTACACGTTTTATGCTGTGAGCACGGCAACGGGCGCGGCGGTGCCCGTGCTCGAGTCGCGCAACCTTTCGGCCATCCCGGGGATCTCGCCGAGTGCGTATGAACTTTGGGAGAAAGCGGAAATCAATTACGACGGCACGGTCATGATCTGCACCCCCAAAGGCTCGTTCCAGGATTATGAGGCGAAGAATGTGCTCATGCTGAATGCGGCGTCGGGCGGCGCGGCGAGCGTATTGCTGGATACCACGGGCATGACGTACCGGGGCGGGTCGCTCAACGGCGACGGCTCCGTCTTCGTCTTCTCGCGCTACGGCGCTTCGGCCCCCGAACCGCACGGACTCCAGATGATGGCCACGGACGCGTCGTGGGGGCCTGTTCTACTGGCACCCGATGACGGCTACGGCCGCTGGCCCACCGACCCGGATATCAACAGCGAGGGCACCGCGGTGTCGTTCCAATTCGACATCGGCGGCGGCAGCAACGCCACCATCCGGTACACGCACACGGAATCGTATGGCGTCATTCCGCTGTTTTACGACTCGATGATCGCTGCCAACAAGACCGCCTTCAATAAGCCCTCTTTCGTATCGGCGGACGGCAACCGCGTCGCGTTTGTGGGTCTCGTCAGACACAGCAATGATCCGCGGCCGGATAACCTGGTCATCTTTGACTGGGCAGCGCCCAAGGCGTTTGTTACGGGCCTCACCGGCACCCCGCGCGTCACGATGATCACGCAAAGTGGCGGCGCCACCGGCAGGGACACAACCCGATACGAGTATGCCACCACCGGCTGCGACGGATTCTTCCGCCAGGAATGGTACGACGAGGACGGCCATCACCCGAAAGGCATCTACGATTTCGAGGGGTGGCCCTACGACGGCGGGCTTTATGGCGATGAAGTTGCGGGAGACGGGGTCTATACGGACAACTGGATCTGGGCGCGCGCCGAAGACGTGACCAAAGACCACTTCCACGCGCGGGGCATCGCTACCAGCGCCGACCGTACCGCGAGCATCGCCGATTACGTTATCGAGGTCCGGGCCCCCATCGCATCGGCGGCCGATTTCGAGGCGGACGTGGTCAGAGGCCGGGCGCCGCTCGAGGTCACGTTCACCAACCTCTCGGCGGGCGATTACCGTACCGCGAAATGGGACTTCGATAACAACGGCACCACCGATTCGACGGAGATGGAAACGGCCGTGCACACCTATACCGCGGGCGGGCTGTATACCGTGTCCCTGCTGCTCGAGGGGGTGCTCGCGGGCAACGACACCGAGACCAAAACCAACTACATCGAGGTGTTGTTTAGAGAAGACATCGATGGTGAGTCGGGCGTAAACGCTGTCGACGTACAAATGGTCATCAACGCCGCCCTCGGGCTCGATATCGGCGGATTCAATGCCAATGTGGATGACAGGCCCGGCGTGGATGCCGTCGACGTGCAGCTCGTGATCAACAAAGCCCTGGGATTGTAGAGCCGGCACAGGTTCGTGCGGCACGCAGGTGCGACCGGTATGTCAGGCGCAGCCCTTGTCCGAACTCCCCGTGTTGGCGAGCGATTACGGCTCGATACCCCGCCAGACAATGTCGCCCTCATGTACATGGTGGCGGCCGCCGTCGTCTTGCTGGTTCCGGCCGAGGCTGTAGAGCAGGAACGCGTTCTCCTCCGCCACATAGACATAGGGCTGCCCAGTGAAGGGATCGACGGGAACCTCGCCCCCGAGTTCGGCAGCCAGGGCGTCGAGGGTGTCGGGGTAGACGCCGTTTCCGCCGTAATAGAGCTCGAGGGACAGACCGATGCGCATCAGGTGAATCATGGCTTCGGCACGGGCTTGGGCCTCCTGCGCGCGCACCAGCCCAGGCACGAGATTCCGCGTGTATAGACTCAGGAAGGACAGGTCATCGATCTCGGTCTCGATGGTCTCGAGTTCGGACTGGACTTCGTAATAGGGTTGCTCGGCCGCGCGGACGATGCGGTTCATGAACTTCGCGTACTGCTGCCTGTCCGAGTTCAAGAAGGCGCTGCCGACGGGCGTCTGAACGAGGTAGCCTGCGAGCACGTCCCCTGCGGGAGAATCAAAGCCACCCATGCCACCCATCGCAAATGGCAGGTCCCCATCCTCCGCTGCGTCGTCGATCGCGTCGAGACCAAAGGCCGTCTCCCCGGCCAGGGCGTTGGCGTACGCCTCGCGGTGGTACGCCCCCGCAGTTTCGCGGACGATGCGGCGCGCCTGCTCGGGCGAAAGCTTACCAGGCTGTAGCACTGTGCCGATCCCTTCGTACGCCATCCCAAGCATGCTGATGCGGACGAGCTGCGAAATGAGGATAGGCTCATCGAGAAGGGTTTCACCCAGCGACATAATGGCCAGATAGTCGTTTATGGCCTCCTCGGTGTTGCCCTGCCGGGCCTGGACGGCGGCGTTCATGTTGAGCAGAGCCGCCATCTGCCGCAATTGGGCCAGGTGAGGCAATTCCGTGGCGTAGCCTGCCGAAAGATCGGCTTTGTATACGGGTTCTCCCTCGTTGGCAATCGTGCGAATGGCATCCAGTAGCGCGGACTGTCGGGTTAACACATCACTCAGAACCTGCAGGTCTTCACCGGTCCACTCCCGCGGCGCCCGTTCTTTCATGATCGCCTCGGCGGCCAGGTAGTCGGGCTGGATTCGCAGCACATGGATGACGGGCGTGAGTTTCTGGAAGCGTTCCGGTGCGCTGAGGGAGCCGTCCGGGCGAGCACCCTCGGGGACTTCTACCGGCCCGGCCCCGGCGGCGGGGGGTGGTCCGGGTGTGGATGTGAATTGGTGCTCGTAGTGCGCCACGGATTCCATCGCACGCGCGCGGGCTTGCGTTACGGCGGCCGGGTCGCCGCGAGACCCCAGGACTTTCACCCCAACGACGGCGGCCACCCCTGCGACGAAGATGAGAACCAGCAGGATGACGGTTCGCCGGGTAGGGCCGGGTTTTCGCGCTCCCATATCAAGCCCCTTCCTCACAGCAGATGTGACGATACTCCACCATAAGCATATGGCCCGCAACGACGAGGATGATCACGCCTCGAATGCTGCGGCGCATGCGCGCCAGAGGCACGAAGCCCTGACGCTTCCGTCGTGTTCAGCCACTGTTCTCTTCCACGCCGGGATCGTTTGCGAGCGGCGTTCGGTGATTCGAATTCGGGACGGCCGGTTCGGAGGAGGGCAGCAGCTCGGCGAAGTAGACGTCATTCTGCTCGCATAGCCGCAGACGCCGGTGGCAGACACCGCATTTGAACTCGGCACCCGGCCCGCCTCCCTCGGGAACGGGAATATAGGTGCTGCAGAAGGGGCACGACACGCTGCGGTCGTCTTTGCCGTAGTCTTGCAGAATGGCGTCGACGCGGCCTGCCCGGTATGCCCGAATCATGGCATCGACAATGTGCGGGTCGAATTGCGTTCCCTTGCCCTTCTCGAGCTCCGTTACGGCAATCTCCGGATCGAGGCCTTTACGGTAGGGGCGGCTGCTGGTGATGGCGTCGAATGTGTCGGCCACGGCGATGAGACGGCCCTCGATGGGGATCTCCTCTGCACTCAGGCCGAAGGGATAGCCGTTTCCGTCATAGCGTTCGTGGTGATAGAGCGCATAGGGAATCAGGGGCGTCAGTGCGGGCACGTCCTGCATCATGCGTGCGCCCCGCTCGGGATGCACCTTCATTTTTTCCCGCTCGTCGCCGGTCAGTCCGCCCGGTTTGCGCAGGATGGCGTCGTCGATGGCGATCTTGCCGACATCGTGCAACACGCCGCCCATCTCACACTCGCGGAGTTTCTCCGGAACCCAGCCGAGTTCCCGCGCGATCGCCAGGGCGAAATTGGTGACGCGCCACGTATGGCCCACGGTGTAATGATCGCGCGCTTCGATGGCGTTCGCGGTCATGAGCAGTGTGCCCTGGTATGCGCTCTCGAGCTTGTCGACATACTGGGCGTTCTTGATGGCGATGGCGGCGGGCCCGGCAAGCGCCACGAGCAACTCGAGGTCTCCCTCGGTGAACGCGTTGGTGGTTCCCCGTGTGTCGACATAGAGCACGCCGAGTTTCTCGTCCTGATGCTGAAGGGGTGTGCACATTGCCGAGGCGATGTTGTGGAGGATAATGCTCTGGCCGCGTCCCAGGCGGCTGTCGTCCGCGGCGTCGAAAATGATGATGGCTTCCCCGTGATCGAACGCGCGGCGCACGATAGTGGAGCTGATGGTGACGTGTTCTTCGCGGCCCTTGCGCATATGGGCCGGTTCGAGCTTGCCGGTGAGCGGCTCGAACAGCAAAATAGCCCCGTTATGGGCGGGCACTAGCTCGAAAATCTGGTCCAGCACGCGCTCGAATAGCTTGTTCAGGTCGCGCTCGCTCGAGATGACCTGATTGGCGGCATAGACCGCCGCCAGCCGTTCCTGGGCCTGCCGGGCCTGGTCGACCGTCTGGGCCGAATGCACCGCGGAAAAGAAGGTGCGGTGGACGCTCTCGGCCGCGTGGGCCTGAACGTTATCTTCATCGCCCTCCTCGAATACGACCGTTGCCGGGGGCCGTTTACCATGCTTTAGCGATTCTTTGCTCTCGAAAAGCAGATCGATCGGACCAATCGAAATGATATCGCCATGCGAAAGCCGGTACTCGACAATCCGCCGCTTGTCCACAAACGTGCCATTACCGCTGCCAAGGTCGCGAATCAGCGTCCCGAGGGCGGTCTGCTGGATCACCGCGTGTTTGCGGGAAACCTGAAGGTCGTTCAGTTGCAGGCCACTGTCCGGACTCCGCCCTATCGTCAGCGTGCCTGTAAGCGGACAGGATTCGCCGTTGCGAGGTCCCGCCAGGATCTTGATCGTCTCACGCCGCATCATGGCACTACCGAGCCACTCCCCTTCCCACGGCAGCTACGCCCTGAAAACCCGCGTACCCCGAAGCGGGGTTACTGATTCTCGGCCTTTCCGCGATTTCCAGCCCGCATCGAACAAAGGGCATTTTCCCGCGGCACGCCATCACAATCTCGCCCTCGCATGCCCGCACGCGACCGCAAAAACCACTATATATTGTATGGAATGATTTACTAAATACAATACTTTGACGCATATCCCTTGACAGCCACCGCCCGTTTGTCTAGAATGGGACTAAGTTGCTCAGTGGCGATGAGTTGCGGGCCAGCGCACAAGGGGGCGGACCGACGCGCCCCGCCAAGGGAGTGGCACTGCCAAACCGGTCATGAACACCGCTGGCCACGGCATTCGCCACCGAGGTGGCAGGCGGATTGTACCGCGCATTGCGGGGATGTACAAGTGCTTTGCGCATGTGGTGGACGGGTTCCAGGACCGCGCTGGGGAATTAGAGCGGCGGGCCGGCGCGGGGCACGCAGAATCATCGTTCATCACGACACGGGTAGGGCAGTTCGAAACGGATGGGAGGCTTGCCGGTTCGGGGGTGGCGAAACGCCTGTTTCGCCGTGGAACCCCCAGCGTCACGAGCATGCACGATGGAGCACATTGATTCATCACAGGCGTTATTGAGTTTTTTTGGGCTTCGCCGGCAGCCCTTCGCGCCAACGGCGGACCCGATGTATTTCTATGCTACGCCCGAGCACAAGGAATGCCTGTTCCGGCTGTGGAGCAGTATTGATGACCGTAACGGCATTGCGGTGGTGCTCGGCCATTACGGTACCGGCAAGACCACCTTGCTGCGAAAGGTGTTGACGGGCATGCGGGCCAAGCCGGACCGCTACAATGTCGCGGTCATCGGTTCTCCCATACCTTCGTGGACGAGCTTTTCCCTTCTGGAAGGCATCGTCACGCAGTTCGGCCTCAAACCCGAGGTCCGGTCTTTCGTGGCCTATACGGAGGCCCTCAACCGGTATCTTCTGAAGCACCATACGAACATCAATACGCTCATCATCGATGATGCGCAGAATCTCAACAAACGCGGGCAGCTCGAACTCCTCCGGCTCGTTCAAAACCTCGAGACGCCGCAACACAAGCTGCTGAATCTGGTGCTGTTTGCCCAGATCGAATGGCTGAACGTATTGCACGCAGCCCCGAATTTCGCGCAGCGCGTTAACATGAGCTTCACCCTGGGTCCCCTCAGCCGGGCTGAAACGCGGGGCCTCATCGATTTCCGCCTGCGCCAGGCGGGCGCCGTCGGCGGATTAGCCCCCGTGTTCGACGACGGGGCCGTAGACACCATCCACGCCTACACCCAAGGCAGCCCCCGCGAGACGGTCACCGTGTGCCGCAACGCATTATTGCTGGCGGCGCAGATCCGCACGCGCCAAATTGGCCAGGCCATTATTCTTCACACGATTCAAAAGACGACCTTGCCCGATCCCGAGCGCCGTTCGCGCGTATCGGCCGCCCTGGCACAGACTCCCGAGCCCCGGAAAGACGAGGCAGCAGACGAAGTTGAGCCCGAGCACGAATCGCTCCGGACGCGCACGCAGAGCGTCTTGCAGCGTCGCGCCAACCAACTGCTCTTGAATGCGGAGGGAAATCATCGCAGTATAGTCACGGAGGAATCATGATCGAGGTGAGACCGCGCGGGGGATGATGCTGAGCGTGAGACACCACCACATGAAGGCACCCCCCACAAGGCCATAGGTGGGAAGCATGTCCTCGAATTCTGAATCTGAAAGCCGAATCCGTCAGGGACTTGATGAGCGCGTTGCCGAGGAGATGGAGCGCATCGACGATGAGTTTCTGAGCGGGCTGAGCGACAGCCGTCTCGAGAGTGGTGTGCCCGAGGATGAACAGGCCCAAGACCTCGAGTTCATCCAGATGTCCGGCCTGACCTACCGCGATACAGGCGAGGAAGACGCGTCCCAGGCCGCCGGTTCCCAGTCTCCACAACCGCCAGACGCAGCCTCCCGGCCCGCCGAACCGCCCTTGACCTTCTATGAGAAGGGCGTGGCCGACGTCGACGCGGAAATGACTCCGGGCATTGTCGAGGATAGCGTGTCGCCGGAAGCCGATACGATTCACGGCGCCGAGGATTCCTCGCCCATTGCCGAGCTGCGCGACATCATCGCAGATCTCTCGCGGGACTTCGTCGACTCCGGCGCGGCCTCTGGGCCTCGTGCTGGCGCTGAAAAGAATACCGAGCCGGCGGGCGCCCAGGATGAGAGCATTCGGGAGGCAGATGACGACCCTGACGCGGGGCAGTACCCGCAGTCCGTGGCCGACGATGTTGCTCTGCAAGAAGATGGCCGCCTCGAGGCGCCCGGGGACCACGAAAACGACAGCGCTTCGCCCTCGATGACGGCTTCCACGGATCAGGAGGAAGCTCAGGAGGAAGCGGTCGAGGCCGACCCGTACTGGGATGAGGAGATTGCCGCCGCTAAGGAATCCCAGGAGCCTGCCGAAGAACAAGGTAAGGAAGCTGACGCTGCTCCGGACACGGATGACCCGGCTGAGATGCCGCTCGCGGACAGGCCGGACGACAGCTCTCCCGAAGATACGGCCGGGACCGGGGCGGCGCTCCAGGCGGATAGTGCTTTTATCGACAGCCCGGGCGGCGAAACCACTTCTGGCGGGGACGATGCAGCCGGTGAGGACGGCGCGCATGCCGACGAGGCCCTTCCCGGTGCAACGGCGGAGGAACTCGCGGTGATGGAGCCCGATTGGCCCGAAGAAATGCCGGTCGGCGAGTCTCTCGCCGAATCTTCCGATGCCGTATCCGAGAATGAGACACTGCAGTATGACGAGCCCGAGACGGCCCCGATTGTTGATCATTTGAACGGCCCGTTGGAGGACCGGTTCGCAGCGGTAATGGAGGACATTCACGACGAGCCTCCCGTGCCGGATGTTCGCGAGGCCGAGGCCTTAATCCGCGAACTGGAGGCTCAGCCGCGCGCGGACGCGGGCGACGATTTC
>CAZFOG010000051.1:0-10184 GCA_964520685.1 uncultured Nitrospiraceae bacterium | reverse complement strand
GTGTATCAGGCCTGGCTTTTCGCGAAACAACAGCTCAGCACACCCGATGCCCTTCTGTCCCAGGCGCGGATCGCGGCCGCCCGCGAAGAGCATAGCGGCGCGGCTGCGCACTATAAGCGCGCGGCAAGCCTGTTACCGGCCCGCGATCCCCGCCGGGCCGAGGCTTTGTTTGGCGCGGCACTCAACGTCTTCTCGGCCGGGATGGAGGGAGGAGGCGGACAGAAGGAGCTGCGGGATGCGCTCGCCCTGCTGGCGGAATTCCAGCAGGAGTTTCCCTCACATACCAAGGCGGCCCGCGCGGATACCTTGCGGGGCATCATTTACTTTGAACTCGACGAGTCGCGCCAGGCCATCGAGGTGTTGCGCGATCCGACATTGCGGTTACGCGATCCCGGCGGCGCATTGCCCATCCTCCGGACGCTTGCCCGCGCCCACACAAAACTGGGCGAGTACGATATGGCGCGAAGAGCCTACCTTCAGGCAGCCCGACTCGAGGACAACCGCAAGCCCGATGAGGATTTCGAGCAGGTGGGGCTCATCTATGAACGGCTTGCCGAATACAGCGAAGAACCGGCAGCCCAGCGCGAGCACCGTGAGATGGCCCTCGAGTATTGGCAGTACGCCCTCGAGTCGCCTGGAATCGACCGCGTCCGCGAAGATGACCTGAAACGCCGTATTTCCCTGATCGAGGCGAAACTGGCGGGGTCGGAGAGCGAAACAGGTATTGCGGAGGAAGAAGCGGACGGGACCGCGCCGCAAAACCCGCCGTCGAATAGCAGCTCGCCGCGCGGGTTCGTGGACAAGACGCCCGCGAGGCAAGACGGGGAGACGTCAACTGCCATCACGGGCAATGACGCGCCGGCGGCAGATGGCGAGCAAGGAGAATCTGCGAGAACCGATGCCGGTACCGGTAAGCGCTGAGAGCAGCGGCATACCCGATGGGGACCGGCAGCGCAGGCAAATGGGGAGAACGAGCTTTATGATGCGTGTGGCCTCGACAGGGCGATGGGGGATTTTTTGTGTGCTGGTGTGCTGCGTGGCGGCAACGGCGCAGCAACGCGACACGATCGAGGCAGGCGATCTGGTCTATGTTGATGTTCACCGGCAGCCGGCCTTTTCGACGACCACTCAGGTGGATGCCCAAGGCAACATCGAGATGCCCTTTGTGGGCGAGGTGCGTATTGCAGGCCTGACGGAACAGGAAGCCGCCGCGGTCGTGCGCACCGCCCTTGGCCGCTACATTCGGAATCCCCGGGTGCAGGTTGCGCGCAGCGCCATGACCCCCGAGACCGCAGGGTTCCGCACGCCGGAAATGCAAACCCAGATTGTCCCACTGAAATCCAGCAACGCCGAGTCCATCTTCGAGGCCCTTCAGGGCACGACTTCGGAAGGGGGCAGCGTCAATTACCACGCCGAAACCAATTCCATCATTGTCACCGACCGGCCGGAAACCCTCAAGAACGTCTTGAACGTGATTTCCCAGTTGGATGACATGGACAGCCAGCGGACCCAAGTGCGCATCGAGGCCAAGATAGCCGAAGTGCAAACAGGCGCTCTCAAGGACCTTGGCATCCGGTGGTGGGTGCAGGAATCGCAGATTCTGGGGGGCAGCTATCCGATGCCGAACCAGTTGACGCCTATCGGCGCCGCGCGGGGCGCGTCAGCCAATCCCCTTGCCAATGAGGATTTCTACGGGACCCTCTTCGGCAGCGATGCGAACAACGTGCAGGGGCGCGAGTTCATCAACAGAGGCGACCTTGACCGGCGCCTCAACGTGCCTACGATGGTTCCGAAGGTCGGGCAGATGTTCTTTGGACTGCTCAACGACAACGTGGACATCGGGGCCCTCGTCGATGCTCTGGTGTCCGACGACAAGGCCGAGCTGCTGGCCAACCCGCACACCCTCACGGTGAATCACCGGCCGGCGCGCATCGAGATGGTGGATCTGTTTCCCTATACCGAGTTCGGCACCGAGGTCTCCGGCCGCGCGAATTTCTCGATACAGTTTCTCGAACTGGGCATCCAGCTCGAGGTCACGCCGCATGTGTACCAGGATGACGCGGGCGAATACGTACGCCTCGAGTTGAAACCCGAAGTGTCTTTCCCCGTCGGTTCCGTCAACAATGTGCCCATCAGGTCGGTGCGCAGCGCGGAAACGGAGGCCCTGGCACGCAACGGCCAGACGGTGGTAGTCGGGGGCATCTACCGCAATGAATTGCACAACGTCGAACAGGGCGTGCCGGTATTACGGAAAGTGCCCGGCCTGGGCCGGCTCTTCAAGCGGGTCGAAAAATCGAAAGACCAGACCGAGCTCATGGTCTTCGTCACGCCGACGATTCACGAGACCCCCGAATCGGTCACATGGGACCGGATGATCAATCTTTCCAGCACCGATTTGCAGCAGGCGGGTGTGTTGCCCGCGGTCACGTCTGAGGGAGATACCGAGGAATAAACTCATGCCGAGTGCCGCATCCGACATCGAGAAAAGTATCAAGCGACGCGACGAAAACCAGTTCCGGTATGTCCTGAACGTGCTCTACCGGCGCTGGTATTTCGTTCTCCTGGGGGCGCTGCTTGGGGCAACTGTATTTGGCCTGGTCGGTCTTGCCAAACACGAGCGCGTCACCCTGTATACCGCGGAAACGCAACTGGACG
The DNA here is from genome assembly GCA_964520685.1 of uncultured Nitrospiraceae bacterium. Lineage (GTDB taxonomy): Bacteria > Hydrogenedentota > Hydrogenedentia > Hydrogenedentales > SLHB01 > UBA2224. Next base: position 7,529 of record CAZFOG010000051.1, on the reverse strand, counting down.
TGCGGCCGTCCATGTGGGAAACCATACCGCTGGGCCCGGGGGCGCCGCCCCGCGCCCAAGCGCTTATTACCAATCCCCGAACAATTGCCATCGACATTGTACGGGCCCTGGTGCAACAGGATATTGCCGCCGGGGAAACCTGGGGCCAGCTCGCTACCGAGGAAGAATACGAGAACGCAGCGGAGGACGTGGCCGCGTCGCTCCAGATCCAGCCGGACAACGAATTGAACACGGTGACCATCACCTGCCAGCGTACCGACGAGCGGGAAGCATCGAGTATCGCCGAGTTTGCCGCGCGCGCCCTGATCCAGAAACACCGCCAGACGCAAATCGAGACCGAGCGGGAGAAACTGGCGTTTGTGCAGGCGCAACTCGAGAAGGTGCAGCAGGAACTCGAACAAAAAGAACAGGAGGAATGGCGGTTCCGCGAAGCAATGGGATTTCGCCAGCACGACCGCATCCTCGAACGGTTGGAGGAGTGGAATGAGGAGCTGATCGAGGCCCAGACCACCAAGGAACAGCTCCTCACCCGTCTCGAAAGCGTGAAGGCCCAGCTCGAGAGCAAAGACGCGGAACTGCCAAATGCCCTCGGCCAGGTGACGGACGCCGTCGTGAAGGACCTTCTCGCAGACCTCGACGAACTGGTAAGCGAGGAGCTTACCCTGAGCATTCAGTACACCGATGCCTTTCCCGGTCTGCAGGAGCTGCGCGAGGAGATCGCCGACAAGAAGACCGAGGTTCTGCAGGCGATGCAGCAGCTCGAGCACGGGGTAGACGGGGGCAGCGTGGTGTGGCGGGAGCGCGAGGACCTCAGCCAAGAGTACCGCCAGCTTCAACTCGAGATCATGGCGCTCGATATCCGCGCCGAGACGATCCAGAAACTGCTGCGCGACCGGCGGCAGGATCTCCCCGAGCTGGCCGACCTCAATTTCGAGCATCAGCGGTTGTTGCGCGCCGTTGAAAAGCAGCGCAGCGTCTTCGACAAACTGCTCGATTCCGAACTGGAATTGCGGACCGCCCTCGACCGCGGCAAGGGCGAATTGACGCGCCAGATGCCCGTGCGAACCCAGTCGGTGCAGACCCAGAACATCAGTCTTGCGGCAACGGTTGCCATCGGCGCGCTCGTCGGAGTGCTGGCCGGCCTCGGCGCCGCCATCATGATGGAGATGAACGATACATCGATTCAGAGCATTGAGGACGTGACCGAATGCACCGGATTGGAGGTCATCGGCACCATTCCCTCGATGCGGTTTGGCAAAGGGCGCAGAGGCCGCGGGCGGGGCGATTACGTGCCCATCACCGATGAAGACCAGATCCACGCCTGCATCGTGACGCAACACGATCCCAAGTCGCCCGTCTCGGAGGCCTATCGCACCCTGCGGACGCGGTTCCAACTGGCGACAATTCAGGAGAAGCCGCGGACGGTCCTCGTGACGAGCGCGGTGCCCGGCGAAGGCAAGACGACCACGGCCGTGAATATGGCCGTTACATTTGCGGACAGCGGCATGCGGGTTTTGCTCATTGATACGGACTTGCGCCGGCCCAACGTGCACCATGTGCTGCGAATGGAGCGCGGTCCCGGACTCGCCGACCTTCTCCGCGAGGACCTCGATCCCCATTCCATCATCCGGCCGACGCGCGTCGAGAACCTCTGGATGGCATCGAGCGGGCGGGTTCCCCCCAATCCCTCCGAGCTCATCGGCTCCGACAAAATGCGCCGGCTTATGCGTGACCTCGGCGAGGAATTCGACCTGGTGATGTGCGATGCCCCGTCCATCCTCGTCGTAACGGATCCGGTGTTGATGGCGAAGGACGTGGATACGGTCGTGCTCGTTGTATCGGCCAAGTACGCCCGCCGGGAGACCGTCGCCCACGCCAGGAAGTTGCTCGAGACGGCCAACGCAAACATCGCCGGCGTTGTGCTCAACGGCCTGGCTGCCAGCCGCCGCCACTACTACTACTATTATTATTACTACGAGGATGCCAATGAACGGCGGCGCCGGAAATGGTATCCGCAGTAAACGCGGGGCAGGGTTCGCGGCGCTCGTGCGTCGATAAACAGCCGTAGTCGGGGAGTTACCGTTGGCACTCTTTGGCCATCCTGAGTATCAAATCGGCCGTGGTGAAATTGCGGAAAGCCGTATGGAGACGCCGGTCTTCATCGCCTTTCTGTTTTTCATCAGCCTGACCGTGCTCATTTTCTATCTCCTGACCCACCACGCGGCCTACACCATCGCCCTCGGGGTAAGCCTGTTCGTGTTTTGCTGCACCCTGGTGAAGGTCGAACTGGGCGTCGCGCTCCTGGTGCTGGCCATGGTGCTCTCCCCCGAGATCGACGCCGGCCCCGTGGGCATGGGCCGCCGCGCTCTCAGTTTGCGGTACGACGATATTTTGATTCTGCTGGTCTTCCTCGGCGTCCTGGCGCGCCAGGCCTGGGAAGGCAAACCGCTGCTCTGGCGGCCAAGCCCGATCAACCTTCCCATCGTCCTGTACTACGGCATCGCGGTCCTGGCATCGCTCAAGGCATGGCGGCTTTCGCTGCCCTACTGGGACAGGCAAGTCGCGTTCCTGATCCTGGTCAAGATGGCCGAGTTCTACATGGTCTTCTTTCTGGTCGGAAATGCCATCCGGGATCTTCGGCAGGTGCGGTGGCAACTCCTCGTCTTTCTCGTGGCGGCGCTGTGTGTGTCACTCTATGGTCTCTTTACGGTCGGCACGGAGTCGCGCGTCAGCGCGCCCTTCGAGACCGGCGGCAGCGAGCCCAACACGCTCGGGGGGTATCTGGTGATAGTCATGATGGTTGCCGTGGCGCTGTTCACCCAGGCGCCGGATTTCAAACGCAGGATGATGGCGTTTGGCGTCTTTCTCCTGGCATTCTGGCCCTTCCTGCACACCTTGTCGCGCGCGTCCTATCTGGCGCTCATCGTGGGGCTGGTCGCCCTCGGCTTGAAAAGCCGCTGGTTCAGCATCGTCGTGGCAACGGGGGTGATTCTCGCGTCATCCTCGGTTCTCATGCCTGATGAGGTGAAGGACCGCGTGAACTACACCTTCCAGCGCGGCAGCGGCACCCCAATCGCCATCGCCGGCCGCGAGACGGGGCTGCAAGTCGACAAGTCCACGTACGAGCGCATCTACGTGTGGGAAAAGGTGCGGTTTAATCTCCGCGTCTGGCCGTGGCTGGGCGGCGGCGTCGCGTGGGACAATGTGCTCGACAGCCAGTATGCCCGCGTGACCATCGAGACGGGGCTCATCGGTCTGGCCGCGTTTCTCTTCATGCAGTGGCGCATCATGCGGACCGCGTCCCAGGCGTTTCGCTGGTCCGGGGACTGGGTGGGCCGCGCAGCCGGTCTCGCGGGCTTCGCCGCAACGGTCGCCATGATTGTTCATAGCCTCGGGACCATAAGCTTCCTGATCGTCCGGATCATGGAACCATACTGGTTTCTCATCGCGCTTGGCGTGGTGAGCCGGGCCGTCGCCGTCGAGGACTACCTCCGCGCTCGCGAGGAGGCCCGCGCCGAGGAAACGGTTCCCGACTCCGAAGAACCTGCCGTTGCCCAAGGCGCCGCGTAACCAGCCGCGACGCGTGGTAGCTGGCGATGCCGGTGGACGGAGTGGACGGGGTGGACCGAGTAGACGGGGTGGACGGGGACATGTTCAGAGCGCCGTCCGCGGCGCGGCTACGTGCCCCCGTTCGGAAACAGAATTCTCGAGGCCGCGGGAAAACCCTCGGGACAGGGAACCATGAGCCGTTCGGCTCACCCGTAGGCGGTGAAAATGGGGGTGTGACGGGCGAAACCCTCGCACATGGACCCACACGGACAAACACGGACCTACACGGACGGGGAAACACCCGGCTTTTGAGTTTTCGAGGCAGCGCAACATGAGCCGGTCGGCTCACCCATTGACGATGAAAATGGGCTGGAGCAAAACCCTCGGGACAGACCCGGGTTTTCCGCTCGGACCATGAGAATGGGTGTCGGCTTGTTCTGGAAATCAAGACCCGGAAACCGATGCAGAACGTTCTCCGCGTCACTCCCCCTCTCGGAGGGGGTAGAACGCCGGAAGGCGTTCGGGGGGAGGATTCTTGGCCTCCCGGCGTGTCGGTGTTCCGGGCGAGCCCAGGTTGCGCCGGCACCACGACTGGCGAGCGGGTTCAGAACAGCTCAGGAATCTTCATCATATCGGCTTCTTCGGCCGTATCCGGTTCAGCCGGGGCTTCGCGGGGTACGATGAAATCGCCCGTATTCATTTCCTTGTAGCCCATGCCTGGGCCCACCATGGGGAACACCTTGGCATAGGGGTCGATCATGACCTCGAGAAGCGCGGGGCCTTCGTGGGACACAAATTTCTTCAGCACGCGCTTCATGTCGGTTTTCTTGTCGAGGCGCTGCGCGAAGGTAAACCCGTCCGCCTCGGCGGCCTTCACGAAATCCTTCCGGTGAAGCGACTTGTCGGTGCCCGAGTAGCGCTCGCCGAAATACATCGACTGCCATTGCCGCACCATCCCGTCGCCCAGGTTGTTGAACAGGAGCACTTTCACGGGCACGGTGTACGTGGTGAGCGTCTCGAGTTCGCCCAGGTTCATCCGGATGCTCCCGTCCCCGTCGATGTCGATCACGGTCCGGTCTGGACAGGCGATTTGCGCACCAATGGACGCAGGCAGGCCGAATCCCATGGTGCCCATGCTTCCCGACGTGATAAAAGATCGGGGGTGATGCATGCGGCAGTACTGGGCGGCCCACATCTGGTGCTGGCCCACGCCCGTGCACACAATCGCCTCTCCGTCCGTAATGTCGTTCAGGATTTCGATGACCTCGTACGGCTGAATGAGGTCGCTTTCGCGGTCATAGTTCAGGCGGTGCTTGCGCTTGAGTTCCCCGGTATATTTAACCCACTTTGAAAAATCTTTCTTGAAATCCTTGCCATAGGCAAGCAAATCCAGCAGGGCCTGTTTCGCACAGCCGACATGAAACCAGTCGACGGCCCTCACTTTGCCGATCTCCGCCGCATCGATGTCGATGTGGGCGATATTGCGTGCATTCGGGGCAAACTCATCCACTTTGCCGGCGACACGGTCGTCAAAACGCGCGCCAATGACAATCAGAAAATCGCAGTCCTCGACGGCGTAATTGGCGTAGGCCGTGCCGTGCATGCCGAGCATGTGCAGGGAAAGGCTGTCCGTGGTGTCGACGCTGCCAATACCCATGAGCGTGGTAACCACGGGGATGTTGAAGCGTTTTGCGAACGTGCGGAGTTCTTCTGCCGCGTTGGCGTTAAGGATGCCCCCGCCCGCATAAATAAGGGGCCGCTGGCTCTCCTCGAGCATCCTGAAAAACTTCGCCGCCTCAGCTTTCGCGATGCGGGACGCGTTCAGGGCCGCCATGCGTTCTTCATAGCCCCGGAAGGTAAGGCGGCCGCCGCCCTTGAAGGGACGAATGGCATTCTGCACGTCCTTTGGAACGTCAATGACCACCGGGCCTGGCCGGCCGCTGCGGGCGAGGATGAAGGCCGTCCGGACGGTTTCCTCGAGTTTATCGGGGTCCTTGCAGAGAAACACGTGCTTGGAGCACGCACTCATGATGTTGAAGACGGGCGCTTCCTGGAAGGCATCGCTGCCGATGGCGGAGCAGGGCACCTGGCCGCTGATCATGACCACGGGAATGGAGTCGGCCATGCAATCGCGGATCGGGGTAACGGTGTTCGTTGCGCCGGGTCCCGACGTCACCACCAGCACCCCGACTTTACCGCTGGCCCGTGCGTAGCCGGCCGCCATAAAGCCGGCCCCCTGCTCATTGGCGGGCACGATAAGGCGGATTTGGCCACCCGGTTTCCGGTTCTGGTTGTACCGGAAGATGGCGTCATAGGTGGGCAGGATGGCGCCGCCGCTGTACCCGAAGATGGTGTCGACGCCCTCATCCGCGCACACCTGGATAATGGTTTCGGCTCCGCTCATCTTCGTGCCGGCGAGTTTGTGGGTGCGGGTTTTTGCCGTACTCATGCGTTGCTCCCTGAATCGCGCCAAGGGCGTCACCCTCGTGCATGGTTCTGTCTACTCGGGAGGCCCCTGGGGCCCTGCTTGCGCCGCGCGGGTCTTCAAATGCCGCGCCACGGACACGCATCCGCCAGCCTATTCAGGCGGAAGACCCATGTCAAGACATCGTGCTGGGAATAAAAAGAGAGCGTCGTACCGCTGCACAACGCCCTCTGGTCTGCTATCTACTAAAACATCCGGAGCGATGCTCAGGATTCCTTCGAATCGGGCTCCTCGGGGGCATCCCCGGCAGGCGCCTCCTCGACAGCCGGTTCCTCGGGAGCCGGAGCAGCTTCGGCCTCGGGCTCGACGACAGCCGGTTCGGCGGGAGCCGGAGCAGCTTCGGCCTCGGGCTCGACGGCCGGTGCGCTCACGGAGCCCGTCATGTCCTCCTGAAGCAGTGCATTGGCCGCCTGACTGGGATCCAGCGAGCCCCGCAACAGCGATTTCGGCACGGAGTCGCCCAGGGCCTCACCGATGCTGACCGATGCGGTGCCGCTGGCGGCATATTCGGACGTGATGCCCTGCTCGATGTCGCGCTTATACTCGCGAATGCTCAACCCGATCTTCCGCTCGACCGGGTCAATACTGATGACTTTCGCCTGGACGGTATCGCCCACATTCAGCACTTCCTCGGGTTTCTGGATACGCTCGTCGGACAGCTCGCTCACGTGAATCAGGCCTTCGACGCCGTTCTCGAGTTTTGCGAAGGCTCCGAAACTGACCAGCTTGGCGATCTCGACTTCAACGTGGGCGCCGATAGGCGTCCGCTCGACCACGGACTGCCACGGGTCGGACTCGAGCTGCTTGAGCCCCACGCTGATTTTTTCGTTGTTCGGATCGATGCTGAGAATCTTGACCATGATCTCCTGTCCGCGCTCGAGCATTTCGGACGGATGGTTGACCTTCTTGGTCCACGAGATATCGCTGACGTGCAGCAGGGCATCGATGCCCTCTTCGATTTCGACAAATGCGCCGTAATCGGTGAGATTGCGCACAATGCCTTTCACCGTGGAATTGACGGGATACCGCTCCTCGATTTCGCGCCACGGGTTCGGCATGGTCTGCTTGAGCCCCAAGGCGATCTTCTCGGCATCGGGATCCACGTTCAGCACCATCACGTCGACGCCCTCATCGAGGCTCATTACCTCGTTGGGATGCCGCACGCGGCGCGTCCAACTCATTTCGCTGACGTGCACCATGCCCTCGATGCCGTCTTCAAGCTGCACAAACGCGCCATAGTCGGTCATGCTGACCACGCGGCCCCGCACGACGCCGCCGATCGGATAGCGATCGGCCGCAGTCTTCCACGGATTGTCCGTCTTCTGCTTGAGACCAAGGCTGATGCGCTCGGAATCGGGATCGAAGTTCAGCACCATCACCGTGATCTTGTCCCCAACGGAAACCACCTGCGACGGGTGTTTCACGCGGCCCCAGGACATGTCGGTCACGTGGAGCAGGCCGTCGATACCGCCCACGTCCACAAACGCGCCGAAAT
>CAZFOG010000050.1:3409-22312 GCA_964520685.1 uncultured Nitrospiraceae bacterium | reverse complement strand
GAGGAATTCGAACGGTATTTCCAGCGTGAACCAATCGAACCGTGCCTTTTCTGGGATATCTCGTACCAATACATCGGCTATGCATTCCAGCCCGAGCATTATCTGGCGCCCGGTGTGGAAGTAACCAAATACCCCGCGACATTCACGGACCTGAATGGCGCGATTATAGACGCCGCTGTGGCCGATGGCGCCTTCAGCGGCGGGGTCCCGGTGGCCAGCCTTCCCTCCGCGCAACCCCAGGACTGGCCGGGGTGGGCCAACGTGCATGAGGCGGACATTTCCTTATCGGACGGCCAGACAATCTACCGCCTTCGCGAAGGCATCGAGCGGTTCTTTATTACCGACATCAACAACCCCGCAAGTTCCACCAAAGCCCAGAGCGAACTGCCGATCATGTGGGATATCGCGGTGTGGGTGACGGACCCCAACGCCGGAATGCCCTCATTCAACCACCTTCCCGGTGGCGGCAATGTTCTCTACATGGACGGCCACGTACAGTTCATCCGCTACCAGGGCGGCTGGCCGATTTGCAGCACATGGATTTTCTTCCTCGAGCAGCTCGTGGGCCAAATGAACCCGTACTGAGCGGCAAATTACTGAGCTGAGGCATCAACCAGCCGCGGGACCACCTCCCGCGGCTGGTTTTCTTTAAAGCCCTGTTATTGCCCCTCTTCCGGGCCATTCGTCTCCAGCCACTCCAGATCGGCCAGGTCTTTGGCTCGCCCCAAAGCCTTCTTGTTCTCGATGAGGTGGGTTCGGCTGAGCATTTTTACCGGAAGCCCCTCGAGCTCCGCCGCAATCGCCTCACCCCACGCGGCATCGAACGGCACGCCGGTTAATGTTGTCAGCAAGTCAATGCGATTCGGAGGATAGCCAAGCTGGATGACCTGGTGTTCCTCGGTAAAATCGCCTGCCGTAAGACCAGTGTCAGCAAATCCGAACGCCTGAATGGCCCCCTCGACCCGTTCTGCATTCTCGGCCGACACCCGCAAAAAGAGGTCTATATCCCCCGTGTAACGCGGGCACCCATGATAGGCCATGGCGTGCGCGCCCACGACGATATACTCAACGCCGTGGGAGTTTAACAATTCGATAAACGCGCGCAAGTCGGGATGTAGTGCCACGGTTGTCCCTTTCAACCAGCTCCAGCAGCAGATCCAGCCGTTCCTGCGGCGTCAAGGAACGATAGTATGCCCGGTCTGCTTTCTCGGCTTCGTCGTGCGTTCGGAATGCGCGTACACGTTTCGCCATGCACCCAGTGTAACAAGAATTCCCGTTGATGCGCCACCAATCGCCCTGGACCTTCCCCGACAGCGGAGCAAATGCCTCGCCAATCGTCACGCCTCCTGGGCGGGCGTGATCTCCGGCATGCGTTCGTGGGCCTGCGCCATGCGCTTCAGCAACCGCGCCTTCATTTCCTCGCGCACATCAACAAGTGCCGGATCACGCACAAGGTTGTTCCGCTCGTGGGGATCTGCCTCGAGCTCGTACAGAAAATCTTCCTCGTACACCTCCGCCGCGCCGCCGGTCTGGCGATTCTGCCTGCCGGGCGCCCGCACCGAGTATTTCCAGCGGCGTGTGCGCACGGCCCGGCCCACCTGGCTCTCGCTGATCTGAACAAAAACATCGTCCTGCCAATCTGTGGCCATCCCCACAGCCAGCGGTTGAAGCGCCTTGCCCTGCATCGTGTCCGGCGGTTCCACGCCCCCGGCAACTACCACCGTTGGCGGCAGCTCGATCAGGCTCACCAGCTCGGGAATGCGTTTGCCCCCCGTAAAACCCGGTCCATGGACTATCAATGGCACGCGTATCGAGCTCTCATGGCACGACCGCTTGTATTCGCTGTTCCGCGTCCGAAAATGACATGCGTGATCGCTGGTGTAGATGACCAGGGTGTCCTCCGCCAGCTTGAGCGCCCTTAATTCACCGCGTAAACGCCCCACAGCCCCATCCAGACTTGCGCAGCATCCCAGGTAATCGGGCAGCTCTTCCTTCCAATCACCCTCAAGGCCTTCGAGGTCCCCCGGAACGGGATAGTCCTTGTACTTCTCCTTCGACCCCCTCGGCCCCTCGAAATGCTTGTGGTCGTTCTGATGATGCGGCTCGATGTACGACAAAAACAGGAAGAACGGCTTATCCCGTTTGCGGCTCCGCAGATACTCTATGGCGAAATCGGTCACCGCATCCACGCGGTACCGGTCCGCAGGAAACTCGACGCGGTTGCCGTCACCATCAAACATGTGCCCGTCATAGCTGTGAGACGTGAACTCGAGCACGTCCGAAGCCAGCCAATAGTCTTCGTACCCGCCACGATACTCGGGCGGAATGGGTGTATCGCGGTGATTGATTTCCGGGCCCGTCGACGCCAGGTGCCACTTTCCAATGTACCCCGCCTCGTAGCCCGCCGGGCGCAACAACCGCGGCAACGTCACGGCATCGAGCGGCAAAGCGATATCGTTGCGCCAGCACCCGGTCTCCGTGGCGTACAGACCCGTCTGCAGACACGAGCGGGTAGGGCCGCACACGGGCTGGCACGAAAACGCGTTTTCAAACAGCACGCCCTCCCCGGCCATGGCGTCCAGATTCGGCGACAAATTCAGTGCCCGACCCATATTCTCGCCGTAGGCCCCCACCGTATCCCACCGCTGTTGGTCGCTGAATATGAAGAGAATGTTGGGCTGACGCTCCTCCCCCATGGCAGCCTCGCTCCCCCCTGTTGGCTCCGTCTCCACTGCATGTGACGACCCATACCCCGCCGCGGCCGCCGCCAACCCAACGTTGCGGAGGAATGCACGCCGGGAATTCCCCGCGTTCTGACTGTCCTGACTCATTGCTGCTCCTCGCTTCAATAATGGTCCATGGAATCCAATGCTTACAGGGTGACCCTCTGGCTTTCGTCCTGCCCCGCATCCTCTGAGCAGCCGCCTGCAACCGCCACAAACACCATGGCATAAATGCCGCAAAAAACACGCACGGCCCTAAGCCCCATCGAGAATCCCCCCGGACGTAGCTTCATCCGGTTCGCCTTCCCAAGAGTACCGCCCCTCGATGGGCCTCCGCAAGAAACGCGCCACATCCCCGAGGGACATCGGCCACGCATGCGTCCCCCCCACTGCGCCCTTACCATGCATTTCATCCATCTCCCTCCACCCCGTCCACTCTGTCCATTTTATCCATGCCCGTCTGTGTCGGTCCGTGTCCGTCCGTGTGGGTCCGTGTGGGTCCGTGTCCGTCCGTGTCCGTCCGTGTCCGTCCGTGTCCGTCCGTGTCCGTCCGTGTGGGTCCGTGTCCGTCCGTGTGGGTCCGTGCGGGTCCGTGTCCGTCCGTGTGGGTCCGTGCGGGTCCGTGTCCGTCCGTGTCCGTCCGTGTCCCCCGCCTGCTAACCGGCAGTTTCAGATGTAGCCCGTGGACCCTGTTATGGGTATAATCAAGCCACCAAGATACAGTACCCGGGGGGTGCGCAATGGCAGACACGGACGACCTGGCGCTGTACGCGCAATGGCAGGAAACCAAGAATCGCGATGCCTTCGATGAACTGGTAGGCCGCCATGCGCCCATGGTCTACAGCGTCTGCCGGCGTATTTTGAACGCGCCGGCGGAGGCTGAAGAAGCCGCCATCGAGGTGTTCCAGATGCTGGCCCACGCGCCGGCGGGCCCCAGGACCCATCTGCCCGCATGGCTGCATGCCGCCGCAACATCCCGCGCGCTCCAGCGCACCCGGCCCCAGCGCCAACGCCCTCAGAACGAGCCAAAGACCGCCGGCGATAGCCAAGTCTCCTGGGAAACTCTCCAGCCCGAGATCGATTCCGCGCTCGTCGCCGTCCCCTGGCAGGCGCGCATTCCCTTGATCGGGCAATACGTGGAAGACAAAACCCAGGCCGAGATCGCAAAAGAAATCGGGTTGGAACGCCAGCGCGTCATAACTGATGGCGTGTCCGGGCTCGTGTCGCTTCGAAAAGAACTGAGCGCGCGCGGTATCGCCCTCAGCGAGTCCCGTCTCAAAGAACTCCTGGCCGCGCACATGGTCGAGCCGGTTCCGTCCGCTCTTGCTCCCAAGTTCTCGGAGCGCGCAGTGGCGGACCCCCTCGCCGGGCGCCGGCTGGCCGCCGGCTTCGAGATCGACGAAACTATCAAAACAGGCTCGGCGGGAACCTGGATGATCCCCCTGGCGGCCATCGTTGTCGTCGCCGCCATTGTATTCTGGGTCGCACGCGACAGAGATACCGGGACTTCGCCTTCCCCGGCCGGGACCGGGCCTGCGGAAATCGCCGAAACAGCACCCCCACCCGACCTCCAAAGTCCAGGACCGCGCACACTCCGGCCAAGCGCCACCCCCAGAACCACACGCGGACAGGATGGCGCTGCTCCCGCTCTTGCATCCCCCGATGCGCCCGCGGAAGCACAAACAGTCTCGTTCCACGGAATCGTGCGGGACACTGCAGGCAATGCCGTTGCCAATGCGAGAATCTTCCTGGGCGCTCTGCCTGCCGCTCCCATACAGGCTGACCCCGCCGTTGAAACCAATCCCATGGGCGCCTTCGAGTTGACCGGCGTTCCCGCGGACACGCGGCAGCTCAGCGTCTGGCATGAGGCGTACAAACCCGAGACCCTCACCGTGGCCGCCGAAACGCTGTCTCCTCTCGAGATCTCTCTCTCTCCCGCCGCGAAAGTGGGCGGTATCGTCACCTATATCGGGTCTCCCATTGCCGGCCAGTCCGTGGAACTGGTTGACGCCGCGGGCAAAACACTCCGCACCGTGACGGGGGAGGACGGGACCTACATGTTTACGGACGCCGATCCCGGAACAGTGCAACTGCGCGCCCATCTCGCCCCGGTCGAGCCCGTGCTCCGGCGCCGGACCATGTACAGCACCGCCGTAGTCGCCGCTGGGCTTACAACGGACGCGGATTTCACCTTCGGGGCCCTCGACGCAGCCATCGAGGGAACGGCCATGTTCAACGATGCGCCGGCCCGTGGAGCTAAAATCGTTGCGCGCGTCCAGACCCCAAGCGGCGGCGAAGAGCATCTCGATGCAGCCACGCAGGCGGATGGCACATTTCTTATCGACGCGCTGCCCGCCGGGCCAACCATTCTGCAGCTCCAGAGCCTTCGCGCGGGCCGCACCGAGCACTTCCGAAGCGTAACCGTTCAGACCCGAAGCGGCCAGACGACCCCTTGCGATTTCGTGCTGTCCGGCAATTCGACCGTGGTAGTCCAGGTGGCGGGCGTGCCCCCCGGCGCCACGGGCATCGTCGCCGCCATCGAGCCGGGAACCAGTCTGCTCGATCTCGACTGGCCCGAGTACAGCCTCACCCCTGTGAATCTCTTGGCCCGCATCCCCCTGACTCAGGACGGAGAGTATACGCTCGAGGGGCTCGAGGCTGGAGCCTGCACGATCTGCGTATTCGCTCAAGTGCCGCCCGGCCCCGCAACGGCATCAGCACAAGAAGAACCGGGCCTCCCCCAGCCAATCCACGATGCCGCCGGGTTGACCTTACACCCCGGCGGTGAGACCGTTCTCGTCCTCCAGCCTCGATAAAGCCTACTTGGCCGTATAGCCCCCGTCAACCGGTATCGTCGTTCCCGTAATATAGCCAGAGGCATCACTGGCCAGAAACACAATGACCCCCTTGAGATCCGTGTCCCCCGCTAAATGGCCGAGAAAGGTCTTGTCGCTATACTGGCGGACAAACGGCTCAGGGTGGTCCGGCGTCTGGTAGCCGCCCGGGGCAATGCAGTTGCACCGTACGTTCTTCAAACCGTAATAACTTCCCATGAACCGCGTAAAATTCACCATGCCGCCCTTGTGAAAAAAATAATCCGGCGCCCAGCCGCTCATGCTCGTGCCACGGTAAATCGTCGGGTCAGGTCCGATCAACCCCTGGATCGAGCCCACGTTGATAATCGAACCCCGCCCTCGTTCCGCCATCACATCGCCGAAGGCCCGCGTGATCACGAAAAGCCCCGTCGCATTCACCGCCATACTCTCCGCAAAGGTCGACGCATCACTCTGGAAACCGTTCTTCATCGGCCGGGCAACCGAGTTGTTCACGAGGATATCGATCGTCCCCGCCTGCTCCAGAATCTGGTCGCGCAAGGCCAACACCGACGCCTCTTCCGCCTGATCATACTGCAACGCCGTCACATCCAGCCCCCGATCCCGGTATGCCGCCGCAACTGTCTCGAGGGCATCGCGATTGCGGGCCGCCGTAAACGTCCTCGCCCCGGCTTCCGCGAGAGCCTCCACTATCTGGCGCCCATACAGGCCCGCACCACCGGTTGCAAGCGCCACCTTGCCCTTCAGCGAAAACATGTCCAACACGCCCATGGCTTATCTCCCTTCCCGCCGCGACTCGAGATAGCGCGCTTCGTGTTCACGAAATCCCGCCGCAATCTCCTGGTAATACTGTCCCAGAGCGATGACATCCGCCCCGAGGTTCACAAATCGAAATCCCAAATCGATCAGTTCCTGAAGATTGCCCAGACCCCCGACCGTTCCCGCAACCTTCCCGTGCTTGTTGGCGCATTCCGCCACGCGCCTCCGGGCCTCGAGCAGCTCCGGGTGGTCGAACTGACCCGGAGCCCCGATCCCATGACTGAAATCACCCGGACCAAACAGGATAATGTCAATCCCGTCCAGCGCGCAGATGGCATCCAGTTCTTCCAGCGGTTCGGGATCCTCGATCTGCACTATGATGAACCGCTCCTGATTCGCCTGCTGAAGATATTCGACAAACGGAACATTGCAGTACTTGCCGTCGGCATTGCCCCCGTCAACGGGCCGGCGTCCGACTGGATGAAACCGCGTCATCCGGACCACGTTCCGCGCATCCGCGAGGCTCATCAGATGGGGCACCATGATCCCCGTGGCATCCAGCTCGAGCGGCCGGATGTAGTCGCTGTAACTCCCGCGCGCCACCCGCACCAGAACGTCCACGTCGTAAGCCTTGGCCGCGTAAATCTGTTTCTCGATGTCCGACAGATCGTTCGGCCCGTGCTCCATCCCCAGCCAAAGACAATCGAAATCGAACATCGCCGCAAGCTCAGCGGCCCGCGCATCGTACAAATTCAGCTTTGTACAACACACGATGCCGCCCTCGCGAAGCTTTCTTAACACACGGCTCGGACGCATGCGCATAACGGTTCCTTTCGCCAATTCACCGGGCTTTCCGGATTAGTAGATCTCCGACAGAGCTACTTCGCGGCCGTTCTCTTCTCGGCTGCGAATGCCCGCAATCACAAGTTTCATCAATTCCTCGGTCTCCGAGAAGGGGAAAGGATACACCCCCGAGCGGAGGTAATCCACGAACGCAACAAGCTGCGCTTTGAAACTGAAAAACGAATCCTGACTCTTGAGATACGCCGAACCTTTCGTCCCGCACAGCATGAGATCACCGAAGCTGCCGTACATATCGCCCGTTGCAATGACCACCACGTCGAGCCCCCGCGCGTGCTTCAAATGCACCACATTCCGCTCGATACCGCCCGTATTGCGCGCCGAAACAAACCCGGGACCCACGATGGGGTACATGCCTTCCAGCGCGTGAATGCCGTATCGTTCCCACGTCTTCGGCGTCGTGATCGTCACGTAACGCAAAGCCCCCAGATTGTGGGTCGACGCCCGGTAAGGCATGTATTCCTTGCAGTAACGCATCGAACTCGAAGACAGAATCGGGCGGCCTTCCTCGACAATCCACCGCCTGAATTGGCCCAGGTCCGCCGCGTTGTCCACCAGCGGCTTATCCACGAAAACAGGCAGTCCCGCCTCGACAAACGGCCGGCAGCGCTCGACGTGCTCATGCCCCTTGTCCGTAGCCACAATTACCGCATCGACATGGCCAATCACATCCTCCGCCCGGTCCACCACGTGCGGAATCCGGGAAGCCGCCGCAACCTTCGGCGCATCTGCGGGTTCATCGGTCCACACATGGCTAACCCTCGCGCCAGGAATGCTCAAATGCGTCTCGGGCTCCTTGGACAGATAGTCCGGGATCGTCGGGAACGGGCATTTCGCCATGTCCCCGGGCTCAAACCCGTTGAACATGGCGCTCCACGAATACGGATGGCCATTGCCGTCCACCATACCCAGCATGGCAATGCTCAGTTCCTTGTCTCCCAGTCCGGAAAAACTCATCGCAATGTCTCCCTGCCTGCGCCGTTCAGACGCCAAGTCTCTTGTATTCGTCGTGGAAATAGCGCCGCAGATTCTCCTGCACCCGCCCCGGTAACGGCGACTCGCATTCCGCCGTCAGGGCCGCCACCTTCGCATGGGCACGCTCGAGCATCGACGCCGAATCCTCGTATCCTCCCCCAAAATCGAAAAGGTCGTGCTGAAAGAACTCGTTGCCGCCCATGCGGGAAAGCGTCAAATCGTCGGTAAGAAAGTGGGCGCCCGGTCCCCCGGCCATCAGACGCTCCAGCGCGAGGCTCGTCTCGTCCAGCGAAATACCCCGAAGCAAATGCTCCGCGGCGCGCAGCCACGCCTCGTGGATGACCATCATCTCGGCTGACATGCCATTCGCGTTATGGCACGAGCCGATACCCGAAAGCACGTCCGCGCCCGATGCCCGCGCTGCCGCCATAAACAAAATGCCCTCCGCGCCGCTCTGCGGGTCATACCGGTGCGTGAGCGAACCGCCGCATTCAGCCGAACACGGCAACCCATACGCCTTGGCTAGCTGCACCTGCGCCGCCTTCCACAGCACCTTGTCCAGGGTGTAATACAGATCATGACCCGACCGCAAGTCCGTGACCGAAGGCCCAAAACCATACAGGAACGGATGACCGGGTTTCACCATCTGCGTCAACGCGGTCATGAAAATGTTCTCCGCGTGGCCCTGAAGAAGTGTGCCCGCAAGCGTATAGGGCGACGTCGACCCTGCCATCGGGCAAATCGTGGGCACTACCGGGAAATCGTATTCACACGCCTGCAAGAGCAAATCGCCGTTTATACCGGCAAGAGTCAATGGCGACAGGACGGCCACCCCGACCGTAAGCAGGCGGCTCCCGTACAGCTCGCGGCCATCGGCCAGGATGGCGCCAATCTCGAGCCACTGCTGATAACTCTCCAGCGATGCGGCCAGCACACAGTAGTGCTTGCCAAAATGAAGCACATGCTCCTCGAGAGCGCGCATACTGGAATGCGGGCCTGCAACGTCATCCACGGGAAAATCCATCCGGCTCGCCGCCACCACGCACTCAAGTTTCTGGGCAATTACCGTATGCTTTCGCAGATCCGCGAGAACGGGCCGCCGCGGACGCTGAAGGTCGTAATCGATGATCCACGGATCGGTCACGATGGCCAGGCAATGGGGAGTGCCCGAACCATACGGGATCCGCGTGCCGTCCTGCCACGAAATTTCATACGAAGACGGGGCCTGGCCCAGCAATTCGCGCAACAGCTCCTTCGGAACCTTTACCCCTTCGGTGGCATCGTCGATCCGGGCGCCCGCGGCCCTGGCTTTCGCCCGCAGCACCGGGTGGGTTACACGAAAGCCAGTCCTCTCCAGAAGCGTCTCGGTGGCCTCTGCAAGCCGCCCGATCTCGCCCTCGGTGAGCACGTCAAATGATACTGGAAAACGTCTCATACGCCTCCCCCAACGCCGCCTTCATGGCAGTCAAGGCGCATACCATAACGGATTGCGGCCTCCAAGTAAAAACACCAGCCGAATGTCCACCGCGCTTCTCACCTCCGACTCGCATCCCACCTCCCCCGCGCATCCCACCTCCGACTCGCATCCCACCTCCGACTCGCATCCCACCTCCCCCTCGCATCCCACCTCCGTCCGTGTCTGTCCGTGCGTCCGTGTGTGTCCGTGTGTGTCCGTGTGTGTCCGTGTGTGTCCGTGTGTCCGTGTGTCCGTGTCTCCGTGTCTCCCTGTCTCCCTGTCTCCCTGTCCCCCTGTCTCTCCACCCCGCCAACCGCCCGGCGCCTTGCGAGCCAAGGGGCGCAATCGCGCACACAAATATGATACTCTTTCCCTGCCTTCACCAACGGTCTGTGCTATGGGCAGTCATTTGGCAAGGAGTATGGCTTCCATGGAAACCCTGACCCTGGCTCTCGGAGACCGGGGATATCCAATCCATATCGGCGAAGATTCCCTGAGCCAACTGCCCGGGGAATTGACGAAACTGCAGGCCAGGCGCGCCGTGGCCATCTGTACCGATGCCAATGTGGCGGCGATTCACGGCGAAAGCGTGCAGCGCCTCGTGCGCTCGGCGGGCCTCACCCCGGTCCTCTGCATCATGCCCGCGGGTGAAGAAGCAAAACAGCTCGCGCGCATCGAGGAATTCTGCGGGATGTTTCTCGAAGCCGGCCTCGACCGCTCGAGCGTGGTCATTGCCCTCGGCGGGGGCGTCCCGGGAGACGTTGCTGGGTTCGCGGCGGCCACCTTCATGCGCGGCGTGCGGTTTATTCAGATACCAACGACCATCGTGGCCCAGGTCGACTCCAGCGTCGGCGGGAAAACCGGCGTCAACCATGCCCTCGGCAAGAACACCATCGGAGCCTTCCACCAGCCCTCCGCCGTAATCATTGACCTGACCCTCTTGAAGACGCTCCCCGAACGCGAATTGCGCGCCGGCCTGGCCGAAGTCATCAAACACGGCATGATCGCCGATGCCGCGCTCTTCGAGTACCTCGAGCGCCATGTGGACCCGCTCCTCAACAAAAACCTCGACGCCCTCATGCTGCCGGTCCGGCGCTCCTGCGAAATCAAGGCGGCCGTGGTCGCCGAGGATGAGAAAGAGCACGGTGTGCGAGCCATCCTGAACTACGGACACACCTTCGGGCACGGCATCGAAGCCGTCACGGGATATGGCCGGTTTCTCCACGGCGAAGCCGTTGCCCTCGGCATGCACGCCGCGGCCGTACTGGCACACGACCTCGGACTCATCGGCCAGGATATTGTCAACCGTCAGCAGGCGTGCATCGAAGCATACGGACTCCCGGCCCGGTGGCCAGCCCTCCCCGTCGAGGAAACCCTGGCCGCCATGAAACACGATAAAAAAGCCCGCGCCGGCACCCTCAAGTTCATTCTCGCCGACCGCGTCGGTCATGTAGTGCAGCGCACGGACATTCCGGAAGAGCGCGCCCGTGCGGCGCTACTCGCGTTACGGTAGAATAGGCCCGGAGCAAGCGGGGGATGAAGGACAACCCACCATGGCATTTGGCGGAGACAACGCGGAAAGCTATTACGACGACGGCGTGACGGCCAGCATGAAGGGCGACCTGAAACGGGCCGCCAAATGCTTCGAGCAGGCCATCAAAAAGGATTCCACCTTCGTCGTTGCCTATCATCAGCTCGGAAAATGTTATCTGCGCATGGGTGCAACGAAGCAGGCCGTCAACCTCCTCAAACGCGTGGTCGACCACATGCCCAACAAGGCCCCCTTCCGTATCGACCTGGGACAGGCCTACCTCGCCGCCGGCGAACCCGCTCGAGCCCGCGAACAGTTTGAATGGCTTCTCGCATCGGAATCCTCGCAAGCTCGCGGCCATCTCGGCCTGGCCCAGGTCAGTTTCGCCGCCGGCCGCTTCGAGGAAGCCGTCCGAAATGCCCGCCTCGCCATCGACCTCGGCGGCACAAACTTCGCCGCTCTCTTCATTCTCGGCAAAGCGGGCATGGTCTCGTCTGACCCCGCACTCGCACTCGAAGCACTGGACCGCGCCGACAAACTGCTCGAAAAATCCATCGAGTTGAACCCCGATCAGGTCGAGGGCTACTATTTGCGCGGGGAAGTCGCCTATACCCGAAAACAATATTCCTCCGCGTTGGAGCAATACCGAGCCGCTAACGACCGGGCACAACGGGACGCCTACTACTCGGCGTTCGGCGAAAATTTCCGGTTTGTCGATATCCTGGCGAAAATGGGGCTCTGCTACCGCCAACTCGACCGGGTGGACCGGGCAAAGGAACTCGGGACCGAAATCCTCGCCCTGGATCCGGAACACAAGATTGGCAAAGCGTTGAGCGCGCTGTGAAAGCGAGCGGCGGCCGGCGCTCCGCGGGCCGGTGAACGGGAATTATCATGGCCGATGTAAACTTGCAACTCGTACGCGAATTCTTCGAACTGAACATGTTCGCCGTCCTCACCAATTGGCAGCGCGAATCGCTCCGCCAGCGCGTTTCAGACAGCAGTCTCCAGGTCTTCGTCGAAAATGTTAACCCCGCCATGCAGCGCGATCTCGAGTTCGTGCTCAATCCCGTCGATATCGGCTGCCTCGAGCGGGCCCTCGTCGAAGTGCGCGCATGGCATGCCGACAAATTCTACCCGTCCCTCATCGAATCGAGCCCCGTATTGTGGCAGTTCGTGTCGGAGGAGTCGCTGGCCTTTGCCCGCGACATCTTCGGGAGCCGCCCATTCAAAACCGTTCTCGTCATCTCGGAATTGCCCACTTCGCCCGAACCCCGTGCCCGGTCCATCCAACTGCTCCAGAAGGCAGGCA
Organism: uncultured Nitrospiraceae bacterium; assembly: GCA_964520685.1. Lineage (GTDB taxonomy): Bacteria > Hydrogenedentota > Hydrogenedentia > Hydrogenedentales > SLHB01 > UBA2224. Next base: position 9,864 of record CAZFOG010000050.1, on the reverse strand, counting down.
TCGACCACGTACTCGAATTCTCAAACGTACTCCGCGATATCCTCGACAAGGTCAGCATGCATGAAAACTATGCGACCTCCCCTACACTTCAGATTCTCAGGCTCATGAAACGCTACAGGCTGGTCCGCAACCAACAGCTCGAGTTCGCATTTCCAAACGAGCCGCCCGTCGTCGAGCCCGCGCCCCACGTCGAAACCGTACCCGAATACGAACCTGCCCCCGGCGACGACAGCGACATCTGAACGCTCACGCTTCCCTTAACCCATCCCCCGCACATCTCTGCCCATATTCGCCCGTGCCCGTCCATGCCCGTCCATGCCCGTCCATGCCCGTCCGTGTGTGTCCGTGTCTGTCCGTGTGTGTCCGTGTCTGTCCGTGTGGGTCCGTGTCTGTCCGTGTGGGTCCGTGTCTGTCCGTGTGTGTCCGTGTCTGTCCGTGTCTGTCCGTGTCCGTGTGTGTCCGTGTGTGTCCGTCTGTGTCCGTGTGTGTCCGTGTGTGTCCGTGTGGGTCCGTGTGTCCGTGTGTCCGTGTGTGTGTCCGTGTCTCTTCACCCCGTCCATCCGTGCCCCAAGCGCACCACACCCTTCCCCACTCACAGACTCGCCGTAGAGACTCCATAAACATGCACGTCGCGGTACTCACCGTGCAGATAAAGGGCCTCCCGCAAGGTCCCCTCGCGCGAAAATCCGCACGCCTCGAGAAATCGCTGCAACGGTTCCTCATAATCGGCCGCAGCGACCGTAATCCGCCGCAAACCCTGCTGCTGGCCCGCCTGCTTCAACAGAAATGCCAGCCCCTTGCGAATATCCGCGGCCTCGTAATCGGTTCGCTTGCGAAAATACACCCACGCCATCGCCGTATCGAGACCCTTCTCAGGGCGGACTTTCAGGAGGCCAAACGGCGTCCCGTCCTTGCGGGTTAACACCATCTCCTGGTCAATGGACTGCGGATGGAGCGCGTCCATCTCGCGTTCATACCGCGTCGCGACGAACGCCCCCTTCTCGTTGAACAGAAAGTACGTCGATGGATTCCAGTTTTCCCACCGCACCAGCATCTTCGCATCGGATTCCTCCACGGGACGCATCCGTATCGAGAGGCTCATGGCAGCGCGTAACATCGTGAACATGGACAGACCCGGCCGCTTGCCCGAAGCCGGCGTCAAGGTCTGGTAGATCCGCGTGAAATTGACCCCCTCGGCAGACAACATATTGAACGCGGAGACCGCCGCGGCCATCCACGACCGCTGCGCATCGCACCACGGCTCATGAGGCTGATGAAAATTGCCGCTGAGAGCATCATGCACCGCTGCACAGCCGCCCCCGCACAAGTGACGCGCCCAACACCGCAGACACGGCCCCGTCGTCGGCACGCCCATGTCTTCGTAGCGCTTGAGCCCGTCCTCGTCAATGCTCCCCTCGCCCAGCGAGCCGTGGCGGAACTGCTCCTTGCCAAAAACACGCCAGGATGCGTAGATCCCGCCATCTCTGTCGATGCCAAGCTCGTTTGTGCCGATCAAATCGGAGCGATGAATGGGCTGGCCCTCGTAAATCCGGTAGAACAGCGCCGCAATCGGGTCCAGCCGGAAATAATGGCCCTCGAGAAGGCGCCGGGCGTAGTACACCGCACTCGCACTTAGCGCCGGAAGCATCTCCACCGGCGGTATCTGCGGATGCGCCACAAACGCCGCGTCCAGATCGAGTTCAATCACCTTAAAACCGGCCTCATCGAGCGTGCGCACCACCTCCCCGAAATCGGGTCCGTCCGGCCGCACAATGATCCGCCCTCGCGATTCCGCCCCGCCCGACTGCAAAGCCTTTGCGAGCTGCGGCAGCGAAAACGCCCCGCGGGCTGCCAACGCTTTCAGAGATGCGCCGGCACTCTCGGGGTCGGTCAGTTCGAGGCGCGCGCTGATGGTATGACCGCGCAGGGCGTCTGGCAACGGCTCGATGGTCACCCCGTGAAGCCGCACGGCCGCCGTGAGTTCCTTGCCGGCCAGCCGCGCCGCGTACAGCGCATCCGCGCACAGTGCCGCAAGAGCCTCCACATCGCGGATATGCCCCGGCTCCAGAAACTCAAGGTCAACCGCCTTTTGACCTTCAGAACGGTTCAGGAGGAGATGCGCCGCGTCCCGCCCAATCGAGGAAACACCGGGCGGTGCCGTCCTGGCCCCCCGCCGAAACCATCCCCGCTTCTCGGGTCCAGGGCCGGTCGGCATTTCGTCGGGAAGCTCGACGGTCAGCCGCTTCAGCCCGTGGTCGATCTCGTAGCGTTTCTGCAGTTCCTCGGGAGTGGGTCGTGGCAGGATCGACTTCACGCTTCGAAGCCACTCCAACTCCCCCACGACCTCGTAGACCTCGCGCTCCGGATGCTTCTCCTTCAGCTCATAGACGATACGGCTGATAGTCGTGTGCGGATACAACGCCAGCACGTCCCAGCAGATCTCGTCGCACTCGAAACAGAAACACGTCTCGGGATCAATAACGTAACGCTTCCCATTCAGCTCAAATCTGTGAAGTGCTGGTCCCGGCATCAATAGGCCCCCAGAGTGCCCTTGTCACGGCTCCAGTTCTCGAGATACCGGAAACAGGCAATGCCGATCAGGGTCCACACAAGTGCATTCAAAATGAGATAGTAAAACGACGGCTGCGTAAAAATGCTGTGAAACTCGCCATCTATCTGCTGCCCCTTGATCAGAACGTATTTCATACAAATGGCTGCGTCGGTTATCGGTACACAATGGGCTACTGCACGAAACCATCCCGGAAGTTTCGCAATCTCCTCCGAGCCAATCGCAATCAGCAACAAAACCAGCCGGATGATCATCGCGATCTGACCCGTCTGCTTGAAGACAAGCACCAGCCCGCCCACCATGAACCCAAAGCCAATCAGATTCGTGTAGGTCAAAGCCAACACTATCGCGGTGGCCAAGGGATCCAGGTGGATCTTGCCCTTCAGGCTCGCCGCGATGAGTGTCAGCAGAATGGTATACGACAGAATGCTCATAACCGCAGCCACAAAGGACCGCGCCAGAAAATTCGTCACCAGCCCATGGGGGCTCATGCAGACCTGCTCCAGTTCACCCGTCCGCGCCATCCCTTGGAGACCCTGGGTGAACATCCCCACAAGGCCCATCGCCAACATGCCCACCAAAAAGCCCACCACTTTGTCGAATATGGTCTCACCCCATTGCGCCAGCGCCGCCCGGTTCGACACAAACGCCAGAATGACCAGCATCAAGAAACCATAGCTGATGAGCAGGCCCGTGATCGTGGCAAACCAGTACCGCCGCATAATGATCAGCCCGCGCACCACCTCGGCTTTCAATACCAGGAAAAAACCCATCATCCCATCCTTCTAGGATCCCGGCTCGCCCGTGATCCGGAGAAACACGTTCTCGAGGCTCTGCTGTCTCAAGTTGACGGACCGTAACTCCGCTCCACGCTCACGAAGCCGCGCAACCAGCGTATACAACGCCTCCGACCGAAGCGCGTACTCGTGCTCGATGCCAACCACGCACACCACATCCCCGCCGTGCTCCTGGATCGACACATCGAGAACCCCCTCGATGCCCTCGAACGTGCCGTGGGGCGGAGCCCGGTCAAGCCTCAGCTCATAAACTTGCTCGCTGAAAAGGTCGAGCAACTCGTCCGTCGGCTTGCACGCAGCCAGTTCCCCGTTCTTGATGATGCCAATGCGATCGCACAACTCCTGGGCCACCCCCATGTCGTGGGTGGTCACCAGAGCCGTCTTGTTGTGCTCACGCGTCATTTCAATAATGCGATCCTTGATCGTGCGCGCGCTCTGTACGTCCAGTCCCGTAGTCGGTTCATCGAGCAGGATCACGTCCGGGTCGGCGATCAAGGCTATGCATATCGCAAGTTTCTGTTTCTGGCCCCGCGACAGCCGGCGTACCTGCACGTCCTTCTTGTCGCTCAAACCGATGAATTCAAGCAACTGATGCGATCGCTTCTTGAGAACCTTCCCGGAAACGTCCTTCAGATTGCCGAAATAGGCCAGATTCTCGAGTGGCGTAAGCGGCCAGATCGAGGTCCGCGTGCCTTCCAGAACCACCCCTATCTTCCGCAGCACTTTCAGGCGCTGGCGATCTACATCCAGGCCATCCACGTAAACGCTGCCCGTCGATGGCCGCACAAGACCCGAGAGCATCTTCACCAGCGTCGTCTTGCCAGCCCCATTGGGACCCAGCAGCCCGAAGATCTCGCCGCGCTCAATACCAAACTCGACTTCCTTGACCGCGTGCACCCGCCGTCTTTCATGGAAATGCCGCTTCCCAGTTACCTCGCTCTTGCTGAAAAAATGATGCGTATAAAACACTTTGCCGACTTTGTCTACGCGTATGATGGAATCCATGCTCATGCCAAGTCCGACTGTTTGTACAACACGGCGTGCTCGATTTCCCGAAGGGCTTCCCCTTCGTCGCCAAGTTCCTCGAGTTTCCCCAAAAACTCAAGATAAGCGATCTCGATGTTCCGAATTGCGTGGATTGCGATTACGAATATCAGGCTGCCCGTTAGCCAGTACAACACCCCCAAAAGCAGCGCAAACATCACAAACTCGACCGACTGAGTCAGCGAGTTGCGGAAAAAATGGGCGTGAACCACCGAGAATACCACCGCAGTGACGGCGATACCCGCCCAGGAATTCCCAAGCAGAGCGATAAGCGCCCCCTGCGCCGCCACACGGTAAATGACCTCCTCGGTCACAGCCACGCCCACGTACCGGCTCAGGATCAGGGGACTCTCAACCATAAACTCCCAGATTGCGCCAAAGCCCAGAAGCACTTCCCGGGCATCGCTTACGCTCTGGTGAATGGTCAGAAGCGAGAGCACGAAAACCACATGCCCCAGCACGAGACCGGCCGATATGTACAACGGGTTCAGCAATTCCCGGCCCAGCGCACCCTCCATGTAGGCAATGGCGGCGGCCACACCAAACAATGGAAATTGTATGACGAACAGATCGAACCGAATCGTACGGGGTTTGCCGGGGGAAACGCGCCCATTGCGGAAAAGAGAATGAGCGAGATGCAGCCCCAGCAAAACCAGCAGTGCGACCCTCACGCGCCCGCCTCCTCTTCGCTGGCATGCAGGGCCTCGATCATGTCCAGCAGCGATTTGCCGTCCATGCGCCCCTCGAGACTGTCCCGCAACTCGTTGAACTCGCGACGCAAAAGACCGTAACAATACATGTCGTGCAGTTCCCCATTCCGCACTACATGGTCCTTCAGGGTCAGCTCCCGCTTCGCGTTGCTGCGCTCCATGATGCGCCACGACGGGGAATTGAACGAATAGATATAGGCGCTCACCCGATGCAGATTCAATTCGTCGAAGCAGTACTCCATGATGCGGTAAAACGCAAGACCAATCACAATCCCTTTGCGCAGGTTCTTCTGGCCGATGTACACGTCCAGGCTGCACGAACGGTTCCGCCAGCTCACGTTCTGCAGCAAAACCAGGCCCACCGGCCCATCCTTTTCAGACTCCAGTATCAGTTGAAACGCCCCCGCCATCGTATGACCCGGCGCGCGCCCCAAAAGACCCACGATCTGCTCGCGAATCTGCCGCTGGGACCGCGTCACGTCACCGTACAAAAACAACTGGAAATCCGGATCTTCCATCCATTCGACCACAATATCCAGGTCCTCGCGCTCCGCCCGCCTGATAAAAACGTTGCTGCGCAGTGCCATTGACTATGCATCCTCGTGCTGCGACGCAAACAGTGAAAGCGTCTCGTTGTCGAACCAGTGCCCGTGTGTGAACAATACCTCACGCGCAACGCCGTCGCTCTCGAACCCATGGCGAATCAGAAAAGCCCGCAGTGCGCTCTCGCAGTCAAGACAGTGGACCACTATCTTGTTCACGCGGCGCTCCATGAAGGCCTTGTTCTTTATGAATGCAAACGCCTCCGCTGCCATGCCGGTATCCAGGTCCCCGTCATCTATAAACATGAACAGCATCTCCCCGAAAAACACGTCCTGGCGGCCCGACCGCAAACTGCAGAAACCCCGAATCTCTCCCGTCCTGTCTTCCACCACGTAATACTCGCCGAGAAGCTTCACATCCTTGTTCGCAAGCAGTTCACGGATCTCATCGATTGTAGGCTGATAGGGCTCGCGGCGCCGATCCAGCGTTGCAGCACGCGGTTTCGACGGCTTGTAAAGCTTCTTCAGAGCCGCAGCGTCGTCGGGTTCCGCCGCCCGAATCACGCAATCCTCGCCAAAAATCACCGATGCCCCCTCACATCATACCCCAAACAGGGGCCCTCTTTACCTCGCCAGCCAACCAAACGGCCCATCTTACAGCACTACCGCTGAAAAAACGAATGCCGGGAGGTTTAGGGCAATGAAATATTTGAAACGTATCCTTTTAGTCTCCATGGGAATCATGCAGGTTATGGCTTTTACGGGCTGTACGGAACAACAGGGAGCGTCTTCG
>CAZFOG010000050.1:0-3399 GCA_964520685.1 uncultured Nitrospiraceae bacterium | reverse complement strand
ACCTCTTTTCCCAGAGCGCCCCGGCACATCAAATCCGTTCGTCGATCTTATATGGCCACTTCGTTCTTCTTCGCGAAGACGAAATTCGACCACGCGCGCGAAATATCATTCAGGAAGTCACTGAATGCGTCCGCCCGCTTCGACGTTATGTTGCGAATATGTTTCATCCTGGACCTCCCTCGGTTGCCTTCGCACAATCCATCCTCGATATCGGATGCTCCCTCATGTCCACGTCAAGATGCTACCGGGCGAACGCATGACCCAAAACCTGCACAATAGACTCACCGCGCCGTCTGGCGGACCACGCAGGTAAGCCGCGGAGCCGCTCTCAGTTAGGGCTTACTTCCTTTGCCTGCGTAAACGTGAGAACCGCAGTCAGCAATCCTTGTATCAAGGATACGATATTGATTAATGTGGGAATATCCTGAGCCTGAGCAGGATGCCTCGTCATTGTCTTCAGGTGCTTCATACTTACATTTCCCCTTTCTGAACCAACTTGTTCGCAAATACGGACATTCTCCGCCCTGTCCTCGTGCGCGGCACGTTGGCGGGCGCATTCTACTATCCCCGTTGGGGGTTGTCAAGTTCCCCCCGCGTCGCAAATATCTTTGAAACCGCGGATTTGCAAATACTTACACCACAACGCACGGAGCCTGTCTATCATCCATAATTCTACCCTCGAAACAGTCGATTGTTACAAACATCCCACGTAACAATTCACACCCCCACGACACCGCTTGTCTATATCCCCAGGCTCCCGCATGCCGCGCAAGCCCTTGCCTGCCAACCAACTAGACGGTTCGCCCCTCGATTCCAAGCGCATCGTAGCCGTACGAATCCGCGCTCGCAAGATCGGAACTCCCCATCAGCGCTATATCCACCGCACGGGCCGCCTCACGCCCCTCGTGAATCGCCCAGACAACCAGCGACTGGCCACGCCGCGCATCGCCGGCTGCAAACACCTTCGCGTGACTCGTCTGGTACGCCCCATACCCCGCTTTCAGATTGCCCCGGCCATCAAGTTCCAACCCCAACTGCCCGGCAATCCCGTGCTCGGGATGCACAAAACCAAGAGCAAGCAGAACCAGGTCGCACTCGACTTCAAAATCGCTGCCGGGAATCTCCTCCATCCGGGGCCGGCCGCTCGAATCCGGTTTACCCCATTCGAGCCGAACGCCATGAAGTCTCTTCACCTGACCGTTCTCGCCGCTGAATTTCTTGGTCAGCACACTCCAATCGCGCTCGCCGCCCTCCTCGTGGCTGCTCGAAGTACGCAACACCAGAGGCCACAACGGCCACGGCGTCGAATCGTTGTATCCCTCCGGAGGCTTGGGCAGCAGTTCAAAGGACCACACGTGCCGGGCCCCCTGCCGGAGACTGGTCCCCAGGCAGTCGGAACCCGTGTCGCCGCCACCCAGAATCACCACATTCTTGTCTTTGGCCGTAATGGCCTTTCCGGCAACGGTCTTGCCCGCCACACGCCGGTTTTGCTGGGTCAGAAACTCCATGGCGAAGTGAATGCCTTCCAGGTCCCGTCCCGGCAGGTCTAGATCCCGCGGCTGGGTCGATCCGATGGTCAGAAGCACCGCGTCATAGTCGTCCACGAGGTCTGAGGCCGCCACATCATCTCCAACAGCGGTGTTGCAGCGAAACACAACGCCTTCTTCCTCCATCTGCCGTACGCGGCGGCGGACCAGCTCCTTCTCCATCTTGAAATCCGGAATCCCATAGACCAGAAGCCCCCCCGGTTCGTCCGAACGCTCATAAACTGTCACGCCGTGTCCCGCGCGCCGAAGCTGTTGCCCCGCCGCAAGACCCGCGGGACCCGAACCCACGACCGCAACCTTCTTGCCCGTAAGCGTCTCGGGTGGCTGAGCCTTGACCCAGCCCTCCTCCCACGCGCGGTCACCGATGGTCTTCTCGATGAGCTTGATCGCCACGGGCGGGTCCGTCACCCCAAGACAGCACGCCGCTTCACACGGAGCGGGGCACACCCGCCCCGTAAATTCCGGGAAATTGTTCGTCGAATGTAGCGTCGCAACCGCTTCCGCCCACAGGTCGTCTTTCACTAGCTCATTGAAATCCGGGATGATATTCCCTAGCGGACACCCTGACATACAGAAGGGCACCCCGCAATTCATGCACCGGTAGCCTTGCTCGCGCAGTTTGGCGCCATCGGGCTTCTTCGTGAATTCCCGCCAATGACCAAGACGCCGCGACACGTCCTCCTCCGGGGGCATCTCCCGGTGGAATACCATAAACCCTCTGTCTTTGCTGGGCCACTTGTCTGTCATAATGCGTCAATTCCTGCAGATTCTTGCCAAATTCACGAAACGTCGCCACGCCCTATCGCGTCGCGCTCTCGGTCAGTTGCGCCGTCGCCCCGGCCGACTTGAGTACGCGGGCATATTCGCGGGGCATGACCCGAACGAACTTGTCCAGCGCGTCTTCCCAGGCATCCAGAATCGCCTTCGCCACCCCGCTGCCCGTATACCGCCAATGGTCTTCAAGGAGGCTCCGTAATTCCGGTACGCTCTTCTCATGAAGCCCCTTCAGGTCAACCATCTGCGGGTTGCACCGCTGCGAAAATGTGCCATCCGGGTCATAAACAAAGGCGATCCCGCCGCTCATACCCGCCGCGAAATTGCGCCCGGTCCTTCCGAGAATCACCGCCCGGCCTCCCGTCATGTATTCGCAACCATGATCGCCTACGCCCTCGACCACCGCCCAGGCGCCGCTGTTGCGCACGCAGAACCGCTCGCCAGCCATGCCGCGGAAAAAGGCCTTGCCGCCCGTAGCCCCGTAGAGCGCCACATTGCCCACAATGATATTCTCTTCGGCCACGATAGCGCTGTCTCGAGGCGGTTTCACAATGATCTTGCCGCCGGAAAGCCCCTTGCCGCAGTAGTCGTTGGCCTCTCCAGCAACATCCAGGGTAACGCCTTGAATCGCGAACGCCCCAAAGCTCTGACCCGCCACGCCTTCGCAGTCAATCCACACCAGATCTTCCGGCAAGTACCCCGTGTTAAGCCCAACCTTGTACCGCCGCGTCAATTCACTCGAAAGCATGGTCCCCACCGTCCGGTTCACGTTGCGAATCTTCACCGAAAACCGGACCGCCTCCCTGTTCTCGAGCGCTGGTCCCGCCAGCTCCATGAGCTGATGGTCCAGTGCTTTCTCGATCCCGTGGTCCTGGGTCTTGCTGTGATACAGCGTCTCCCCCTCCCAGGGCTCCGGGCGGCGCAACACACGCGAAAGCTCGAGCGTCTTCGCCTTCCAGTGCTCGGGAAGCGGGTCGTACTCGAGCATTTCCGGATGCCCGATCATCTCGTTCACCGTGCGATATCCAAGTTCCGCCATGATTTCGCGCACTTCCTCCGCCACGAAGAAGAAGTAGTT
>CAZFOG010000049.1:2077-22320 GCA_964520685.1 uncultured Nitrospiraceae bacterium | reverse complement strand
CGTATGGAAATGGCGGAAGGCCAGTACCCGGTCTTAACCCTCAGCGGCAAGCAGCGCGAGATCCAGGAACGCGAGGAGTTGTTCCTCGAACTCGCCCGCCGCATCCTTCTGCAGGAAGGCTATCACGCCCTCACCATTGGCCGGATCGCCCGGCTGACGGGATTCTCCAAGGGCACGGTCTATCAGCGATTCGCCTGCAAAGAAGAACTGATGATGGAGCTGGCCATCCGCGCGTGCGAGGATATGATCGCCCTCATGGAGCAGGTGGCGGGCATCCGCGGCCGGCCACGGGAACGAATCGTTGCCATCGGGCGCGCCATCGAACTCTACGCCGGCCGGTATTTCGAGAGTCTCACGATCATGGCGGTGATCCAGGAAGAGACCATCATGGACCGAGTGCCCGCTGCACAGCGGCAACGCAAAACCGACCTGGAGCTGCGGTTCTTCGATATCCTCATCGGGATTGTCCGTGATGCCGTCGACGCGGGGGATCTCACGATGCCCTCCCGTTGCACGGCGCAATCCATCGCTCTATCGCTCTGGGCGCTTATCGACGGTTGGGGGCACGCCGTCCGTGGAGCCGTTCCGTTGAAACATCTGGGGTTGGGCGACGCCGTGGTGGATGTGTTGCGCAGCGCGCAATTCCTGATGGACGGTTACGGATGGCGGCCCCTCTACCGCGATTGGGACTACCATCGCGTGGAAGCGGAGGTGGACGCGCTGCTGTCTCGCCATGCCTCCGTGCCGCATAGGACAGACACCGAAAGCAAAAGCAAAAGCACAAACCACGTTCCAGAAATCCGAAAGACAGCGGAAGGAGGCAGGTAGGCAAGAACCATGTACTCATCCGGGACAAGGCTTTGATACGACACGAACACGTTTATCGCGGCCCGGTGTATCCGGGCTGCAAGGAGACATAACCATGAATCGTAAGGGTTTTACACTGATTGAATTGCTGGTGGTCATCGCGATTATCGGCATCCTGGCGGCGATATTGCTGCCGGCCCTTGCCCGGGCCCGCGAAGCCGCGCGCCGCGCAAGCTGCCAGAACAACCTGAAGCAGTGGGGCATCGTGTTCAAGATGTACGCCAATGAATCGAAGGGCGAGAAGTTCCCTCCGATGCAGATGTTCAAGAACCATACGACCCCTGACGATACGACGACGCCCTGCGCGCGTACAAACTACCCCGAAATGATGCCGAACGGCACCTCGATCTATCCGGAATACTTGACCGATCCCAACATCGGCGGCTGCCCCTCCGACTCCAATTCCGAACTCGATACGTGGCACGAAGCCCGCGATCCCCAGCGGCCCTGGGATCCCTGCATGTTCCGCGGCACCTCGTACAATTACTTCGCCTGGGCTGTCGACGTGGAGGCCTTCCTGGCTCCCGGCTACGAAGAAAACAGCGCCGTCTTCGAGGGCCCGGATTTCACCACGGCTGTTGCCACCGGATTCGACATCGAGTTTGCGCTGGCCCTGGATACTCTGGTCAACGAGTGGAAAGATGGCTCGGCCTCTTTTGATGTATTCGAGAGTGAGCCGTCCGTCGGCAGCAATACCTTGTACCGGCTGCGCGAGGGAATCGAGCGCTTCTTCATCACCGACATCAACAATCCTGCCGGCAGCGCCAAGGCACAGAGCGAGCTCTTCGTGATGTGGGACGACTTCAACCCTGCAACGCCCGAATTCATGAACCACATCCCCGGCGGCTGCAACGTCCTGTATATGGACGGCCACGCGGAGTTCGTGCGGTATCCTGGCGAGAGTCCTATCTCCAAGGCGTTCGGCGCAATTCTGGCCGCATCGAGCTGACCGGACAGATTGGGACAGTTCTTCGGCCTGTATCACCGGCGGCGCTTCCCTCGAAGCGCCGCCGATACTTTATAATCGCTCGTGTTACGTATTCTTCCACGGGAGCCTGTCATGACACTCTTCAGAATCCTCGCCATTGCCATCGTAGGCGCGTTGGTCACCCACCTCGGAACCGTGCCTGCGAACGCCGCGGACTTCGCGCCCACGCCCCCCGGATATCCCACGGACCACGTGCGTGACACGTACACGACCTCGCCCTTCGCGGAGACCTATGCCGAGCGCCGCCAAACCTACATCGACTTCGTGCAGCGCAATCCGGGGAATGGCCCGTTCTCGGAAGCGATCCGCCTCTCCGAGGGGGTATTACCCAACGAACAGAGCATGCAGGACGCCTTCGAGCGCATCGAAAACCGCGTGGACTGCTCCGATTTCCGCATGAACGGCATCCTGCGGCTCGTGTACCAGTTCGGCGACAGCCCGCTCTTGAGCGACGCGTTCAAGGCCAAAGCGAAGGCCTCGATCCTCAACTACAAGTACTGGCCCGACGAACCCGGTATCGACTCCATGTGCTACTGGTCGGAGAACCACTACATCATGTTTTCCACGGCGGGGTATCTGGCCGGGCAGTTGTACCCGGACGAGGTATTCGTCAATTCGGGCCGCACGGGCCGCGAGCAGATGGAGCGGTTCCGGCCGCGTATCTTGAAATGGATGGACCTGCGTTTCAGGACGGGCTTCAGCGAGTGGCTCTCGAACGTCTATTACAACGAAGACTTTCCCCCGCTCCTGAATCTGGCCGATTTTGCGGCTGACGCCGAGGTATCCGAACGCGCGGCCATGATCGTGGACCTGCTCCTCGCCGACATGGCCCTTAACAGCTTCCGGGGGCTGTTCGGCAGCACCCACGGCCGCACGTATGAGGCCGAGAAGAAATGGGCGTCACGCGAGCATACCGGCGCGGTCTCCAAACTGGTTTTCGGCACCAGCCAGTTCGGCGTGGGCAACATGAGCGCGTCGTTTCTCACCGTCAGCCCGAAATACCGGCCCCCGCAAGTGCTCTTCGAGATGGCGAATGATATGGAACGGCCCGAGTGCTTGAACCGCCAGCGCGTAGCGTTTTTCGTGGAAGACGCCCCGAAATACGGCCTCGAGTACGATTGCCTCGAAGACGGCATGCTTTTCCTGGCCATGGAGGCCTACACGCATCCGCGGGTTTTCCCCCTTACCCTGCGCATGTTCGATGAGTACCGGTGGTGGCAGAACAGCTTCTTCGAACCCTTTGCCAAACAGCGCAAGCTCATCGAAACTGCAAGCCGGTTTCACGTGATGCCGTTCGTGCTCTGGAAATACCGGCACGACCTCCAGCGCAACCTGCGCGGCGAGGCCAACATCTACACCTACCGGACGCCGGATTTCATGTTGAGCAGCGCCCAGGACTACCGTCCAAGGTTCGGCGGCGATCAGCAGCACGTCTGGCAGGCGTCGCTGGGCCCGAATGCCGTCTGTTTCACCACGCACCCCGCCAAGAAAGGGGGCGAGAGCCCCAACTACTGGACCGGCGCCGGCAATCTGCCGCGGGTGGGCCAGCTCGAGAACGTCGCCGTGATTCTCCACCGTATCTCGACCAAACCCGGCCTCTACGTTACCCACGAACTCGAGTTCACGCATGCCTGGCTGCCCCAGGACCAGTTCGACGAGTTCGCCGACCGCGGCGCGTGGAAGTTCGCGCGCACAGGTGATGGTTACCTCGCCCTGTGGTCGCAGCAGCCCACCCATTGGCAGACCGAACCCGGTGAGGACCAGAACCGGGAACTCATCGCTCCCGGCAAGCGCAACATCTGGATCTGCGAACTCGGCCGCCGCGCCAATGATGGAACTTTCGAGCAATTCATCGAACGGATCGCGCAGGCGCACATCTGGAGCAACGGCCTCGATGTGGCCTACCGCTCGCCGTCTCAGGGGCTGCTCGAGTTTGGCTGGCGGCAATCCCTGCGCCACAATGGCGACCCCGTGAAACTCGATGCTTACCCCCGCTACGACAACCCCTACGGAAACGCCGGTTTCCCCGCCAACCACATCGCCTTCACCTGCAACGGCGAGACCCTCCAACTCGACTGGGAAACCCGCACCCGCACCGCCAGCACGTTGATGGAACCCGAGTAGACGGGTTCACGGGAGCGCGGTGTACTCGTCGAGCAGCTTCAGATAGTCGCGGTATTGGGCGAGGGATACGCCGGGGGGCGTTTGGTGGTCGACGCTGGGGATGAAGCCGCCGGTGTGCATGATGGGGACGAGCCGTTCGAATTCGGCGCGCATGGCGGCTTCGCCTTGGGTCATGACCATTTTGTTGTAATGGCCGATGAGGGCGAAATCGGGGAATTGCCGGCGCAGTTGCGCACCATCGACCCCCGCCTGGCGTTCGAGGGGCAGGACGCCTTCCACGCCCGCGCGTTTCAGCCAGGGCACCATGAGCGTCACGTCGCCGTCGGTATCGACAATGGTCAGGACCCCCATTTCTTTCACGCGGGCGAGCATGCGGCGGTAGTAGGGCGCGACGAACTCCTCGAACATGGCCTCGCCGATCATGGGTCCGTTATTGAATGACATGTCCTCGGCGATGGTCATGAAGGTGGGGATACAGGCCTTTTCGATCTGGTCGAGGAGGCCCAGATTGAAGCGCAGAAGGTCCTCGTTCATGCGGTGGATGAGTTCGGGCTGCTCGATGAAGGCGTACATGAGCTTCACGAACCCCATCAAGGTCCGGGGAAACCAGAAGAAGCCCTCCAGGGTGATCCAGACTACCGCGTCGCCATGCGCCTGGCGCGCGGCCCAGGGCCGCATGGATTCGATCGCGTCCGAGTGGTCCGGATACAGGTGCGGGAGAAAGCGTTCGTAGTCGTCCATACCGGAGACTCCGCCGTCGATGTGGTGCTGGACGGCGGCGATCGTGGGCTGGTTGGTGCTGAACCAGAACTGCTTGTAAGGGTCGAGACCGAAATACTCGTGAATCTCGAAGGTATCGGTAAGTTCCCCGGGCAAACCCTCTCGATGCCAGCGGTCGAGGGTTTTGTCCCACCACATGGCCCATTCCCACCGGGGGAGGCGGTCCACAGGCGCGAAATTCATCGCCGCGCGAAAACGCTCGACGTGGTTCATCCTGGCGGTCATTAAACGAATCCCTCGTGTTGCGTGCGCGGCACAGGCCGCGTGTCCTGGGCGAATTCTACCATTCGCGCCCCTGCGGTCCCACGTTGATGCTGCCGGATCCCTTGTGCACAGGCGGCCTGTTGGTTCATGATAGAGCCGATGAGGAAGCCCATCGGTTCCGGCGCCGGGTGCGCGTCGTACCGCACCGAACAGGGAGTGCTCTCGTGCGCGTCTGTCGTGAGCACCCGCGGTCGCACAATATGAGGTCTCGTGATGCCTGATTCCGTTTCCGTTCAATCCGCAAAGCCTTTCGACATCACCAGCGACGTGATCGCCGTGGTTCTGGGAGGCGGCCGGGGCAGCCGCCTGCGGCCGTTGACCTCCGAGCGCGCGAAGCCCGCCGTGCCGCTCTGCGGGCGGTACCGGCTGGTGGACATCCCCATCAGCAACTGCATTCATTCGAAGATCAACCGGATCTTCCTGCTCACGCAATTCAACAGCGCGTCGCTTCACCGGCATGTCAGCCATACCTATAAGTTCGACGCGTTTTCGGACGGATTTGTGGAGATCCTCGCTGCCGAGCAAACGTATCAGAGCGGCGACTGGTACCAGGGCACGGCCGACGCGGTCCGTAAACAGTTGCGCCATTTCCGCAATCTCCACGCGAAGTATTTCCTCATCCTCTCGGGCGATCAACTGTACAGCATGGACTACGGGGCCATCGTGCAGACCCATATCGACAAGGGGGCGGACATCACCATCGCGGCCCTGCCCGTCGCCAAAGACGCGGCGCGGGGCTTCGGGGTGTTGCAGGTTGATTCGGACGGCCGGGTCGTGAATTTCGTCGAGAAACCATCGGCTGATGACCAGTTCGAGCAGCTCGTTACCCCGAAGACGGTTTTCGACGATTTCGGCCTCGAATCGGCTGGCCGCGATTTCCTGGGGTCGATGGGCATCTATGTTTTCAACGCCGAACTGCTTCCCGGATTGCTGCTCGAACACCTCGATTGGAACGATTTCGGCCACCATGTGCTGCCCCGTTCGCTGCGCTCCCGGTCCGTTTTTGCCCATCTCTTTTCGGGATACTGGGAAGACATCGGGACGGTGCGGTCGTACTACGAGGTGAGCATCCGCATGGTGCAGCCCGACCCGCCGTTCGAGTTTCACCGCCCGGGTCACGTGGTGTACAGCCGGGCCCGTTTTCTGCCCGGCGCGCGCGTCAGCAATGCCACGGTGCGCAACTCGATGATTTGCGAGGGGTGCCGTATCGAAGAAGCTACCATTACTGACTCGATTGTGGGCATACGCACGATCGTCGGCCGCGGGGTAACCATCGAGCGCAGCATCATCATGGGGGAAGACTATTTCGAGGAAGCATCACCGCCGGGTCAAATACCCATCGGTATCGGCGAAGGGTCTCACATCGAAGGGGCCATCGTCGACAAAAACACCCGCATCGGCAGGCATGTCCGCATCCATGCCGCCGACGGGCTGCCCGATCAGGTGGGCGACGGCTGGGCGATCCGTGACGGGATCGTCGTGATCCTGAAAGATGCGGTGATCCCCGACGGAACGGTCATCGGCAAAGCCTGACGCACGGCTTTGGGCGGGCCGGGCGGCGGGTGATGCGCGATTTCGTGAGGACGGCCAACAACCCATGCCATCGCTTGCTTTGCACACGACGAAGTGGATGCTCGATGCGGCCACCCGGCTGTTGAAGGCGACTATCCGGGTTCACAACATGGGCTGTCTCGAGGAAGACATGGCCGCAATACTCGTAGCCAACCATTTCACGCGGCTCGAGACGGTGCTCATGCCCTACGTCTTCCACAAATACGCGGGGCTCGAGCTCTGGTCGCTCGCGGCCGCGGAACTGTTCAAGGGGCGGATCGCCGACTATCTCCGGTCGGTTGGGGCCATTTCGACCAGCGATCCCGACCGTGACAAGACGATTGTGCGCAGCCTGCTCGTGGGCGACCACCCGTGGATCATCTTTCCTGAAGGGGCCATGATCAAGGACAAGCGCGTATTGGACGAGCGGGGCATGTTCGCTGTGTATTCAGGGAGGGAACGGCGGCCTCCGCACCGGGGAGCGGCCGTGCTGGCACTTCGCGCCGAATTCTACCGCCGCAAGCTGGCCTGCCTGGCCGAACGGCCCGGACAGCCCGGTCTGGCCGAGACGCTCGAGCGCTTCGACCTGCCGTCCGTGGACGAGGCACTGCGGAAACGCACGGTCATTGTGCCGGTGAACATCACGTACTTCCCGCTGCGGCCCCAAGCCAATGTCTTTCTCAATCTTGCCAAACGCGCCGTGAAGGACCTGAGCCCCCGCGCGATTGACGAGCTGTCCGTCGAAGGCACGGTGCTGTCGCGCGACACGGATATCGACATCACCCTGGGCGCGCCCATTGATATCGGGACATTTCTCGAGGCGCCCGATTACGCCGGGCTGATGGCCTGCAGCGATGCCGATTTGGACCTCCTGGCGGCAGATCCCAGGGAGCTGTTTCAGGCGGCCGCGCAACGCCTGATGCTGCGGTATATGGACGCGATATACGGGTTGGCGACACTCAATCACGACCACATCTTCGGCGGTCTTGTGCGGTATCAGCGCGCACACACCTTCACCGAGTACGACTTGCGCAGCCGGGCCTTTCTCGCGGTCGAGCGCCTGAAGCAGTTGGGCCAGTACCGCCTGCATTCGCGCTTGGCCGAGCAGTATCCGTGCCTCGTGTCTGGCCGGACCTGCACCGAGCTGCGCGATTTTCTTGAGCTTTCCGTCCGTGAGGGCATTCTGCGTCCGATGGATGGCCGCTATGTCCGCACGCGCCAACTGCGCGCCTCGGCGGCCGGGTTTCACAACGTGCGGACTCAGGATATCCTGTACGTCATTGCCAACGAACTCGAACCCGCGGACCAGGCAGCGGCCATCGTGCGGCATGCCGCCGCGGCTCCGTCCGAAACCGTGCGCCGGCGCATCCGCCGTCATTTTATCGAGGAAGACCAGTCTCTCTTTGATGCCGACTACGCCGAGTACGCCGTGGCGGGCGAAAGCAAGCCCAAAGAGGTTGGCGCGCCGTTTCTGCTCGAGCCGCGGCGTATCCGGGGCGGCGTGGTGCTGATTCACGGCTACATGGCCGCGCCGCTCGAGGTGCGGGCGCTGGCCGATTCTCTAGTGGAACGCGGCTACGTCGTCTACGGCGCGCGCCTGAAGGGCCACGGTACGGCCCCCGAGGACCTGGCGGCAACAACGTGGGAGGCGTGGAAGGCCTCGGTCGATCGCGCCTTCGCCGTTGTGCGGTCCTATACCGAGCGCGTGGTATTTGGCGGGTTTTCGATGGGTGGCGTCCTGGCCCTGCATGCGGCGGCGGAGAAGCAGGCGGACACCCTGGGCGTCTTTGCGATCTGCGCGCCGTTGGAACTCAGAAGCTATGCGGCCCGCCTGGCGACGTCCATGGTGACGATGAACACGATTCTCAACCGCTTCAGCGGGCGGGATACCCCGTGGTACGTCGAGAACGACCCCGAGAATCCGCACATCAACTATTTCCGGAATCCCATCGCGGGCGTGAGCGAGCTGGGCAGGGCCATGAAGGCCGCGGAACGCGCCCTCCCGGAAGTCACCGCGCCGGTACTTGTCGTCCAGGGTGATGGCGATCCCACCGTGCACCCGCGCAGCGCCCAGCGCATTGTCGATCTTGCGGGCACCGAGGCGAAAGAGGTGGTCATGCTCGAGCGGAACCGGCACGGTATCATCAATGGCCCGGACAGCCCCGAGGTTTTCGAGCACGTCGCCCGGTTTCTCCATGCCCTGGAAGCCCGGCAGACCGAAAACCCGTTGCACGCGGCCGTGTGAGGGCGGCCCCGTATTGGCGGGTGACTTGACGCCGCATTGGGGTCGTTGGCTTGAGATCGAGTCTTTGGGATGCGGCAGCCTGCCGCGTTCAGGTGATGCAGTGTTTACGTGGCAGACGTGACCAAGCGCGCTGACCTGAGGGCGTCTTCACGGATTCTTTGGCTGTGTGAGGGTATCCCCGCGGTTTCCCATTCCCTGGCCCGACTCTGGTACTATAGCGGCGCGTGCACCCCATAAACCAAGAGGGAGGACTTGCTGCCATGCCGGACAAGAAGGAGAAGATCTCGGATTTCAGATATGACACGGGCGAAGCCCGCGTGCCTTGGGCTGCCGTTGGCGAACACGTGCGCGAGGAGGACATTCTGGCCCTTATCCAATTCCTGTTGCGGCCAGCCAAGGGACAGGAAGCGAAGTACGCGGCACAGATCGAGAAGATCGAGTCGAGGCTCCGCAAACTGGGCAAGGTCGCCACGCCGGCCGGCAAGCTGAGCCTGGCGGGGAATGTGCAGGCACTGGAGGAAGAGACGGCCAAGTTCCTGCACACAAAACATACCGTGTTTCTGACCAATGCTACGGCCGGTTTCGAGATTGGCTTCAAATATGCCTGTCTGAAACCTGGCGACGAGGTCATCGCACCGGCCATCACGTTTATCGCGACGATCGCATACCCCCTGTCTATCGGCGCCAAGGTGGTACTGTCCGACGTGGACCCGCGCAGTCTCAACATGGCCCCGAAAGACGTCGAGCGCAAGATTACGAAACAGACCAAGGCGATCATTCCCGTGCATCTTGGGGGGTATCCCGTGGATATGGCGCCCATCATGAAACTTGCGCGCAAACACAACCTGACGGTCATCGAAGACGCCGCCCATGCGTTCGGGGGGGCCTACCACGGCAAAATGCTCGGGACCATTGGGCATTTCGGCGCGTTCAGTTTCCACGAGGTCAAGAACATTACGTCGCTCGGCGAAGGCGGGATTCTGGCGTCGAACACGCCCTTTGGCAAAGAACTGCGGCGCGCGCGTTTCCTGGGGCTGGATCTGTCGCGCCAGATCCCGAACTGGCTCTACGATGTGCCGGCGTTCAAGGGGAAGGAAGGCTATTTCTTCACGGGGAACTACTCGACCACCGAGATCCAGGCCCTGGGTCTGTTGTCCCAGATGAAACGGCTTCCCAAGATCATCGCGAAACGCAAAAAGGCCGCCGAATATCTCAACAAGCGGTTCGGCAAGGTCAAGGGCATCCAGCTTCCGCCGGGGGACGACAAGAAGATCAAGAGCACGTACCACCTGTACCTGCTGCAGATCGACCCCGGCCAGGCGGGCGGGGATATCAAGACTCTCAAGAAGAAGCTTGACGCCCGCGGCATCGTCCAGATCCCCCATTTTGCGCCGCTGTACAAGTTCAGCGTCATGCAGCAACTGGGGTATGACACAGCCGCCATCGAGCAGACGTGCCCCGTGGCCGAGGAGGCGTTCCAGCACCGGTTTACGCATCTCCCGCTTTACGATTTCAGCAAGGAGCAGTTGGCGTACCTCGCCGACGCCGTCATCGAATCGGTCGGCGAAATGAAACGCGGGGTATGAAACCAGGAACGGCGCAGAACCGAAGCTCTTGCTTTGACAACCGCGCCATCGGGCGTAACCGGGAGTAGGAAACCAGCGATGCAAAACGAACGAGCTGCCCAACGGGCCGCCCTGCAGGGAAGCATGAAGGCCGCCAGCGCCATCGAGCGCAAAGGAAAACCCAAGATCGGTGTCGATGAGTTCATGTCGGTGGCGGAACGGTTTGGATTTTCGAAAAAGACCCTGGCCAGAATCAAGAAGGTTATCTCCGAAGAGGAGCTTGGCTCCGGACCGTTTCTTGCCAATTACTATTCGGACCTGAAGGAGACGAAAGTCCAGGCATTCGAACGCGTGGCCCGCGAGCTTTTCGGCGTGAAGTTTGCCATCGGGGTTAGCTCGGGTACGGGCGCGCTGCACAGCGCCTTTGTCGCGGCCGGGGTTGGCCCGGGCAAAGAGGTGATCTGCCCGGCCATCGGGTTCTATGCCACGGCGGCCGCCGTGGTGCAGGCGAACGGCGTGCCCGTGTTCTGCGATGTCGACGAATCCCTCGCCATGGCTCCGGAGAAGATCGCGCCCCTGATCACGAAGCGCACGGTGGCCATCGCGCCGACCTGCGTCATGGGAAGCGTGCCGGACATGGCCACGATCATGAAGGTCGCGCGGAAGCACAAGCTGCGGGTGGTCGAGGACTGCGCGCAATCGTGCGGCGCCACGTTCAAGGGCAGGATGGTGGGCACCTTCGGGGACCTGGGCTGTTTCAGCATTTCCGCGTACAAGATCGTCGGGGGCGGCGAAGGCGGGCTGATTCTCACCCAGTCCAAACGGTTGTGGGAACGCGCCAGCGGGGTGGCCGAATGCGGCGGGTTATGGCGGCCCGAGCGCTTTGCTCCGCCGCGCTATCCGGACGAACTGTTTGCGGGCACCAACTACCGCATGTCCGAACTCGAGGCCGCCGTGGACGTCGTGCAGCTTCGCAAGACGGTTGCCACCGTGCGCCGGTTCAATACGGTCAAACAGCGTGTTTTGAGCCGCCTGAAGACGTTTCGCGAGATACGGCCTCAGAAGCTCAACGACCCCGACGGCGAAGTGGGCTATACCTTGCGGTTCTTTCCCGAGACCATCGCGCTGGGCGAGCGTATCGTCAAGGGTCTGAAGATGGCGAAACTGGATGCCCATATGCGCGGTCCAAACGCGCCGCCTGACTGGCACATCTATCATTCCATGTTTGGCATCACCCTCAAGTCGAATGCCGACGGACCGGGATGTCCGCTGCATTGCCCGCGGTATCTCGAGGCCGGCGGCAATATCGACTACAACCGCGGCGATTGCCCGGTAGCGGACGATCTTTTCGACCGCATGGTGAATGTGAATCTGAACCAGTGGTATACCGCCGCCGATTGCAGGGAAATTGCGGCACGCATCAATGCCGTCTTGTCGGCGCACTGCACCGAAGCGCCGGGCGGTATTTCCTGGCGCGGATAGCCCTGTACGGGAAGAGGCTCATCCGGTCCGGCCACGGTTGCGTGCAGTGGGCCTGGGTTGTATTTCACGCGACGTGTGTTGGTGCCGCGACCGGACGAGCCCCGTTGGGAGCACGGTTAAACTCTGGTGGGCATTCGCGGGTGTGCCATGCCGCGAGGCCGTGCAAGACCCCGGCATGCCGCGCTGGGCGGCTTGATATGTCCGAGGCTGTCAGCGCGCCTCCTTCCACGAACCTTTCGGACATGACACCCCGCATGAATGCCAAACGGTCTATATGCAAACGCCGGGGGAGCCCACTCGGGCCACGCACCTGGCGGGAATGCCGGTTTCCGTTGCGACCTTGGACTGTCCTGAAGAGGCTGGCTATACTACAATCCGCTTACGGTGGACGTTACAGGTGTACCGTTCGTTTCCCTGTGGGTTCCCCTGGCCGCTGGGGCGACTCCTGCAAATACCATGAAAAATGCTTGGAATGCACGTCAAAGCATGTTAAAATGTCAGGCCAAAGTCCGGAATGAAACCCATCAGGTGCGGCAAAGGTTCAGGACGTAAACAAGAGAGGAATACCCCGATGAAGAAAGTGTTGGCGACATTGTTGGTGGGCGTTTTTGTCGTGGCTATGGCTGGCTGCAGTGGCGGCGCAAAAGATGACGCGGCTCCCGGCACGGACGCGGGGACGAGCGCGGCCCCGGCGCCGGCCCCGGCTGCACCTCCTGAAGCAGCAGCGCCTCCGGAAGCTCCGGCCGCGGCGCCTGGTGAAACGGCTGCGGTCGAGCCCGCTGCCGAAGGTAGCGGCAGTCTCGCCGGCACCACGTGGCAGATTGGCGATTTCACGGTCGAATTCAAAGACGACAGCCAAGTCCTTGTCAAGGGCGGCCAGATTGCTACCCTGATGCCCGACGGCGCCATGGGCGAGTACAAAGTGGAAGACGGCAAGTTCTCGGTCAGTATTCTGGGCATGACCAAGAGCGGCACGTGGGATGGCCAGAAACTCATTATTGACGACGCGGAAGCCATTCCTCAATAACGCCACATGCTTTGCCAGGAGAAGACTCGGAGAGCGGTACCCGCAGACAGAAGGGGTGCCGCTCTTTCCATGTATGGGGCGGGATGCTTCATTTGGGGCATTCCGCCGCAAATGGGCACATACCGGCCGCGGGCTGCGCGGATTGCCGGCGGTCGTATCAAGTTGCAAATACATAAGATCGGGTGGTATTGTTGTATTCCTTTCCCGTGCCCGCAACCGGGCACGATCTTTGCGTAATGCCGGGCGGGGAATACTGTATTCCGCCGACGCAGTATCGGCGTTCCGCCTGGCCGGGCGGTGCGGGGCGTGTTCACACGGCCCCGACGGCTGCTGAACAACAGAATCTAGAGCGCGCACCCGGGCTGTCGGAGCGCGGGGTTCAGGCTCAGGAGTATTCGCGACATGATCAAGACACAGAACTTGACGATGTACTACGGGCCCGTCCGGGCCCTGGACCGCGTGTCGTTCGAGGTGAAGCAGGGCGAGATTGTCGGTCTGCTGGGGCCGAACGGCGCGGGCAAATCCACGACGATGAAGATCCTGACGACGTATCTGCACCCCACGGGCGGCACTGCGACCGTTGGGGGCATGGACGTGCTCGAGAACCCGCTTGGTGTACGGAAAGTGATCGGGTATCTCCCGGAAGTGCTCCCTTTATACATGGACATGGAGGTGCGGTCGTATCTGAATTTCGTGGCCCGATCGCGCGGAGTGGGGGGTGCGAAACTTCGCGAGCGCACCGATATCGTGCTCGAGGAATGCGGCCTTAAGCCCATGTACCGCAAAGTGATACGTGAACTCTCGAAGGGGTACCGCCAGCGGACGGCCCTCGCCCAGGCGTTGATACACGACCCTGAGATCATCATTCTCGACGAGCCGACGTCCGGCCTCGACCCGCATCAGATTATCGAGATTCGCCAGTTGATCCGGCAGCTGGCCGCGGGCCGGACGGTGATCCTTTCGACGCACATCCTCCAGGAGGTCGAGGCCACCGCCGACCGCATTGTTATTATCAACCGGGGACGTATCGTGGGCGACGGCACGATCCAGGAGCTGCGGAAGCGGGCCAAGAAGCACGAGCGCGCCGACGTATCCGTCAAGGGCGAACGCCACGAGATCGAGCGCCTGCTGTCGGGTCTCGAGGGCACACAGCGCGTGGTATTTGTGGGAGAAGATGACGGCTTTGTGACGTTTCAATTGCTTGGCAAGCTGGGTTCGCAGCAGTGGCGTGAGATCGGCAAGCTGGCCAAGCTGAAAAGCTGGGAGCTTCGCGAACTCACCGAGCGTCCGCTGAGCCTGGAAGAGACGTTCCTGGCGCTTACCGAACCCGAGGCCGTTGCGTCGAGTGAAAGGGGAGATGCGTAATGAAGAACATCAAGACCATCGTATCGCGCGATCTGGGGGCCTATTTTACCTCCCCCGTCGGATACATCTTCATGATCGTGTTTCTCGCCATGAGCGTGGGCCTCTTCATGACCTCGTTTTTCACGTTCCCCATGGCCGACATGCGCAGTTTCTTTTCCCAGCTGCCCATCATTCTGTGCGTGTTCATCCCCGCGGTGACCATGCGCGTCTGGGCCGAGGAACGCAAGGAAAACACGTGGGAACTGCTGCTGACCTTCCCGATGCGCGCACGGGAACTCGTGTTAGGGAAATTCATTGCGACCCTCGTGTTTTATTTGCTCACGCTGGCGGCCACGTTCACGGTGCCGCTCATGCTTGCGGTGCTTGGCAACCCCGACGGCGGCATGGTGTTCGGCGGGTATCTCGGCGCCACCCTTCTCGGCGCCATGTTTCTTGCCATGGGCCTGTTCTTCTCGGGGTTCTGCAAAGACCAGATTGTCGCGTTTGTCGTAACGCTCCTCGGGTGTTTCGCGGTCTTTCTGGTTGGAACGAATTTCATCGCCGGCTACATTGACGGATTCTTCCCGGGCCTGGGTTCGGCCTTGAGCCAGATGGTGGGCGTGATCGAGCACTACAATGCCTTCATCCGGGGCGTGGTCGAACTCGGCGACGTGCTGTATTTCGTGGCGTGGACGGCGCTGTTCCTGGTGCTGAACGCGATGTACATCGAGGGCCGCAGCCGTCCGGGCATTCGTCTGCAATTCGGCGCGGCGATCGCGCTGTGCCTGGGTATTGGCCTGGCTCTGAACTGGCTCGTTTCCGACATGAGCATCTACCGTTTCGACCTTACCGAAGACAAGATCTACACCGTGTCGCCCGCGGCCAAGCGCATTCTGGCGCAGGTCAAGCGCCCGGTTCAGGTCAATCTCTACATTACGCCGAAAAGCGACATGCCCACCGCCTATACGCAGCTCGAGCAGGACATCCTGGGCAAGCTCGAGGAGCTGCGGGTCGCGTCCAACGGCATGATTGCCCCTGAAGTGGTGTACCTCCAGGCCGCGAACGTCATGACCAGTGCGCCTGCTTTTGGAGAGGAAGAAGAAAAAGAAGAAGACCAGGTCGAAAAGACCGAGAAACGCATGCTCGAGAAGGGCGTCGAGCCCTTTGGCGTGCAGGTGACATCGGGCGATGAAATCAGCCAGAAACTGATTTACTCGAGTATCGGGGTGGGCCTGGGCGCCGAGGCCGAAGAGATTATCCCCCAGGTCACGCCCGAAACGGTCCAGCAGCTCGAGTACCGGCTGATCAATATCATCTTCAAGCTGACCCGCGAGAAGAAGCCGGTGATTGCCCTGGTTGCACCCAAGGAGGCGTACACGATCGACCCGCAGATGCGGCAGATCCTGATGCAGATGGGCCAGGCGGTCCCCGAGCAGCGCGACCCCTACGACCTGCTCCAGGCGTATCTCGAATCCGAGAAATACGAGGTGCAGCGCGTTGATTTCACCAAGGACAGCCCTCTGCCTCAAGAATACGACACGCTGGCCATCATCAACCCGCGCGAGCTGGATGAGCGCCACCGGTGGGAGATCAACCGCGCGCTGGCTTCGGGCAAAGCCGTCATCCTGGCCGTCCAGAATTATTTGTGGGAGTACCGGACGGGCAACCGCGGCATTACCATGACCCGGCACGACGAAAACCCGCGGATCAACGAATTGCTCGAGAAGTACGGCCTGGGGGTGGACAGCGATCTCCTGCTCGATGTGAACAGCTTCCCCCTGACGATTCGCAGCAACGACCCGATACAGAATCTTCTGGGCGGGGGCACGCCCATCTCGAGCCCCATGCACATCGAGGTCACCAGCGAGCAAATGGATAACGAGATCTCGATCACGAGCCGGCTGGGCTACATTACGTATCTGTGGGGGACGGCCCTGAAAATCGACCAGGAGGAACTCAAGAAGCACGGTCTCGAGGCCCGGGTCATTATGCACACGAGCGATAAAGCCTGGACGGTGCCGCCCGACGCGCCGCTGAGCCAGGAGACCTTCGAGCCGCCGGCGCAAGGCGACCGGTATCCGCTCATGGCGATGGTGACGGGGCAATTCCCCGACGTCTTCAAGGATGTCGAGCGTCCGAATTGGCCGCCGCCCCAGCCCCGTCCGGGCATGCCGCCCCAGCCGCCGCCGGATGACGACGAAGCGCCCGCGGCACCCCTGACGCCCGCGCCCGGCAAACTCGTGCTGATCGGCGCATCGCAGATGTTCCGCAGCGACTTCCTCCAGCGTTCCAACGCGGACCTGTTCCTGAACAGCATCGATGCGGTGACGCTGGGAGACGACCTGGTGAACGTGCGGAGCCGCAAGCCGATGGATCGCACGATCTCGAAACCCAGTGAAAGCCAGGTGAACCTGTGGAAATTTGTCAACTACGTGCTGGTCAGCCTGGTCATTATCGCGATCGGAGTAATCGTGACCGTGGTGCGGCGGCAGTCGCGCAATGCGTACACCATGTCTTTCCTGAACAACGGAACGCCGGCGGAGTGATGGCGGCCATGCCCGCATAAAACAAGTGAAATGGGCATGCCCCGGCAGGGATTGTGGAGAGGTGCCATGAGAAAGTGGAAGAATCTTGTTCCCCTGGTTGTGATCCTGGCCATTCTGGCCGCCCTGGTGGCCTTGAAGCGGGTCCAGAACAAACCGGTGGCGATCGAGGAGCAGCTTCAGAAGAAAGTGACTGCCTTGATTCCGGAAGCCGTGTCCAAGGGGGCGGTTACCCGGTTCGAGCTGTATGCAGGCGCCAAGGCAGACAACAAAGTCGTTCTGCAGCGTGAGGCCGATGACCCGAATACCTGGCGGGTGACAAGCCATTTCAACGCGCCCGGCAAAGAAGACAAAATCGAGGAATTCCTCGATAAATTCACTGCCCTGCAGGGGGAGCTCCGGGCAGCGGACGTGACGGGCGACGAGCTGAGCGAGTTCACGCTGGACGACGAAGGCGCGTTTCATGTGACCGCCTACACCGGCGACACCGAGAACCCGGCCGCCCATATCCTCAGCGGGAAAGCGCCGAAACCCGGCCAGGTGTTTGTGCGCGCCGCGGGCGATTCAACCATATACATTGCCGACGTGGATTTCCGGCGCGAGGCCCAGATCTGGAGCGAAGAGGCCGACGCAGCGCCTGAGCCCGGGCCTTGGCAAGACAAGGACATCGTCAAAATCGACAAAGACGAGATCATGAAAGTCGCGCTTACCATGCCGGACAAGCAGCTCGTGTTCGAGAAGCGCGAGAAACCCGCCGAGAAGCAGGAGGGCGAGGACGCCGAACCGGCCGAGGGCGAGGAAGCGGCGCCGGAACCCGCGGAGCCAGCAACCCCCGAGTACGAATGGGTTCTGGCGTCGGGAGGCGTGGCCGGCCAGGAGTACAAGGAGATGGGGCTCACCTCGATCCTGGGCGCATTCAATCCACTCAGCGCTACGGACATCGTGGACCCCGCCAAGCTCGCCGAGTGGAATCTGGAAACGCCTGGTTTCACGTGTGTGCTGACCCTCAAGGACGACAAAGAGGTTGTGCTCGAGGGCGGGCTTCCCGAGTCAAGCGCGGAGGGCTATGTGCGGGTTGCTGGCGCCGAGGAGCCGGTCATCTATAAACTTTCCTCGTACAATTTCGGCAAAGTGTTTCCAAAGGGTTCGGATTTGTTCGACCTGCAGAGCCTGTCTGTCGACAAGGAGACGCTGACGCAGATCGAACTCGAGTTGCCGGATGCCAAAGCCGTGCTGGCCAAGGAAGGCGACAACTGGACCGTCGTCGAGCCCAGAGCCGACCTCGAGGTCGACACGACCGCAATCTCGACTCTGGCAGGTGCATTGGCTGGATGGAAAGCCTCGGATTACACGGATTCTGCCGCCCTCGGCGAACCCGTGCGCAAGGTCACGTTCCACTCTAGCGATAGCACATCCCACGTGCTGGAGATCGGCGGCCCCTCGAGGTCCATTGATGGCAACTACGCGCGCCTGGACGGCGGGGCCATTGTGGCCATGACCAAGGGCGACGTCGGCAAGATTCTGGTCGAGCCGAAGAATTTGTACAAACGGGCGTTCCTCGCGAAGGATGTCGTCGATATCAAGGCCATCGCTATCACCCCGGCCGGTGGTGAGGCCATTGCCCTTACCCGAGGCGAGAATGATGCGTGGATGCTGGGTGACGCCGAAGCAGACCCCGAAGCGGCGGAGGCCGTTGCCGAGACTATCGCGGACCTGCAGGCCGAGGAAATCCTGTTTGGAAAAGCAGCCGCCGATTTCACGCCCCAGGTGACCATCGACGTGTCGTTTGAGGATGGCAGCGCGAATAAGCTGGTTCTGGGCGCCGAGACGGAAGCGGGACGCGAATTCATGCTTGAGGGCAAGACGTCGGTGTTTGTGATTGCCAAGGACGACGCCGACAAGTTGGTCCCGTCGCTCGAATCGCTGAAGAAAGCTGAGCCCGCGCCCGCTGAGGCCGCGCCCGCCGAGGTCGCACCCGCCGAGGCCGCGCCCGCTGAGGTCGCACCCGCCGAGGCCGCGCCTGCTGAGGCTGCACCCGCCGAGGCTGCACCCGCCGAGGCGGCGCCTGCTGAGACCGCGCCCGCGGGAGAAGCAACACCTTCTGACGGAGGAGCGCAGTAGACGTCCATCGCGCGCCCGGTAACCGTCTCCGGTTTTGGTGTCGAGATACGCTATTGTATGGGGGGTGGGATCAAGGTCCCATCCCCCGGTTGTTTTTGCAGGCCAGGAACACACAGAGCATCACGAACACGAAAGGACCGGTAACCATGCTCCGCGCCCTCTGCTTCGTTCTTGTTCCGGTACTCAGCATTCTCGCCGTTGCCCATGCCCAGGATGACGTGGACGTGTCGCGGCGGAACGCCATCGTTCAGGCCATCGAAAAGGCGTCTCCAGCGGTTCTGTCCATCAATGTCGTCGAGACACAGGCGGAAATTCCCCCGGTGTTCCGCGATTTCTGGGAATTCTTCGATGTACCCGCGCCGCGCCACCGCATGCGCAACCGGCGGGTTGACTCGGTGGGAAGCGGTTTTCTGCTCGACCGCGAGGGCCATATCCTGACCAATTATCATGTTCTCGAAGGCGCCAGTGCCATCGCCTCGGTGACGTTGTCCGATGGCCGTGACCTGAATGCGGAGATCGTGGGCGTCGACCCGCGTACCGACCTGGCCCTCCTCAAAGCCGAAGGGGCAGACCTGCCGTTTGCCGTCCTGGGCGAATCCGGGGATCTCTACATCGGCGAGTGGGTTATCGCTATTGGCAATCCCTTTGGTCCGCTCATAAGCGACCCCCAGCCCACCGTGAGCGTAGGCGTGGTTTCGGCGAAAGATCGGCGTCTCAGTCCCAGCATCGGAGGGGGCGAACGCTTGTATCAGAAGATGATTCAGACCGACGCGGCTATCAATCCGGGCAACAGCGGCGGCCCGCTCGTGAACGCCAAAGGCCAGGTCATTGGCGTCAACACCATGATCTTCAGCCGCAGCGGCGGGAATGTCGGCCTCGGATTCGCCATCCCGATTGATCGGGCGCGCCGGGTTGTGGCCGAGATCAAGCGCTACGGACGGCGCCGCGACCCCTGGGCCGGGTTCAAAGTCGAAGACGTCGTGGACCTGCGCGCCGACTTCGCCCGCCAGCAGGGAATCCTGATTGACCACGGCTGCCTGGTCGTCAACATCCTGCGGGACTGTCCCGCATACGCGGCGGGGTTGCGGCCGGGCGACGTCATCATCGGCATTGCGGGCCAGAGCG
The DNA here is from genome assembly GCA_964520685.1 of uncultured Nitrospiraceae bacterium. GTDB lineage: Bacteria > Hydrogenedentota > Hydrogenedentia > Hydrogenedentales > SLHB01 > UBA2224. Next base: position 2,294 of record CAZFOG010000049.1, on the reverse strand, counting down.
TCGTCCGCTCGAGTGATATTGATTTTGCTATTTGGGACCACTTCGTCGGCGACGCGATTGCGCTCGATATTGATCGCCAGGGCGAGCGCAAGACGCTCACCTTCGTTTTGGAGGAACTGAACCGGTAGCCGCCAGAACGGCCGCTGCCGCGCGTGGAGCCAAGGGGCGTCTGCCGTGGCGGCAATATCGTCTGCGCGCGTACCGTAGATGCGGCAGC
>CAZFOG010000049.1:0-1977 GCA_964520685.1 uncultured Nitrospiraceae bacterium | reverse complement strand
TGCCGCATCCCAGCGACCGCGGCAGCCACGGAAAGCCTGGACACAGCAAGAAGGCCAATCAGCAGCACGAGGCGCATACTCCCTCGAAGATCGCGCTTTGGTACGGTTTCCGAATGTAAAGGCGCAGTCCCTTGAACGCGGCAGGCTGCCGCGTCTGCGTCGAAGACATCGGTAAAGACGGAAAAGGCTGGCGGCTTGTTAAGTCCCCAGAGACCGGTAAGTGTCTGACGACGAATCCTTTGTGCAATTCCTCGGCCCTGGATTAGCGCGAATGTATTCACTTATCCGCTCCAATTGCTCTGGACTGCGCACGATATGGTCGAACGACTCCTTTTGCCAGAGTACCCCGCTCCTTCCGACAAGTGTGTTAATTCGATTTGCAGAGTACGATTTCCATGTGTGAACTATCGTGGACAACTCAAACCCACCCAGCGGGAGTATCACGGCATGTACGTGATTTGGCATTACTATGTAGTCTCCGAGTTCGTAACGAACTCTGTTGAAGTGGCATAAAACCTCATTCAGCAGTTCCGTCACCCCCATCTCGCCAAGTACACATGCGCCGAATCCCGCATCCAGCCAGCGATGGAATCGTGCCGGAAACAGAGTCCAGAATTCTTCGACCTGCTCTGCAGTATGCGGCCCGGGATTACGCTTCAGCCACAGCGCCTTTTCCTCCCGCCACTGGCGGAGCTTTGCCTGAGGTATTGAATCAGCCAGGCGAAAGGTAACGAAGTACGGAACGCCCTCCTGACGCCAATGCGGAAGGTTTCCTGTCAAATGCGTGATCGGCTGGGAAGGATCGAAAAAACGATAGTTATCATCCTGCATAAACGAGTCCATAACACCCTTTCCGAGGACCGCGCATATAAGAATATCCAAGACGGAGAAGCGATTTCCACGCGGTAGAGTCCCTTGAACGCGGCAGGCTGCCGCGTCTACAGTAAGACGTTTCGGCAGGGTTCAAATCCGCACGGGGGATCGCATGACGCACCGTGACCGTTTTCTCGAAACACTTCTGTTTGGCGCACCCGGCCGAATCCCCTTCGCGCCGGGGGGAGGCCGCGAATCCACCCGCCGGGCCTGGCGCGCGCAGGGCTGCCCCGCCGATCGTCCGTATATGGACGTCATCCATGACCAAATCAACGCCGAGCGCGCCCGGCGCGGCCTCGAACCGGCGCCGTTGAAACCCGAACAACCGGTGCTCGACACCGGCGTATCGTTCCGCATGATCCCCACCTTCGAAGAGAAGGTACTGGAGCATAAAGACGGCCACTACATCGTGCAGGACTGGATGGGGGCTATCACGGAAATCTCGGACGAGTACGACTACACCTACATCCGCAACGCCATCGACTTTGTCACGCGCAAATGGCACCGGTTTCCGGTCGAGAGCCGCGACGACTGGGAAGAAATGAAGACCCGTTTCGAGCCGAGGCATCCCGAGCGCTTCCCCGAGGACTTTGACGAACGCTGCGCGGCATTGCGCGCACGCGATTACCCCCTGGTCATCAACCTGAATGGCCCGTTCTGGCAATTGCGCGAGTTTTGCGGATTCGAGGGGCTGTGCACGTTCATGCTGACCGACCCGGATTTCGTGCTCGAGATGGCGCAGTTCTGGGCCGAATTCTGCGTGGCGACGCTCAAACCCATTCTCGAACGCGTCACCCCCGACATGATCCACTTCTCCGAGGACATGGCCTTCAAGGAACACCCGATGATCTCGCCCGAGATGACGCGGGAGTTCTGCGCACCGTGCTACCGCGCCATCATCGAAGAAGCACGAGGCGCGGGCGTGCCCGTCATCGCCATGGACTCGGACGGCCGCGTCGACCTGCTCATCCCTGTGTGGCTCGAGTGCGGCATCAATTGCGTCGACCCCATGGAAGTCGCGGCGGGCAACGACATCGTCGCACTGCGCACGCACTACGGCAATCGCCTGGCGTTCCAGGGCGGCATTGACAAGCGCGCCATGGC
>CAZFOG010000048.1:14911-22707 GCA_964520685.1 uncultured Nitrospiraceae bacterium | reverse complement strand
GGGCTTCTTCGGGGTCCTATCCCGAGCAGCACAAATTCGCCATTTACTCGGAAGAGAAGTGGTGGCATCACAAGCCGGACGTGCCCAAGGTGCTGCCAGGTTGCGAGGAAGTGAACCGCTCGTGCATCTATCTGCCGCTGTTCTATGAGGATTTGCCTGAGGTGACTGAGCAGTACGTCCACGCCTTCGAAAAAGTGTGGGCGCACCGCCAAAAAGTCGCCGAGGTATAGGGGAGACGCCCAAACGACAGGGAGGAGTCTGGTCAATGCGAAAAGTGGGAGTGGTGCGCTTGTTTGGGGGGGTGTTGCTGACGGGGCTTCTGCTGGCGTGCGCGCGAACGCCTCTGCACGCGGCAGGTGCGCAGACGGCGCCGGACGAAATTGTCTACCGGCTGGCATGCCGGCTGGCGAATTACGGACAGTACCAGGAAGCGGCGCTGCCGCATCTCCGGAATCTGGGCGTGCGGTACGTGTTCATGAACGTGCCGGTGCCGGAAGAGGCCGAGCAGGAGATTGCGCGTTTGGCCGAATGCGGCGTGAAGCCCCTCGTCATGCGCGGCAACACGGACCTGTCGAAAGAGTCGAGCGTCGAAGAGCTTGGGCAGCAGGTTGCGGTCTGCGAGAAGATGGGTGTGAAGTATATGTTTCTCTCGGCCAAGCGAAACGACGCGCCCAAGGAAGCGGTTTACGAGCGTCTGCGCCGGGCGGGGGATATTGCGGCCCAGCATGGCGTGATCATTGCTCTCGAGACGCACCCGGACCTGGGGACGAACGGCGACGTGCATCTCGAGACGATGAAGGCGATTAATCATCCCAACATCCGGGTGAATTTCGACACGGCAAACATCACCTATTACAACAAAGATACGGACGCGGTTGCGGAGTTGAAGAAGATCATCGACTATGTGGCCACGGTTGAAATCAAAGACCACAGCGGTGAATTCGAGACATGGAATTTCCCGGCCGTGGGGCAAGGGGTCGTGGATGCGCCGGCGATACTCGAACTATTGCGGAAGCACGGGTACACGGGGCCGATAACGCTTGAATTCGAGGGGATCAAGGGGGTCGAGCTGAGCGAAGTCGAGACCAAGCTGGCTATCGCGGAATCGATTGCCTATATCCGGTCGCTGGGCCGGTTCGAGTAGGCGGCGTCCGACACGCTTCGCCGGCTTGGCAGATCCAAATGCGACGGCCCGGGGGTGAGGGCCGCTGCGTTTCAGTACGCACCCAGGAGAACAACTTTGATGGATGAAGCGGCGCAGGGGAGTCTGCAACTTCCCGACCATTTTATGATAGCGGGGTATTTTGTCCTGATGCTCGCTATCGGCGTCTATTTTTACCGGTACATGAAGCGCATGAAGGACTATTTCCGGGGTGGAAACACCATACCCTGGTGGCTGAGCGGCGTTTCATTTTACATGACCAGTTTCAGCGTGGCGGCGTTTGTATTCTACCCGTCGATTTGTTACCGGCACGGCTGGGTGGGGGTAACGCTGCTCTGGGTGGCGGTGCCGGCCACGCTGTTCAGCGTGCTGCTGTTCGCGAAACGCTGGCGGCGCGCGCGTATCGACAGTCCCGTGGAATATCTGGAGACGCGCTACAACCCCCTTCTCCGGCAGGTCTTTGCTTGGCAGGGGATTCCGGTGCGCATGATAGACGACGGGATCAAGCTGTTCGCCACGGGCAAATTCATTTCAATATGCACGGGGGTCGACATCAACTACAGCATCCTCGGCGCGGGCGGCATCATGCTGATTTACACGTTCATGGGCGGTCTTTGGGCCGTGATGGTGACCGATTTTGTGCAGTTCGTCGTGCTGACCGTTGGGCTGCTGGTCATTCTGCCGTTATCGGTTCATCGCGCGGGCGGTCTTTCCCAGATTTTCGCCAATTCGCCCGAAGGGTTCTTCAGCATGACCTCGCCCGAATTCAGCTGGGCCTATGTCATCCCTCTGATCATGCTCTACAGCCTCGCGTGGAGCAGCATCAACTGGGCGCTCATCCAGCGGTACTACTGCGTGCCCAAGGAACGCGACGCGCTCAAGGTGGGATGGATGGTCGTGGCGCTCTATCTCATCGGGCCTCCACTGATGTTTTTCCCCGCGATCGCGGCCAGGCAGTTCATCCCCACGCTTCAGGATGCCGGCGATGTCTACCCCATTTTGTGCGCCCAACTCCTGCCAGCGGGCATGCTGGGGTTGGCCATTGCCGCCATGTTCGCGGCCACCATGTCCACCCTGAGCGGCGATTACAACGTTTGCGCCGGGGTGCTCACCAACGACGTGTACCGGCGTCTCATCCGGCCCGCCGCTTCCCAGAAGGAACTGGTGGCCGTGGGCCGTCTGATGACGCTTCTCGTCGGTGTTGTCGCCTTAGGCACCGCGCTGATTCTGGCCCGGGGGCAGGCGGAGAGCATGTTCCGCATCATGGTGACGCTGTTCGGCGTGGCAACCGCGCCGGTGGCCGTTCCAATGCTTCTGGGCCTGTTGTCGCGCCGGTATACCGGGCGGAGCGCGGTCATCGGTTTTTTGTGCGGCACCGTTGTGGGCGTGCTACTGTTTGCCTTGTCATTTTACAAGTCGCGGCTGACGTTTGCGGGGGTCTCCTGGGCACCGGACTCCGAGGCCGTTTTCTTCGGTGACTTTGAGGTTAAGCTCGAGATCGCCATGTTCTTGAGCACCGCCATCGTCACGTACCTGGTTATGGAACTGATGAGCCTGGTTTTCCCCAGCGGCGGTGAGGAGCTTGCGCGTGCAGAAACGCTCCTGAAACGCCTGGATACACCCATCGGTGAGTTGCCCGAGGACGAGGAACCCGCGACCGCAGGCGCCGCCATCATGTCGCCGTTCCGGATTGTGGGAGTGTGCGTAGCGGCCATCGGAGTGATGATGCTGGCCCTGGTTCCGTGGCTCAGCGATTCTGCACCGCGCAAGCTGGACATTCTACTGGGGGTGATCCTGCTGCTGACCGGGGGTCTCATGGCCTGGGGCAGCAAACGGGGCAATCCTGTTCCTGAAGCGTGACCGGAGTGAAGAAGCCGCACAGTGGACGTGTCACCGCGGGCCCGCCTGCCGCATACTGCGACACTGGCGTGAGCTTTCATTCGACGTGAACCGGTGTCTATGGAAAGAGAACGGCTGGACATACTGGTACAGCGCTTTGCCGGGGTATCGCGCTCGAAGGCGCGGGGGCTTATCCAGACCGGGCATGTCTATGGGCCGGACGGCCGGAAGCTCGACAAGCCGGGCATGCGGTTGGAGGTGGATACGCCACTCGATGTGCGCGAGGAACCGCGGTATGTCAGCCGGGGCGGTGAGAAACTCGAGGCGGCGTTCGACGCATTTGATTTTGATGTCGCGGGGCATGTTGCGCTCGATGTGGGCGCCTCCACGGGCGGGTTCACCGATTGCCTTCTCCAGCATGGAGCCGCCTATGTGTATGCCGTCGACGTGGGGTATGGGCAGTTAGCCTGGCGGCTCCGGCAGGACCCCCGCGTATGTGTGATGGAGCGCACGAACATCCGAAACCTTACACCAGAGGCCCTGAACCAGGTCCCCTGCGTGTTTACAGCCGATTGTTCGTTCATTTCGCTGCGCCTGGTGCTGCCCGTCCTGAAGAGGCTGTTGAAGACTCCCGCACAGGGGGTGGTGCTTGTCAAGCCCCAGTTTGAAGCGGGCAAGGAGCTTGTGGGAAAAGGCGGGGTGGTGCGCGATGAGGCCGTGCGCGACCGGGTGGTTCGGGAGGTTATTGAAGCCGCGGTGAACCTGGGTTTCAAGCCGCTGGGTGTCATTCCGTCGCCGCTGAAGGGTCCCAAAGGAAACCAGGAATTTCTGGTACATCTTACGCTCGCGGCGTTAGAATACGCCGCCAATAATGCGTAATCGAACCGAAGGCACTATGCTCGAGAGCCTCCACATACAAAACTATGCGCTCATTGACGACATCGAACTGGAGTTCGGCCGTGGCTTCACCGTGCTGACCGGGGAGACCGGCGCCGGCAAATCCATCATCGTCGGGGCGTTGAACCTGGTGCTTGGGGCGCGCGCATCCTCGGAGGGCGTGCGCGACGGTGCGGACAAAGCGCGTGTGGACGCGGTTTTTCGCATCGGAAAGCCGCCGAGTGAGCTGGCGAAGGTCCTCGAGGAGTCGGAGATCGCACTCGAGGACGGGGCGCTGATCCTCTCCCGCGTGGTGACGCCCGACGGCCGCAGCCGGGCGTATGCCGGGGGGGCGCCGGTGCCGCTGGCGGTACTCGCCGCTATTGGCGACGAGCTGGTGGATATGCACGGCCAGCACGAACATCAATCCCTCCTGAAACCGGCCCGGCAAGTCGATCTTCTGGACGGGTACGCCGGCGTTGAGGATGACAGGAACGCCGTATCGGAGGCGGTCGCGTCATTTCGGGCCGTCGAGCGCGAGTTGGCCGGGCTGGAGTTTGACGATCGGGAGCGGGCCCGTCGGGTCGAGTTCTTGCAGCACGAGGTGCGCGAGATCGAGAAGGCGGGTCTTCGGGCGGGCGAGGAAGAAGACATACGCGAGCGGCGCAACCTGCTGACCAATGCCGAGCGCATTTTTGAACTGAGTTCGAATGCGTACGGGACGCTGCATGAACGCGACGAAGGCGCCGTCGTGGATGCCCTGGACGCCGCGGCGGGGGACGTCGAGGAACTGGCCGCGATCAACGAGCGGTTCAAGACGCTTGTGGACCAACTGAATGACGCCCGCGGCAAAATTGAAGACGTGGCGGCGGAATTGCGGGAGTTCACGACGGAGATCGAGTTTGATCCGCAGGAACTCGAGGAGCTCAACGCGCGGTTAACCCTGATCAGCGCGCTGAAACGGAAATACGGCGAGTCCATCGAGGTCATTCTGGCCTATCTCGAACGCGCGAAGGCCGAGGTCAGTTCGTTTGAACAACGCGACGAACGGCTTGTGGAACTGCGGAAGGAGCGCGATGCGCTGCACGGGGAGGCGCGGCGGCTCTCGGAAGCGCTCTCCGAGAAACGCAGGAAGGCCGCGCGGACGCTCGATAAGCAGATTACCGCCGCGCTGACGGAACTCGGCATGAAAGGGGGCCGGTTTGAGACCCGGTTCGAGCGTGCCGAACTTTGTGCTACCGGGATTGATCGCGTCGAGTTTCTGTTGGCGGCCAATCCGGGCGAGCCGTTGAAGGCATTGCGGCAGGTAGCCTCCGGGGGCGAGATCTCGCGGGTCATGCTTGCGCTCAAGAGCGTTTTCGCAAAAGCCGACACCATACCCACGCTGATATTCGACGAAATAGACGCCGGTGTCGGCGGCGCCGTGGCAACCAAAGTCGCGGCGAAACTCAGTGAGCTCGCAGAGTCGCATCAGACCATCTGCATTTCCCATCTGCCCCAGATCGCGGCCGCGGCCGAAACCCATTTCCATGTGGCCAAGGAAGCCCAGAAGAAGCGGACCATTACGTCGGTCGCGCGCATTGTGGACGATGCGCGGATTCGAGAACTGGCGAGGCTTTTGGACGGGTCCGTATCGGACGTCAGCATCGAGCACGCGCGGGCGCTGCTGGGGCGTCAGGCCGGGTAGGGCCGCGAGTCTGCGTTCAGGCGGATGATGTCAAACGACGCTTTCGCCGGTTTTCCAATTCTCGAGCCTTAATCCGTCGATCCGTCGGAAATGCTTGAGGTTATTGGTAACCAATATCAGGTTGTCCAGCAGAGCGGTCGCCGCAATCATCAAATCCATGTCGTCCAGAGGCGCTCCAGATTGTTCCAATGAGCTTTTTATGGTTCCAAATATGTCCATGGTTGACCGGCTGACCGCGATCAGGGGAAAGATATCAGCCACACGATAAACAGTCGCAAGATTCTTCTGCGGATGTTTCGATTTGCGCGCACCGTAAACCAGCTCGCCATACGTGATGACGGATATCGATTTTTGAACTTTCTTTGTTTCAAGAAAGCGAGTATTTACCTGTTTATCATCCTTCAAGCTGTAGATAATGGTGTCGGTATCAATCAAATACATCGCCGGGCTCCGAAAACCGCGCTCTGTTTCGCCGAGCCCGTTTCACGTTTTTTACAATCTCTTCTGCCGACCGGTCGTCTTTCCAACTGCCCGCGAGTTTCAGCAATTCCTCAGTCGCGTTCCGGCGGGTTCTATCAGGTTCCGTCAGATACGCTTCAAGAATATGCAGCACTTCCTGACTGATTGAACGCCGATGCAGCCGCGAGACACGTTTCAGCTGTTCGTACAGGGCATCGTCGATGTCCCTCACCTGCAAAATCGCCATGATGCACCTCCTGCTCCAAGTATACCTCAGCGTTCATGCATTTGCAACCTATTTTCATGCAAAGCTCCAGCGTGGCAGGGAATCTCACCTATGAGGCACTAAATGACCAAGCGGTCGCCGAAACGTATCGCTGAGCATTACGGGAAGGATTCGGTGATCGCGTTGAACAATGTGCGGAAGATTGCGCAGCGTTCCGCCAGGTCCTGGTATATTTGCAGGGTCATATGGGCGAGTTGGAGGGGGTCGGCGCCTTCGAGGCATTCCCGCTGGAACCGTGCGATGGTGATGAGGGGCCTGCATCCTTCATGGATTTCGGCAAACAGGCGGGTGTCTTCATCGAGGTGCATGAGTTCCCCCACAATTTCTTTTGCCAGGGCCATGCTTCTGTGTTCCCGGAGGCATTTCTGCAACTGCTCGGTCTTCTCGATGCCCGTGCGCGCGCGTTGCTCCAATTGCAGGAAGATGGGGGTCCACTGGTCACGCCAGGCAGCCACCGCATCCGCGTTCGAGGTGTCGAAGGCCTGGACGATTCGCCGGATCCCTTCGGCGAGGACTTCGTGAGGAATGGACGGGCAGAGGTTGGCCAGCCACATGGTGCGGTAGGCGATGCGAAGGAAATCGGCTTCGGTCATGGGGCGCCGGATGAGCGGATACCACTCGAGGAACCCATCCGGTGCGAAACGGGACTGATACACCTCCAGTTCCTGGCGCTCGGGAGTCTCGGCGAGGATTGGCAGGCCATTCCCGGGTTGCGGAGACAGGAGAAGGTCCATGACGCCCATTACCTGGCTGGGCAGAATGCCGCTGCGGTCATCCTGAGCGGCACCGCTGATGTTCATGGGGGCGAGGTAGTCCTTTTTGCGCTCGACCGCCACGTGGCCCTCGCCATAGGGCCCGGTTTCCCGGAAATGCACGTATCCCACCGACAGCAGCAGAATCGGGCATTGGACGGCTGCGGCGATGTGCATGGTGCCCGTGTCGTTGGTGACGAGGGCACGGGCCCGCTCGAGAATTGCCGCAACTTGGGGGATGGTGGTCTTTCCGAAGAGGTGCACGGCAATTCCCGGGGCCTGCTTTTCGAATGCCTCGCCGAGGGGAGCTTCAGCTTCCACACCCAGGAGGCAGATTCTGGCGTTTCTTTCGGCCGCGAGACGGCGCGCCAATTCCGCGAAATGGCCCGCGGGCCAGCGCTTGGGTTCATCACTCGCCCCGAGTTGCATGCAGACAAGAAGATCGTCAGGAATGATGCCGTGCTGTGCGAGGATTTCGCGGGCCTGTTGCCGGTCAGCATCGGTAATGGCGAAGCTGAGCCCGAGAGTGGGGGGGGCGTCATCCAGGAGATTGCGAAAGACGTCGCTGATGTTGATGTCGCTGTACTGCCGCTGATACACGCTCGTGAAGAAGTAATTGGTCCAGCGCCCGCGCAGGAGAAACTGCCAGTCGTCGCTCAGATGAGCGCCGACAATCTCGTGGGCCTTGACCATTTTCATCAAGATTTAATTCACCCATATTTTCAGATAAATCAT
>CAZFOG010000048.1:230-14901 GCA_964520685.1 uncultured Nitrospiraceae bacterium | reverse complement strand
CCTCGGTGGTCGTTCCGTGGTCCTCCTCTTCCTTGCGGGATTTTCCGACCCGCGCGGCGATGAGGATGCCCACCACGCCCAGCAATCCCGCGGCGAGAATCCACCCGCCCCACGGCGTCGCCAACATGGCGGATGCGATGCTGTGGGTGCAGTTGTAGATGACATCGAACTTGCGGGCATTCAAATCGTTGACGAGCGCCTCGGCGGTCCGGTATGCGCGCAACAGGCGTTCCGAGTCGCGGCTGCGCAAGTCGAGGAACATGGCGTCTTCTTCATAGACGATGATCTCGTCGATGTCGGGATTTCGTTCGGCGATGCCGCGTGCCATGGGGCGGACCATGGCGGTGATGTGGGCATTTGGATAGCGCAGGCGCAGTGCGCGCGTGAGGGGCGAATTCTGGAGCATATCCCCCATGCGGGTCATCTGGGCTACGAGTATGCGCATGCCGTTACTCCATGCCTCGCTGTTCCAGCAGGGCTTCCGCTGAGGTGCGCAGTTCACGCAGATAGGCGAAAAGGGCCTCCGGTCGGGTATACGTTTTGAACCCCGCGGGCAGGTGTTTGTTGACGGTCTCGTGGTCGAAAACCGCATCCGCCGGGAGGGTTTTGAGAAACGATGTCAGCTCGGCGTCGGCTTCGCATTGTTCTATCATCTCGCCAACCGTGCGGTGCACGCGAATGCCCTTGCGAAGTATGCGGGCGCCGAATGTATCGAAAATGAGGTCAAGCATCTGCCGCGCCCGCTGCTCATACGTGTGGTCGCGCAGGGCACGCTCGCGAGCAGCGGCCGTAATTTGTTCGCGTTCTTCGGGGTGTGCAAGATAATGGTCCACCTTCTCTCGCAATTCCTTAAGCGATGTATACACGGGCAATTCGGAGTGAAAATCGAAGCATGCCTCGAGCCCTTTGCAGGGATCGCACAACTGAAATCCACCGCATGCGGCAATCTCGAAAACGCGGGGATTGATGGCGTCGCAATTGGGGTCGACCCCCGGGTGGCTGGTGCTCGAGTGCAAATTCAGGTTGATAGTCGAACCGGCCACGATTTTGGCAAATAGCTCAGGCGTGAACCGTTCGCCCGGACGCTGCACCGCGTGTTGAAGCGAGGGGTGGGTCCAGTTCACACCCCAGATCTTCAGCGCGTAGTCGGTAAGTCCCGCCAGGAACTGATTTCGGTTCACGTATCCCGCGCCCGCGAAGGAGAGGTCGCAGGAGAACTCGGCCCGTTCTTCATCGTTTAATTGCACGGGCCGGTGAATGTCGGGGTCGCAAGCGGTCAGGATGCATGCGTAGTGTTGGCATCCCGCCTCGCGCAATTGCTCCTCGAAGGCGCCCGGCTGTATGTGGAAGAAGTAGTCGTAGAGGGGGGCAATGTCTTTCCAGTAGGGCAGATGGCGCCAATTCTCGACATACCAGAACGCGGTGACAATGCCTTCGCGGGCGAGACGCAAGGGGAACTGGGTCGACACCGGCGCCTGGGCCATCACGAGGCAGATGTCCGGCGCAAACTCCATCACGCGAGCATAGGACCACTCCCCCAGGAGATTCACGAAGAGTTTTCCGAGCTGACTTGATGCCTTCCCCGACGTGACCGAGCCTGTTATGGTCTCATAGAGGTCCCAAGCGGCGCTGGTGTCGGCGTAGAGGGTCTGGTGGCCGAGATTGCGGAAAGCCCGGACGAGGTACCCGGCGATGGGAAGCGACCCCCCGAACATGGGGCCAACCACGGCAATCCTGAGGCGTTGTCCGGCCAGTGCGGCGCGGGAAAGGCGTGCGGAAATTGCTTCGGCAAAGCCGGGGTTGATTTTGGCCGTAGGGGGATGTGCGAACACTTGCGGGGTCTCGCCGGCGAGTTTTTTGAATGCGTCAGATGCGGCGATGGCATCGGGCTCGCCAACGCCCAGCGGCACATCGCTATCACGAAGAAGACCCTGAACCGCGAGTGCCGCGACGGCGGGGTCCGGTTCGAGGGCCGCGACGCGATAGCCGCGCTTGACCAGTTCGAGGACGTGATAGCCAAGGCCAATGCCGATGAGAAGCACGGGCCGGGCGGAATCCAGATCGGCGGAATCGATGAGGCGCGTTGCTTCTTCGGGGGGGTTGTAGCGGCTGTGCAGGTAGACCTTGCCCCTTCTGAGGGTCGGGTGGCCGGTGCGCGTTTCTTCCTGATGCAGTTCGGAGGAGGGCGGTACGCTGATTAACTCCTGGAACCACTGTCGTGCGGGTTTCATCATGAATATGTTGCCTGTTGCTTCGCGGTCACACGGCGCGCGCTGGCACTATACAGCATGGTCCGGGCCTTCCGTGAGCTGGTCCAGCACGCGCCGGGCTTCATCGTTAGCAGCGTCAAACAGCAGCAGGGTTTCGAGGTGCTCCTGTGCCTCCCGGGTTTTCCCGAGATGGGCCAGAATGCGGGCGAAAGCGACCACCATGGGCGCGTTGCCGGGATAGAACTCGACAAATCGCCGGAGGATGGGCTCGGTTTCCTCCCATCGCTCGAGAGATTCCCCTACGGCAATGAAGCGCTGCATCAGGGTGGGGTTGTCGAAATGAATGTCCAGAGACGCCTTCATCCGCTCGAAAGCCGGTTCGAGTTTGCCGTCAGCAAGGAGGGCCAGCCCCAGCGCGCCAGATGCACGGTAGCCGGTAGGGTCGGCGGTGACGGCCTGTTCGAGGTAGGGCAGGGCATCGCCACAACGGTCACGGGCGACCAGGAGCACCCCAAGTTGTCCGAGAATGTCGGTACGGGCCGGGGCGGATGCATGCGCTTCGCGCAGCAGCGTCTCGGCCTCTTCGAGCTGCCCGAGGCGGCCGAGTGCCTGACCCATGATGAACTTCCGCTCCGCCTCGTCCATGTTCGGCGTGGTGGATGCGATGCTATAGGCTTGTTCAAAGCGATTTTCGGAAAGGGCGCGGCGTGCCCGCTCGAGAGCATCTCCGGCTGATTTCCGGGCCACGACAAGATACTGATAGACGAGAAAATCCTGGTATTCGGCGTCGCTGAGGGGTCCGACGGTGAGTTTTCCAAGGGTGAACCCTCCGTCGGCATTGCGCGGCACCTGCTCGGCCTGCAGCATGGTGAGGGGAAGCATATCGACGATGTCGTAACCTGCCTCGCGAAAGAGCACGCGCATCTCGACGGCCGTGAAAAAGCGCAGGTGCGTGCGGTCGAGGATGCCGGCGTCCTCGTACTTCCACCGGCCTTCGGCAAGCATCTGAACCACCTGGCAGAAACGCGCATTGGGAATGCTGGCAACGACTGCCCCCTCAGGCACAAGAAACCGGGCGAGATTGCGAAGGGTCGCGGCCGGGTCGGTGAGGTGTTCGAGAACGTCGCCAAAGACCACGCAATCGAAGTGCTCGTACTCGAAGGGGATCTCCATCCGTTCGATATCGCCGCAGAGAGCGTCGTCCAGAATCTCTCGCGCGATGGCGCAGGCGCGCTCTTCGAGTTCGATACCAATCACTTCCTCCGCACCGCGTTCCTTGAGCAACCGGCCGAAAGCCCCGGCGCCACACCCCACGTCGAGAATACGCTTTGCGTGTTGAGGGACGTGGACGGCCAGCTCGGCACGGGGGGAACCATAGTATCCGCCGAAGTGATAACGGGACGCGTCGGTATGCTTTCCGGGCATGTCTGCGGCTTCGAAAACGCTTCCGAGCAACTGGTCCATGCGCTGTTCGTATGTATGGCGCCTGAGCACAACCTGCTGGGCCTCCCGCGCGATCTGCTCGCGGGCAGCGTCGTCATGCAGGTATCGCTCGATGAGCGAGCACAACTCCTCTTCGTCGCGGTACAGGACAAAGTGAGCGCCTTCCTCGAAGAGGTCCGTGAGGCCTTCGGCATCGTCGGTGATGAGTAGCGCGCCCGAAGCCATGGCCTCGAACACGCGCGAATTCAAGTCGTTGTTGACGGCCGCATTGATGACGATTTTGGACTGAGCGTAGGTGCGGGCCAAATTCTCCGGCCATTGCTGGCCGATGATGTGGTTCGGAAACCGTTCCCGCACGGAGTCCAGAATTCTTTGGCGCCGGGCATTGGGGTCGTCTTGAATACGACCGATGTAGGACACGTCGTGGATGCGTTCGAGAGCGCCGAGGGCGTGGAGTTCAGGCGAACACGCCAGGGGCAGCCAGAAGACATTGGGGATGCCGGCCTCCCGGAACAGGGGCACCTGGGCTTTCTGGGCCAGAAAGACGAAATCGAAGTGCCTGGCGATTTGCATGCGGATATCGGGCGCGAGATGCGTATCGATCAGATAACAGGCTTTTGGGCACTGCAAGCGTTCGATATCGGGTGCGACATGCTTGGGCCCGGAATCCACCCAGAGATAGAGCCGGGGATCAAATCCCTTTGGCAGCGCGCCCATCAAATCCCTGTAACTCGTGTCCAGCCCGATAGCGATGTCCTGGGCCGCGTAAGATGGCGTTTTACCGGGAAATCCCGAGCGTGCAAGAACCGTCTCGGGACACCGAAGCCCCGCCGTCACGACGTTGTGACGCTTGCGCAGGGCCTGCTCGAAGTACCTGGCCGTTGTGACGGGCGAGGCCATGTAGTGGAGAAGGATACCGGTGGCCGGGGGTGCCTGATGGGGTATCGGGGGCATGGCCACCCGCTTGGGTAGCTGTGTATGCCGTCGAGGACTGCGCTCGGCTGCCGACAGGATAGCCTCGCGCCACTTCTCGACGAAGGGGGCGATGGGAAATGCACGTGCGACTGTCTCGCGTGCACGGGCGCCGATTTCCCTGGCGAGCTCGAGATCGCCGAGAAGGCGCGCAATATGCCTGCGCAGCACATCAGGCTCGTATGACAGGAACCCGTCCTTGCCATCCGTGAGAGGCGACGTGGGGTTTGCGAGGGAAACGATGGGCATGCCCGTGGCCATAGCCTCGAGCATGGCGAGGTTATAGCCGTCCTCGTATTCCTCGCGTGTTACGTGGAGGTAACAGCGGAAGCTACGGTAGAGGTTGCGCAAATCCTCAAACGATTCGGCCGGTTGCGACTCGGGGATTTCCGGGTCCTCCCCGACGACGCGGTTGGGGAACCCCGCACAGACCTGTTCCTGGAAATCGACGTCGAACATGCGGTTTCGCGAGCGCATGCAGTTTCCTACGCGCATCACGGCCGGGATTTCGCCGGTGTAACCGCCGAAATCGTCGACATCGATGCCGGGGCGTATGACACGGCCGGGAATGCCGTAATCGTCGCGTTTGCTCTCGGAAATGAATACGAACTCGGCGAATTCGCGGAGTTTGTCCAGGAGCCGCTGGAAAGTCGTGTGTTGGGAGTCCTCCCTGTCTGGAATGGTCGTTTCGAGGAAGGTGCGGCGGTTGTGGCATACCACGATCAGGGGCGTGTGGGTCTGGACGGCCAGTTTGCAGATGTTGGCTGCATTCGTCTCGTTCTGGGCGATGACGACGTCGAAGCGTCCCTGTGCAAGTTCGCGGCGCCATCTGGACTCTTCAAGAAACGATAATGCTGGAGGAATGGGGCGGTGGCGCTCGTACCATTTTCGCGCGAGGGGCGGGTTTTCGTACTCACCGATGACGAAAGGCAAGCCCGTGCGCGCCATGAGATACAAGTAGGGCTCGTGAAAATTGAACGTTAAGATCCGCGGCGCGGCCATACTCACCCCGCCTGTTGCCCGGCCTCTTTCTTCAACAGCGCAACGATTGTGCTTTCTTTCTCGGCTCTGGGCGCCAATTCGTACTCGAGCAAGTCTCCCAGCAAGACGGAATCCCCTGACTTGAGGGCTTCGGCCGCCTCGCGGAGGTATCCGTTGAGGTCATCATGAAATTCGCGGACCGTCTGGTCGCCGATCCTGAGGTCCTCGAGGGGGAGCTCCAAAGAATTTGCGACCATCAATTCACGTTCTTTGATGGCGCCCCAGATCGCCGCAAGGCGCTCGAAGGGTTCGAAGCCCGCGTCGGGCGTTTCGCTCTGAAACAGCCGCGCAAGCTCCTGGCAAACCAGCGGGAGTTCGGGCAGCGAGCTCTCGATTTCAGACAGGGATTCCTGAACGAGCGCCCGGGTGTCTTCGGAAGTGACGGCAATTCGCTGGACCTGTTCGAGCGGCTTGTCCTTCATGGTGTTCATCAGGTTCTCGGCGCTGATTGCCTGTCCATCCACCTGAACGGCCATAATGGAACGTCCCTGTTCCTGAAGGCTTCTTCCAATGGCCACGACGAGGTCGAAGACTGTTTCGGCCTGGTCGTTTTCCGGGAAACCTTCTTTGCCATCGACAATGACTTCCATGTGCGATGTCCCCCAGCCCGTTATCCTGAAATCAGGTTTGTGATGGCATCGATCTGCGCGGTCGAAGCGGCTTGCGTGTTTTCGGCCTGGATGGCCAGGTATACTTCGCGCCGGTGCACCGCCACGGATTTTGGCGCAACAATGCCCAGTTTTACCTGGCTTTCCTTCAGATCAAGGACCTTGACCTCGATGTCGTCCCCGATCATGATGCTTTCGTCCTCTTTACGGGTTAGAACGAGCATTGGAAGTCTCCCGGGCCTGTCCGTGGCCCTGCTGAGGTTGTGCAAGAAAGAATTGGATGGGGTAGTCGCTGCGGTCGAGGAGCGCTTGTTTTGCGAGGCGCAGCTTGGGATTGATGAGAATGGGCGCTCGCAGGTTGGTGCGGACCTTGGCCTTGTCCTCCGGTACGACCACCAGCGTGTAGATATCGAGGTCATCGAGAGATATGACGGCCAGTTCGCTCAGTTCCACGGATTTCATTTCGATTGTGTAGTCGGGCACGACTACGGTGGGGTTCATGAGGATAAACGCGAGTTCACCTGCCTCGGTAGATTGCAGCCAGCGGAGGTACTCGCTGGGTCCTGGGAGAAGTACGAACCGGCGGTAGTCCTGAAATCCCAGAATGGGTTGTGTAAAGGTGATGATAGTATCGGGGTCCACCTCGATGGCTCCGAACCGCGAAGTCACTAACTGCATCGCAATACCCCAGTCTCCCGTTGAGTCACACCGCGTGCCGGTCCTGGAACCTGCACCCTGTGGCACGTGCCTTGCCTGATTTGCGGCGGTTGCCGCACGTGTACTAGACCGGCTGCCAGTATGCACGAAATTCATCGCGTATCGCAAGGGACCGCCCGGACAAATCGCGTGCCCAAAAGGAGAGATTCAGCGAATCTTCACAAGGGCAGCATTGGTTCGAAGAAGTTCCGATTTTGCGGCACTGCCCGGTTTACCCGTCTGATTGAATCCGCGCTTCGTGGTGGACTATCCTGACGCCAGGTGCCTGGAGGGGGTGACGATTCCCGAAATTACGCCTGCGGTCGCTGGGGGCAGAGCAGTACAAAGCCAACACGACGCCTTGTTGCCCCCAACTCGCCCTCGAGGATGCACAGGAGCTGTTCCATACACGAACCATGAGGGGGAAAGGAGTCGGCAATGTGTGAACACTGCACGCGAAGGGAATTCTTTGGGATCGGAGCGGCAGGGGGGATGCTGTTGGCCGGCGCGACCTGGCCCCACGCGTGGGCTTCCCAGGTGCCGGCCGCGGGGCCGCGCGGCAAGTCGCGCATCTGCGTCATCTTTTCGGGGCAGCCGCAACCGGAAGACCGCAATTGGGGCGCGGACAACACCCAGGTCGAGGCTATCAAGGCCCGCCTTGCGGAAGCCGAGAAGAACCTGGGCAATATCGAACTGGTTATCGGACAGTCGCGCAGCCCCGAAGAAACGCAGGCGCTTCTCGAACAGGCCGGACCGGATGCTCCGGTACTTGCCATCAACACAGAGAATTTCGCCATGACCCGCGTGATTCCGCCGGTTCTCGAGGCGGGCCGGCCCATGGTGGTGTTTTCATTGCCCGCAAGCGGCCACGACTGGATGTACGCTCCACGCTGGCTGCGTGCCGGGCATCGCGTCGCACTCTTCGCAACCGGTGACTACAACGAAGTCGAGCGCGCCCTGCGTCTGCTGCGGGTCGTCCCCATGATGCAGCGAACCCGAATCCTGCTCTTCCCGCCCGCCCGGGGTACTCAGGCCGCGTGCTCGCCGGAGGAAGTCAAGAAGCGTCTCGGGGCCGATGTGGTGGCCGTCGAGGAGAAAGTCTTCGACGACCTGATTACGGCTGCCGACGAAGCGGCAGTACGCGCTGAGTTCGAGGCGTGGACCAATGGCGCCAAGGAGATCATCGAGCCTACCAAGGAGGATATTGAGAAGGCGGCGCGCGTCAGCGTCGCGTTGGAGCGTCTTATTGAGCAGGAACACGCCGACGGCCTGGCAATCGGCACCTGCATGGGGTGGTTGCCCCGCGGGTTTCCGTGCCTGGGATTCACGCGTCTCCGCGACCGCGGCATACCGGCGGCGTGTGAGGGCGACATGGACTCGCTCCTTACCATGCTCCTGTTCCAGTACGCCGCCGAGCAGGCCGGGTTCCAGGGCAATGCCACTTTTGATACCTCGCGCAACGTACTCTGGACCGCCCACTGCACTGCGCCCCTCAAGATGGAAGGCCCGGAAAGCGAGTCGGCCCCTTATTTGCTGCGCGGACATTCCGAGGTCGGCGGCAGTGGCTGCGTGCCCGAGGTGCAGTACCGCCTGGGCCAGGTTGTCACCCGTACCAAGTTCGTGAATCTCGAGACAATCCTCATTTCGACGGGCAAAATCATCGAAGTCCCCGAACGGGCCGTGCACGGGTGCCGCACGCAAATCGTTACGGAGGTCCGCGATGCGGCCAAGATGGCGGCAAACTGGAGCAGCGCCCTCGAAACCGAGGACGCCATGACCCTGCTCCACCGCGTGGTCTTCTACGGCGACCATGTGCAGGATGCGCGGCACCTGGCCAACCTGATGGGGCTGAAAGTGCTCGAAGAAGGCTGATAGGGCATCCGAAGGCCAGAGAAATCAAATCGGGGACTGCGCCGAATGACGCCGAAGAGGCGCTCGTGACGGGGCAGTCCCCGGTTTTTGTGGCGTGTGCTATCAGCCGCTTATGAAGTCACTCTCGAGGAAGCTTACCCGCACCATACCCTGCATTGTCGTAAGCCATACGACACCGGGCGCTGCTTCGAAGAGATAGGGATACGACAGCCATTTCCCTGGCTGCCGCGCAATAACGACCGGCTTGCTCCAGGTTTTGCCGTCATCTTCCGAGAACGCCAGGGACAACTCTTCGCGATGGTTGCTCACCGGAACCTCTGACCATTCGTTGTCGCCCCCCGTCAAGGGGTATTCGCTTGTTCCCTCGGGATAGACCCTGTTCCAGGCCAGCACCAATCGCCCGCTCGCGAGGCGCATCAACTGCCCCGGCGCACTGCTCGCCTCGATCTCCGAGGGCCGGATAACCCGCCAGGACACCCCGGCGTCTTCCGAAAATGCTTCCCAGAACCGTCCCCAGTTCGTGCGGATGAGTTTCCACAAGCGGCCGTCCCGTAGTTCGACTACGGTGGCCTCCGTTACGCCGCCGTGATGCCCCGCGCCCCCCAGATCAATGATGTTGCTGCGCCGCCACGTCGCACCGCCGTCATTCGAGCTATAGGTCAGAACCGAATGCCGCCCCGGATTGTTCAACAGCATCATGCTGGTGAATACAACCTGCCCGCTGCTTGTCTCAATCATATTGCGCACGCAGCCGGTCCATTCGTCGTGGAGCTTCTGCGGCGCCTCCCACGTTTTCCCGTCGTCCCGGCTTCGCATGGCGTATGTGGGCAGCTGCGTTCCGGGCTCCGCGTCGTGCTTCGTGCTGTTCCACCGCCAATCCTGTTCCTTCAGGTTCATGAACGCGAGTATGACCGCGCCGCTACGGGTCCGCACGAGGGCGCGTTCGCTGCTCACGCTGAAGTCCTGCCCTTCTGCGAAGAGCGGCGCCTCCTCCCACGATTTACCCTCGTCCTTGCTCACCAGTGTGTGCGAGTCGTTTACGGTGAGAATGCTCTTGTCAACGAGGCGCACGAAGGGCCCGAGGGTCTCCGTCGGCAGCGGCTGGCACTTGGGATGAACCCACAACCCTTCCTTCGGGTCCTGGGCCGTGGCCGGCAGACTCACGATACACACGGCCGCAAGCACCGCGCACAAAACCGCCGCAACAAGTGGATTCATTGCTTGATCGCTCCTCTTCACAGCCCCCCGGGGGGATTTCGGTGTCTGTTCGTTCTGCGGCTCAAGCCTATCACCGGATTTCGCACCAGGCAAGGGGGTGTGTTTGCCATGCACCGTAGAGCCTGATATATTCCACGCCGCAGCACGGAGAAAGCGGCCTTCGCGGAGGCCAAAACGCTGGGCGGTTAACCTATGCAGAGACGTACGTTCTTCCAAGGCCTGGGCGGCGGTCTGCTTGCCGCGCTCACGGGGCGAGGCATCGCAACCGCCCAATCGGTTGATAACTCCTCATTCCGCGCTCCGGCCACGGAGCCTGTCTCCGCATTTCCCGGCCGGACGGAGCAGCGCGGTCCCTTGCGCGTTACACTCGGCCCCATCCGCGTCATCATGCGCGGCCCCATGTTTCCCGTGCTTGCCCGCCTCGGCGGCAACACCATTGTGCTGTCGGCTCAGGCCGTGGAAGAAGGCGGCCCCCTTGCCGCTATTCGCTCCGAGGACCTCGGGAACACCTGGCGCACCATGGATACCGTGCTCGATGGCATGGGACTCAACACCATTCAGCTCCGCAGCGGCAAGACGCTTTCCCATCACTACGATACGAAGGCCATCCCCGGAAAGCCCGGGTGGCGCAGCACCAAACGATGGGAGTCGCTGGACAACTGGAAGACCGTGCAGGGGCCTCTCGAGGACGGCGTCCTGCGCCTGCCTCCGGGCGAGTTCAACCAGGACCGGCCCCAGTGGTTTCATGGCAACACCCTCGAGATGCCCAATGGCGAGCTCGTTGCCGCCATGCAGGACTTCTATTTGCCCTCGCGTTTTCGCTCGTTTGTCGCGAAATCCGCCGATCAGGGAAAGACGTGGGACTTTCTCGCCCACGTCGCCAGCCTCGACAATCTCCAGGACCCGGACGGAGCCACAAAGACGGGATGGACGCTTTGGGGGCCCTGCGAACCCAACATCGTTCATCTGGGCGAGGGCCACATCGTCTGCGTGATGCGCCTCGTCAACGACGATGCCAATCCGCCTCTCGCCGAGCCCGCGGATGCGTATCACGACCTGTCGAATACCGTTCCCGGCGACGGAATCCATCCCGGCACGCTTCCCGCCGATGCCTACTACCGCATCGGCGTGCCCAGCGCGCCCCTTGTCATCGCCTTCTCTTCGGATTACGGCGCGACGTGGACGGCGCCCGAGCCCATGGCCCAGGCGCGCGGGTGTTTCCCCCGAATGGCCCTGTCCGAAGACATCATCGCGCTCACATACGGAGGCCTGGCATATCCCCGCTGGGGCAACTGCATCACCTTCAGCGCCGACGGCGGCACGTCATGGACGCCCGAGATCAATTTCGCCCCGTTCCTGACCACCGGCTACACCGATGTCCTGCCCATCGGCCCGCGCAAGTTCCTCTGTGTTTTCGACTGCACGCCGCCCCAGCCCTGGAAGAACCATGCCGCTCACTGGGTCGGGGCCCTCGACATCACCGTCTCCACGTAAGACTCCGGCTGACCGGTGTATCTTCTCAAGGCGGAGTTCCGCCGCAGCTTCACTGCGCCCGGAGTCCCTGCTCTCGGTCCACTGAGTCTGCCCGGTCCATGGGCTTTTGAAGTGCCTCTGCCCCAGAGGGTATCATCACTCCACGTTTTCCCAAGGAGGATACTTGCATGGCGAAGATCTGTTTTCTGGGCGCGGGGAGTACGGTATTTGCGAAGAATGTCCTCGGGGACTGTCTGCATGAGGACAGCCTCAAGGATGCGCACGTGACGCTGGTCGACCTCGACCCCGACCGCCTCAATGTGTCGCAGGTGATGATGACCAACATCAACAAGACCCTCGGCACCAACGCCACCTACGAGTCCTTTCTCGCCGAAGATGCGGCCAAAGCCCTCGAAGGCGCAGACTACATTGTCAACGCGATACAGGTGGGCGGTTACGAGCCCGCGACCGTTATCGACTTCGAAATCCCCAAGAAATACGGCCTTCGCCAGACCATCGCCGACACGCTTGGCATCGGCGGCAT
Source organism: uncultured Nitrospiraceae bacterium (assembly GCA_964520685.1). GTDB lineage: Bacteria > Hydrogenedentota > Hydrogenedentia > Hydrogenedentales > SLHB01 > UBA2224. The sequence goes on along the minus strand of CAZFOG010000048.1, from coordinate 2,824 downwards.
CTTCCGCGGTCTGCGCACCATCCCCGTGATGCTCGAGTACTGCCGGATCATGGAGAAGGTCTGCCCCGACGCGGTTATGCTCAATTACACCAATCCCATGGGCATTCTCACGGGTGCTCTGCAGAAAGCCACGGACCTCCGCATCGTCGGGTTGTGCCACAGCGTGCAGGTCTGCGCCTCCAACCTCTGCATGATGCTCGGCCTGCCCAGCGACAACCTGAAATGGGAGATCGCGGGCATCAACCACCAGGGCTGGCTGTTAAGCATCTCGCGCAAGGGTGAGGACCTCTACCCCGAGATCCGCAAGCGCGCCGAACTGCCGGAAAACAAGAGCAAGGACGCCGTGCGCTTCGAACTCATGAAACGGTTCAGCTATTACGTGACCGAGTCGAGCGAACACACCAGCGAATATACGCCGTGGTTCATCAAGACCAAGGCGCCCGAACTTATCGACCGCTTCCAGATTCCGCTGGACGAATACCCCCGCCGTTGTGTCGCCCAGATCGAGGCGTGGGGCGAATTGAAGAAGCTGCTGCTGAACGAGGAATCGCTTTCCCATGACCGGGGCGAGGAATATGCCTCCTACATCTTCGGCGCCCTCGAGACCGGCACCCCCTACACCTTCGGCGGTAATGTGCTCAACAAGGGGCTGATCACCAATTTGCCCAACAACTGCTGCGTCGAGGTGCTGTGCGTCGCGGACCGCAGCGGCATACACCCGACCTACGTCGGCGACCTGCCGCCCCAATGCGCCGCGCTCACCCGCACCAACGTCAACGTGCAGGAACTGACCATCGAAGCGGCCTTGACCTGCAAGAAGGACTACATCTACCATGCGGCCCTGCTCGATCCCCACACCGCCGCGGAGTTGACTATCGACGAAATCGTATCCCTCTGCGATGAACTCATCGAGGCCCACGGCGACTATCTGCCGAAATACACCTGAGTCGGAAGTCGAACAGATGCAAAACGTTGCGTTTTTGTGCCGGTCTCGGCCCTGATTTCTTCTCTCCAAGGCATCTCGTCTTTGAGATAGTGTCTGAGACCGACCGATGCCGACAGATTCATTATGGAGAATAGAATCCTCGGTATGTTTGTATCAATGCCATCACGGTCTTGTGAAAGGAGAGAGTATTCATGCCTTCCCGAAGTGATGGTCCCAAAAGCCGCTCGCAGAGCTTGGGCTGTTTGAGCGCGCTCGGCATCCCTACGTTGATTCTCTTGGCACTGATACTTATCGCTTTGGTAGCGATAGCAGTCGCTTACCTTGCTTAGCCAACTCGACAATCAATGAAGTCGCCAAGGTCCAAGCAGCTTGATGCCTCCCTTTGAGATCCGACGTGGCAACCCCAGCCACCTTCTGTTTGCTGCTCCGCCCTCGCGGGAATATGAGCCCTTCTGTCAATCGTTTCCCTCGTATCCGGGCGAGTAACGTCCGATGAGGTGGGGTGCGCCCTTAAGGCCTTGGGGCATGGGGCGTTGTGAGAATAGACAGAGGAGACTGCGATGCAATCGCTGTACGATCTCGAGGCCGTTGCGCCCATGGAGCGCGAGCTGTCGAACGTAGGCGTTATACCCTTGAGGACCCCCGGCGAGGTGGATGCCGTGCTCGGCGACGTCTTTTCCGGGACCACGCTGCTGGTGATCAACTCCGTATGCGGATGCGCGGCTTCCAGTTGCCGGCCCGGCGTTACGCGTGCACTGCAGCACCATGTGATTCCGGACCGTCTCTATACGGTGTTCGCGGGAGTGGATATTCCCGCGACGAGCCGCGCGCGAGCCTACATCCCGGACTATGTGGAGTCCTCACCCAACATTATCCTGTTCAAGGCGGGGAAGCCTATCGAAATTTTGACACGGCAACACATTGAGACCCTGGAGGCCGCACGCCTGGCCTCGCATCTGACTGCGTTATTCGAGCGGGAATGCAGCAACCCGGGGCCATCGGTCCCGCTCGAGGTGTTCGCGAAGAATGTCGCGGTCAACCCCGGCTGTTCCGCTGTGCCGCCTTACCGCGGGAACTGACACGGCGAAGAGTCACCCACGCGATAGGAACACCTCGAGGAACGCCGAGGCGTCCTGGTAAATCCCCGGGCATTTGCTCTCGCGAGGGCCGGCCACGTTCAGCGTGCGGATCCCGTTTTCCAGAGCCCAGGTTTCCACCTGCAGGGGACTGCTTTCTTTCGTCTCGAGGTCGATAATCAGCACGGGCTTGTTGTGTTTGCGCGCCATGTCCGCCGTGAAGGCGGTGCCGTTCGCGGGAGGCCCCCAGGTCAGGATGAGTGTGCCGTCCGAGTCGCGCACATTCCATTCCGTGCGTTCCGCGTACACCGGATTGGGTGTTTCCTTAAGAGGATAATTCGAAGAGAGGACGCCGTCCTCGGCGAACCGTCCCTTGGGGCACCACCCGCCGCAGCCGATACCCAGACGCAGAGCCACATCCAGTGCTGCGCGGTCCACCCCTGTCTGTCCACCCGAAACGATGCACGAAACCTGCATGGAACGCTATTCCTCCGAAAGCCGATGGAAACTGTGTGCGTATTGTACACGGATTGCGGTATCAAGGGTCTGATTGCGGCACTGCTGTGATGGGC